>NZ_JBIVRU010000007.1:0-77222 GCF_044755845.1 Lysinibacillus sp. NPDC092081
GTCATACATGGGACTGGTAAAGGTATTTCAAGATTTTGTTCTTCCTTCGTTAAAATGAGTGCGATGTCTGCATCTTCAATAATGAATCGAAGGCGCTCTGCTGGTAAGGTCCCATCTAGTGGAACATATATAGCACCCGCTTTCCAAATACCAAATAACGCTACAGCGACTTCAGGTGTACGCCCCATCATCACCCCTACACGCATACCTGGTGTAATTCCTTGCATTTGTAGACTTGTTCGAACTTGATCAGCCTGCGCATATAGAGCTTCATAAGTTAAAAGATATTCACCTGTTTTAATGGCAATGTGATTTGGTGTTCGGCTTACCTGTTCTTCAAATTGCGATAGGACAGTCTGTAATAGTATAGGAGAATTCAATTGTTCTCTTTTCTTTAAAAATACAGTAGTTTCTTCTTCATCCCAGAAAGAAATTCCACCTAAGGGCATATCGAGATTTTTTATCAACTGATTTGCTAAGGACATGATATTTATAAAAATAGTTTGAATTTCATCTTCCATAAAGTAAGCCGAGTTATAATTAAAACATACTTTAATTTCAGACGAACTTTCATAAGTAAACTCAATATACAGTGTAGGATTGGTTTCCAGTATGCTTTGCCCTGAATATAAATTTGAAAGTGAAACAGCTATATCAAAGACCCCTAAACCAGGAGCATCTGCTTCTAATTGTAATTCTTGACTTAATTGACGGATAGAAAAACTTTGATTCACAATCCCATTGACATATTGTTGACTGAACTTATTTAATACCTCTACAAAAGTATCTCCTTCAGAAATAGATAATTGTAGTGGGATTATTTTTTCAGAAGAAGCAGTTTGAATTGGGACACCAATTGTAATGAAATCCTCAGAGGTATATTTTTTTAAAGCAATCATGATGAAAGCATTTATAAAAACAAATAATTTTTGTATACTGCCTTCAGTTAATTTCATCATTTTCCCTGAAAGGTCCTCTGGTAAATAAAAAGATTTGCTTAATCTTGCTATATTTATCTTACTTTTAGAAATGCTATTTCTTGAAAATGAATTGATCGTTGATTCTTCAGAAAAATGTTCCAGCCAATACACTTTTGCTTTTCTAACTGAATTTAATATAATCCCGTTATTCATTGTTGATGCCTCCCTAATCTTTAAAATTCAAATGAAAGAATCTCAATTTTATCCTCAACCTGTAATTCACTAACTAGAATCTCATTTAGTGGTAGTAATGGATTTGAAACTAATTGATTAAGAATTTCATGAAAGCTATCAATGAAACGTAAAATTGTCTCTTCTTTATAAGCTGCTTTAGAATATTCAAAAAAGGCACTCATTTGCTGTCGACTTGTGGTAATAGACAGCAATAAATCGTATTGTGCAGTTTGATTAGGTATGTCTAGGATTTTATATTCCCATTTATTAAAAGTTGGTTTTTTAAAATTTTGAAATACAAACATATTTGCTTGAAAAATAGAACTTAGTATCTCATTTGCTATTTCTGGCTCGTCATATAACCTCTCGAAAGGGAAATCTTGACACGCATAAGCCCCAATTAAAAAAGATTTCATTTGTTCAAGAACTACTTTAAAAGTCATTTCCTCTTCCAAATGGCTGCAAATAGGTACGACGTTTAGGAGTGGTCCAATCATTTTTTGTATTTCATGAATTTTCCTTCCAGCAAATGGAGCAACTGATACTATATTGTTCTGACCTGAATAATGATAAAGGAAAACTTGGTAAGCAGAACATAGAACCATATATGGCGTAACATCGTATTGATGCGCTATTTTTTGAAGACCATGTACAAGTTTTGGCGGAATTTCAAAAAACACGCGATTACCCTCGAATCTATTTTCCAACGTTTTTGGAAAATCCAGTGGCAAATTTAATTTTTTTATATTTCTCATATTCTGTATCCAGAAAACAAGCTCTTCTTCACTTATTTTTGAAGTTTGATCCTTCCATAATGCATAATCTTTATACTGGGTTACCAAAGGCTCCAAGACTTCACCTGCATAAAGAGCATCTAATTCTTCCATAATTAAACTAATAGAAGTACCATCCGAAATAAGATGATGCATATCAAGAATTAATAAATGAGTTGTTTCTTCTATACGATACAAACCAATTCGAAAAAGACCATGCTTTTGTAATTCAAATGATCGGATAAAAGACTGAATTGTTTGTTCTACTTCATTAAGAGTTATAGATCCTGTTTCTAATTGAAAGTCTAATTGTTCATGTATTTTTTGGTAAGGAATACCATCAATTTCAAAAAATGATGTTCGTAAGATACTATGACGTGTAATCAGTTTATTTATTGCAGATTCGAATTTTTGAATGTTCATATTTCCATCTAATTGAATGGCAACAGGTACATTAAATGCTGTGTCGCTATCTTTAAATTTACTTCGTATATAGATTCGCTTTTGAGAAGGAGATAAAGGATAATAAGGTTGCTTATTTTCAATAGGAATTGTGCATAAAGTTGCTTTCGGCTGTTTTTGCAATTGAGTAGCTTGTGCGCGAATTGTTGGATGTGAATATATTAATGAAAGTGGTGCATCTAAGCCCATTTGACATTCAATTTCAATAGCCAATTGTGTTGCTTTTAATGAATCTCCGCCTACTTCAAAGAAATGATCTTCAACTCCAACGTTAGTTGTTTCTAGTATTGTTTCCCAGCATACTAATAGCGTTTTTTCCAGTTCAGAATCCGCTCTCTCTTGTCCTGCTTCCTTACATTCATTGATCATTAAACTTTGTAGCTCTTCTTGAATCTCATCAAATTGACCAAGTTGATAGTGCTCTTTTACTAGAAAACGTTGTTTTTTTGTACTTGTTGTTTTAGGAATTTTTCTAATTGGCAATACCGCATCAAATGAAAATCCAAATTGTTGCATAGTTGTTTTTTGAACTGATTTGACAATATCCGAAAAGTCTGATAATTTATCCTGATGATACTGAATAAAGGCTATAATCTGTTCATAATCATTTGAAATATTAACACTTACAATGATGATTTTTTCCGAATCTATATCTACCGCTTCTCCTATTTGATTTTCTAAATCATATGAATGAAATTTTTGTCCGTTCACAATCACTACATCTTTAGAACGTCCTACAACGACAATTTTGCCATCAATTATGAAGCCCAAATCTCCAGTTTTTAACCAAAGATCACCTGTAAATGCCTTCTCAGTGTCTTTTGGATTTTGATAGTATCCCTTTGTTACATTGTTACCCTTAATCAATATATGACCGACAACACCTTCCCCTACTTCTACTTGCTGATCGTCACATATTTTAAGGGCCAGAGAATCTAAAGGATAACCTTCATAGATAAGTGCAATGGCTTTTTCATCTGAAGATTGACAAATTTGCACTGATTGTCCAATTGCTAATTGTTCTCTGTTGTAATAACCAAATTGGATATATGAGCCAGGCTTAGGAAACGCTATTCCTAAACATGCTTCAGCCATTCCGTATACTGGATACATGGTATTTGCTTTAAGATTGTAGGGTTTTAAAGAATTTATGAACCGTAAAATTGTAGTTAGTGAAATAGGTTCTGCACCGTTAAAAATTAAACGAACGCAAGATAAATCCCAATCGAATATCTTTCCAACCTTCATGCGTTTCATAAAAAATCGATAACCAAAATTGGGTGATGCGGTTATTGTTACTCTATATTCGGAAATTTTCTGCATCCAGAGCATTGGTCGTCGAATAAAGAGCGCCGTGGACATAATGTTTAGTGTGATATTTAAGTAGAGAGGTGTTAAGAAAAAACCAATTAAACCTAAGTCATGCGTTAATGGCATCCAACTGAATGTTTGGTCTGCTGAAGTAATATGAGAAGCCGTTATCATATCTTGAACATTAGTAATCAAATTGTAATGTGTTAAAATACATCCTTTAGGTGCACCTGTGGAACCGGATGAAAATTGAATATAAGCAATGTCATTTGCTTCAACCTTATAAATTATTCCCCGCTGCATTTCACGGCTTAAGTATTCATAGTTTAAAATAAATGTAGGTTGAAGAGATAACGTCATTGCTATTTCATTTATATAAGGACTTTCCGTAATAATTTTTGGATTTTTTAATATTTGCCATACATTTTGTAGTTTCTTTCGTTCATTTTCGGTGTGTACAAGATGTATAGGTACGGCTACAATGCCCCCTAGCAAACAAGCTATAAACGTTTCAATGAATTTACAATTATCATTAAATTGAAAGACTAATTCATCTCCAGGTTCAATTCCATGTGATTGTAAGCTATGCAGTAATCTTAAAGATCTTTCATACAATTCAACATAAGGAATATATTGATCTAAATCCTGTCCTTCAATAAAACGAATTCCATTATTTGTTTGTGCTGCGTTTTGTATAACCTCCACTAAATTACTATATTTCTCCAAAATGGCTCCTCCAATCATAAACAATTAAAATTTAAAATTAGTTTTTAGAATAAATAGAATTCATAATTTCCTCATTAAGATTTATTAAAATATTTACTAAAGATCTATCATTCTCTGCTATGACAACTAATTGTTTATGTCTTTCTTGCCAGTCTTCATTAGAAATACATTTTAACCTTAGTATTTCTGTAAAATGAAATAGAATTTGTTGCATTTCCTCATTCAAAATTACATTTTTATGTAATTTTTCATACATCTCGACTAATTCTTTATAATGATGTAGTATCATTTTTTGTGATTCTGAATTTTGAAAACCTTTATTTTGCGTACTAACAGCTATACTTATGCATTTTTTTAAAAAGCGATTATGTGGAGAAATCAGTGTTAATTGTCGCTTTACTTGTTCCAGCTCCGTAAGTTCACCAATAGAATACACTTGAGCATTTGGCAAGTGATTTTTTAAAATATTTGATAATGACGTTCCAGGGCCAACTTCAATAATGTCAGTTATATTTTGTTGATGTAAAAAATTCATACAAGCAACCCAATCAACTGGTTGAACAATTTGACGAGAGAGCATCTCATGAATTAAAATATCTTGATGTGTATCACCCGATACATTGGACAATACATCAACTTCCGGCTTCCTAATTCTGAATTTTTTGATATATTTACCGAATAAAGTGGCAGGCTCTATCATAATTGAAGAATGAAATGGTGATGTTACATTTAAATAGATCACCTTTCCACCAGTTTTTTGTATTTGTTTTACCACTTGCTTTACAGCATCTTCATGGCCTGAAATTACAGTTTGATCTCTTGAATTATAATTAGAAATTTCTACGATATTATCTTTTCTAGATATATTCTCACAATGAGCTTGAACATCTGAAGAGTCCTGTCCTATAATCGCAGCCATTTTATAGTCACCAATAGACGCTTCTTGCATTAATTCTCCTCTAGTCCTGACAATTTCCAATCCATCAGTAAAAGAAAATGTATTTGCAGAAACTAAAGCAGTCAATTCACCTAAACTATGTCCTAACAAAATACGGGGATGTAGATCCAAATTCTCTTGTAAAATACGAAATGTAGCATAGCTGACCACAAATACAGCCAACTGAGTATACTTTGTTTGCATTAATTGATCAGTATGCTTACCAAAGCAATATTCTTTTAAATCTAGTTGTAAGTAATCACTTGCTTCTTCAAAAATAGTTCGTGCAGTTTGATGCTGGTAAAATAGGTTTTTTCCCATCCCTGGAAATTGAGAACCTTGTCCTGGAAATACAATTGATATTGTCATAAAACACCTCGTTTAAATGATTAAATGATTAAATGGTTACATAAAAATAGTGAAATTAGACAACTTAATGCATTATATATTTCTAGTTAAATATGTCAAAAAATTCTATATATTAAATATATATCTAAAACTAAAAAAATTCAAACATAAAAATTTAATATACATTTAATAAATTATTATTAAAAAGTTCTTTTCATTTGGAAGTAACTAAATAAAATTGTTAATAGTATCAATTCACCTAGAAGGAAATTAAAATAATTGAGGAAAACAATTCAAGAAATGTAGAGCAAGGGGTGTTCATAATTATTAACTATTTCACTAAAAAAAGCCAATAGAAGTCTATCACTTCTATTGGTTAGTAAAATAATTTATCAAAAATCAAAAGATTCAAAGGGCATTTGAATCTAATTACTCAAAATGCCCTTTGTATATTTCTGGATTGTTGAATTAACGATAGTATCTAACTCTTCTTTTAATTTTGGACAATCCCAATTAACCTTATATCATTTAGCTTTTTTATTCGATACTAATAAATAATCAAGTGCACTCATTCTAGTAAGCTTATGAGTAAATTTTATAGCATCTGCTTGAGAGTCGAACAGAAAGTTTTCGAGTTCATCTGTTGGTATATATTGATCAGCGATTTTTCGTTTTAGTTTTCGTACAGATAAAGTGTGTGAATCCTCTTCATATAAAATAATAGCACCCACATTCCGATAAAGCGTCTGGTCAATCGTTGCGACAACTTTCACATTTGATCCTTTAAATTCTGTTAAATCTATCTGCATGTATTTACCAACCTCCTCTAAACTTACATTCTATCTCTATATATCATTGTCCTTCTTTTTCAGCAGTATTTTCTGGATATTCCATCCAAACAATTCTACCCTAAACTAGGAGTTGTTGGAGGCCGATTTCAGCTCTAGCTCAGCCCCATGTGAACCTGGCGCTCTTTTTAAAGAGAAAATAGCACAACCTAGCGCACATAAAACTAAAATGGCACCGAAGCTAGCTAAATGCGTAACCGATCCTGTAACAGCAAACATAGCTCCACCGACAGCTGAACCTATGGATATACCGATTTGTAATGCAGCTGTATTTAAGCTTTGTTGAATACCCGATGTTTTCGGATCAGCTTGTATTAAATAACTTTGTAGTGGAGGTGTAAGTGCCCAGCTAAGTGCACCCCATAAAACTGTTACGACTAAAAAGAGTGGTAAAGCAATAATCGTGTAAGGAATACTAAATAATACAACGGCAAATGTAGAGACAATAATTAGAATGGCTTTACCAGTACCAATTTTGTCACTTAGCCAACCACCTAGAGCATTCCCACTGACAGACGCGATTCCGAAGATTAGATAACAGATACTAATCCAAGAGGCACTCATATCAAATGCTTCTACTAAAAATGGTGTTAAATATGCGTAAAGCATATAATGACCAGCCAGCATAAATAGTGTTATTAATTGTGCACTTAAGATTTTTAAATTGGCTAATGATTTCATTTGAGCCTTTAATGGCACAACTTCTACAACTGGCATTTTTTCAAGCAGTAACGCAATAAGAATCATAGATACAGTTGAAAGAAGCGCAATTCCTAAGAACACAGTTCTCCATCCAAATGCTTCTGCCACAAATATCCCCATTGGCACACCGATGACAAGTGCAGAACTGACACCCATGAACACAAGCCCTAAAGCTTTTGCACGATGTCTTGGTTCAACAATTTTTGTTGTAATCGTTAAGGATAAAACGATGACCAAGGCAGTACTCATTGCTGTGAAAATTCTAGCAATCATGACGATCAAGAATGTCGTACTAAAAAACGTCATCAGATTACCTAAAGTAAAAATAAATAAAGAAATAAGATAAAGACGCTTCCTTTCCACTTTTGCAGTTAATGATAAAAGGACAGGCGCAGATATTGCATAGACAAGAGCAAATAGTGTAATTAATTGTCCCGCTGTTGCTAAGGACACATTTAAATCCTCTGCAATTGTTGGCAATATACCACCTACAATTAATTCCACCAATCCTACCGCAAAGGTAGTAACGGCAAGAATATACACTCTCCAATTCATAGTAATCACCCTTCTATTACACTTTCATTTTTGTAGGGAGATTTAAAAGAAAAAAATCCTGACTACAAAAATAAAGCAAAATTTTTGTAGTCAGGATTTTATGGTTCCTGGTAGAGACCCTCAATCCATATCATTGAGGTTATACAGATCAACTATTTACGTTAGATATATTAGCATATTGAATTTTGCATGACAACATTTTTTTATATTCTCTCTTCCTTATCATCCATAAAATCGGTTCACTATAGCACTTTCAATCATTGAAATGCAAACGCTTACCTAATAAAAAATCATTTCAAGAGAGAGAAATTTTAGATTTTGCTTATATTTTTTTAAGTTTGACCATACATACTAATATAACGAAACATTGCGAGGTGATTGTTTGCGTATAGTAGGTTTAGTATGCTATTTTTTATTGTTGTTTTATGGTGTAGAACCAGTAGTAGAAGAGCTCTCAATCGATAAACCAGCAATCATTTCTCCTAGTGCGAGCAAACAGCAAGTCCCCATAAAAGAAACTGTTGAAAATTCAACAGTTTGTATCTATTACCCCGCTTATAAAGTTTGCAAAGCATTATCAGCAAACTAAAAAAGTAAAAAAGAGGCCCCTCAAGTGCCTCTTTTTTTACTGAAAGTCCCAATTTATTTTATTTTGGACCGATATGGAAACGACTAAACGGATATATTGTTAATTTAGCTTCACCATAGATGGCATCTTTAGAAATCAAGCCATAATGGCGGCTATCAGAACTTTTTAAACGGTTGTCCCCCAGTACAAAATACTTACCCTCAGGGACCTTTTTTTCATTTACTAATTGCTCTAACGTGAAATTTTCTGTAATACGTAATTGATTAGGATCATCTGTTTGACGATTCACATAATCTTCTTTATAAGCTTTGCCATTTACATACAAAACATCGTCTTTCATTTCAACTGTATCACCTGGCAGGCCAATTACTCGTTTAATATATAGTTCATCTTCTGTTGGTGATTGAAAGACAATTTGATCAAAGCGGTCAATTTTACTCATTTTACTTACAATAATAAGATCCTTATCATGATAAGTTGGGTACATAGAAGCACCTTGCACTTTAATCGGTGCAAATAAAAATTGCTTACAGCCTAAAACAATAATAGCTGTAATTACAATAATTTTAAGATAGGATATTAATTCTTTTTTGAAACTTGTTCTCTCTTGTTGCATGCTCATTCCCCGATACTGTTTTTTTATAGTATAACATTTTCTACAGTATCTTGACGAATTAATCACATAAATTGTTTCAAGTTTACCAAAATAGCTCATCACCAGAATGTGAGGTTGATTTCGTTCCGACCGGGCGCTTTCCTGGGGACGCCAATAAACAAAGGCGGTCCCCCTACTCGTTTCGCTCCATGGTTTCATCTGTGACGCTGTAGCCCATGTGAAAACCATTAACCAAAGAAACGCTCAGCTCCAAAAGAAAACTGATCGGGTCGGCTCAAGATCTGATCCGGTCAGCCGGAAATCTGATCAGATCCTAGGAGAAACCGAACGGGTCAGGCCAAGATTTGATCAGGTTAACCGAAGAACTGCTCAGGTCCGAAAGTGATTAGGTCAGGCCAAAATCCGCGGATACGTTTTAACAAATGTCATCCCCAATTTTTGGTGACGAGCCACAAAAAAATAGACAAAGCTTCTTAATAGCTTTGCCTATATGCATTCTATTCTTTTGTTTTTCGATTATGAATGGTTACTTTGCGTAGTAGAGTGGTGTTGCTCATTCATTAAGTCTACTGCTAAAACAATACCGGTATGTAATGCAACTGCTAATAAAATTGTGCCTATGATCATCACAATCACTCCCTCAACCATTTCTAATGCAATTATACACTAAATTTTCTGATATTTCAAACATTTGAATGAAATAAAAAACCATTCAACTAGGCATGCACCCTACCTGAATGATTTTTTATGTTTTACATGAAAATTTTTAAGCACAATAGTTGTAAATGACGTATAGCGGAACTGACTGGTTTTTTTTGAACTTTACGCTTAGGCACATAGCTTTGCATGCAATTATTTAGAGCTGTATACCTAAGCACCTGGGTCCTCCCATTCATTGTTCTCCCTCCCTTCATTGTCAAAAGATTTACAGCTATCACTCAAATTGTCACTCCTAAGTATTTATTGCAAACTGGCTTTTAATTCCGATTTGATTTTTTCTAGCTCTGTCTCTTCAGGGATAAAATACCATATGTGGTCAATTGTTTTGCCATTTCCCTCTTTAAACGACAACTGTTCAATATTACCATCCATTTTTTTATAAATACTTTGTAGTTGGATTAAGTCCTTCATCGTAAAATTCATACGAACATTTTTTCCTACTACATCAAGCATATCTGTAGCCTTTAACAATATAGAAGGTGTCGACGAGGCTTTTTTCAGAACCGCTTCAATAATTTGTCGTTGGCGAATTTGACGACCAAAATCACCACGTGGATCTTCATAACGAATACGTGAAAAAATTAGTGCCTTATCACCGTCTAAAGTGACCTCCCCCTTCGGATAATGGTAGGAGTCATAGGTTAAATCCATGTCATTCTCAATTGTTACGCCACCAATTGTATCGATAATTTGCAGGAAGCCCTCCATATTAATAAACACATAATAATCAATTGGTATATCTAAAAAATGCTCAACTGTATTCACCGCCATTGGGACGCCTCCAAATGCATAGGCATGGTTGATTTTATCGACAGAATTGTGGCCAATAATTTCTGTACGAGTATCTCGAGGTATACTGAGCATCTTCATCGTGTGTTTTTCAGGGTTCACCGTAATAACAATCATCGTGTCTGAACGTCCACTGTCATTTTTACGTTGATCCACTCCAAGCAATAACACAGAAAATGGGTCTTTCTTTGTAACTATTTTTTTTTCTTTATTGTCATCACCTGTCGTTTCAATTAATGGTGTATTTATTTTATTCATCGTTTTATGGATAGTGTAATAAGCAGTACCTATAAAAATTAAAAAAATTGTTAATAAGCTACCTACTATCCAAAGCCAAATTTTTTTCTTGCTCTTTTTTTCCTTAGAGCGTTTGATATTTTTTTCCATACATAAGTCCTCTCTTGCAAAATTTACCCCTCTTTTTGACGTTTTAAGTTGGAAAAAAGTTAATATGGCTAATTATATGCATATTGGACGAAAAAAAGACGTACACTAGTATTTACTAAATATACGATAAAGTATTCTTTGATTTGTAAATGATCCCTCTTTATTAGTGTCAGCTAAATTTATAAAAAAGCGACTTACATAATTCCACTATGTTTATACGAAATTTTACTAGAAAAGAAACCTCACAAAATTAATAAAAGATAGCAAAAAGCTCAACAGCTTTACAGTGCCCTGAGCTTTTTTAGCAGACATCAATCAATTATGCCTCTGCATAATTGCGTCCAGAATCGGCTTTGTGCTTAGGTCTGCAGATGTTTTTTGCGCGAAAGCGAAGCGTCAGCCGCAGATGTTTTTTGCGCGAAAGCGAAGCGTCAGCAGCAGATGTTTGGACACCCGCTGAAAGAAGTTATAGATTAATCATTATAAAGTTTAAAGCTATATTGATCGAAATATCGTTGAATACTCATCGCTGCATATTGGATAATTTCCACCATTTCAGGAAGTTTCTCAGCCGTTGGTTTCCGATAAACTGGGCCAGCTAAGGTTAAAGAAGCAATAATTTCACCTTTGCTATTAAAAAGTGGTACACAAAATCCCAAATACAGAGTGAGAATATTCACCTGTCGTAAAACAGTAAAGATGATGGGCCATATGTTTTTCCATTAAAAAAGCCGTTCCACACTGAAACGACCTTTTTGTTTATACACTTTTGTCTTGTGCCTTGCATTAGTTTTTCTTGAATCTGCAATAATATGCAATCATCCTTACATTTCATTAGCAATCTGTTTGACAATTTCATCAATAGTTGGGATAGCTGAAGTTTTATTGGCCTGTGTCAAAATACTAAAGATATACCACTTGCCACTTTTTCCTTTTACATAGCCACTTAAAGCATATGTTCCAGAAATATAGCCTGTTTTAGCAGATACACTATAGCCCTTCATCCGATTTTCTAAAGTCGCACCAACAAGGCTGCCCTTTCCACCTGCTAGCGGTAGTGCATTTAAATATGAGTAATACCAGGATTTACTTCGAACTTTATATAATAATAGACTTTCTTGCATACTACTTACTCGGTTTTGATGGTTTAAACCTGAACCATCTTCAAAATACCACTGCTCCATAGTAAGCCCATTATCACTACCATATGTACGAATTGCTTGGATGCCAGCGGACCAGCTTCCTTCCCCGAGTAGCTCTCGTCCAAGTTGTTTTGTCAACATATCACCCATGCCATTAATGCTTAACTTTAAATATTTAAAGTTAATATCAGTTAATGGCTTTGAATACGAAATACCTACTCGCTGTGCATTTTCAGGTACCTTCCCAGTTTCAAGAGGTATTGTTTGGATCCCTTTTGCTACTAATTTTTCACGAAATACATCGAGTGCATACAGGGTTGGATCATAGACAGTGACATATGTACTTTTCTGTGAACCTGCTGGTAAATTACCCGTTACAATGATTCGATCTGTACCATATTCTCTTGTAATTTTTACAGTGCTTTTCTCACCCTTTTTAACAATTTTTGTTTTGTTAACAACTGGGATAGTACTTGCAAACGGAACAAGCTGAACATTAGCCGTAGTGCCAACCTTTGAGCCTGTGACTTTCACTTGCACATTTGCAATATCATATTGATCATTTGGCGAAATCGTTAACGCTGAAATACGTGAAGCATAAGGTTGATCCTCTTCTTGAGGTACAATACCCTTCGGTAAGCGATCTGCATCAAACCAAGTATCATCCCCGATTAAGGAACCCGTAATTTTAGAGATACCCATTTTTTTCAGGCCATTGGCGAATGACTCTAAATGACTAGGTAAAAGCGTTGGATCTCCCTCGCCCTGTAAATAAATATTACCGTAAAGTACACCATCTTCAATTGATCCATCGACATATGTCTTCGTAGCAAAGCGATAATCAGGTCCTAATAAATCCAATGCAGCGGCACTAACTAAAAGCTTATGCGTAGAAGCAGGGCGTATCATTTTTTCACCATTATTATTGTAGAGCACATTCCCTGTTTCTAAATCTCGTACGGTAATGCTGTACTCGTTGTTCTTCCAATTCTTCGCAATAATGCTATTCACTTTTGTTGTCATCATTTGCTCACTAGCACCTGCCTTCTCAACAAAGATGATGGTCGAGTAACAGACCATTAAAATCATTATTAAAAAATTAATTTTCTTTTTCATAGACCCTCCAATTGGCAAATTTCTACTTTTCACGCTTTTATTCTACGGAAAAAATTAGCATTTTACAATATAACACTTTTTTATTTTACAAAGAAGAATATGTCATCTTTTTTATTCGACAAGAATACACTGTAATAGCTAGCTAAATCATTTCGGGAAAGGAGTTGTTTATAAATGGGTGCTAAATGGATAAAGATTTCAGTCTTATATTTAGTGATTGTTTTGGCCTTTGGACTGTTTATGCATTATACAATTCAACTCGAATGGACGGCGACACATGTACACATCGGTGTAGTAGGTTGGCTAACAACTGGTTTAATCGGCTTAATTTATTCCGTATATAAAGAAGCAGCCGAGACAGGACTGGCCAAAGCGCAATTTTGGTTTTATAATCTCGGATTACCGTTCCTCTTAGTCGGTATGATGATGGTCCATATAGATGTACCGCACTGGTTATTTGAGCTCTTTGTATCTGGTGGCGGTATCGCAGTAGCAATTTCAGTACTGTTCTTTGTTGTCAATGTCTTTAAAAATGTAAAATCTTAAATAGAAAGCCCCACTTTTTTTCATAAAGTGGGGCTTCATTTATATCATTCTCCCTGTACCCATTCAAATTATTATTGCAATGAATTCGCCTGCATTTGATACATTTTTTCGTAAATGCCGCCCTGTGCTAATAGCTCATCATGTGTGCCACGCTCAACAATCTTACCTCGATCTAAAACAAGAATACGATCTGCATTCTTAATAGTAGAAAGTCGGTGAGCGATAATGAATGTTGTACGTCCTTTTTTCAGCACATCCATCGCATGCTGAATAATCTCCTCTGTTTCTGTATCGATATTAGAAGTAGCCTCATCTAAAATTAAAATAGCCGGGTCAAAGGCAAGGGCACGCGCAAAGGAGATTAACTGACGCTGTCCAGATGACAGTGTGCTCCCCTTCTCAATAACAGGCTCATCATAGCCATTTGGCAAGTTCGCCAAAACACGTTCCCCACCAACTGCCTTTAATGAAGTTTCTATTTTCTCTCGCGAAATTTTAGGATTATTCAGGCTGACGTTCGAAGCAATTGTACCTGTAAATAAGTATGGGTCCTGTAGAACAATACCCATATGTTCACGCATTGTTTGACGAGGTACAGAAGTGATGTCAATTCCATCAATTGTAATTTTCCCTTTAGATGGGTCATAGAAACGGAACAATAAGTTCATAATAGAACTTTTCCCAGATCCTGTATGACCTACTAAGGCAATAGTTTCACCTTGATGTGCTTCAAATGAAAGGTTTTTCAATACGTATTCATCATTTTTATAAGCAAAGGAAACATCTTCGAACACCACATTTCCTTTATATCTAGGTAAACTTTTTTCAGATACTGGTTCCCCGTTAATATCTAACACCTCAAAAACACGCTTTCCTGCAACAAGTGAGCGCTCAAGCTGAGAAAATTGATTGACGATATTCGTGATCGGATTAAATAATCTCGTTAAATAATCGACAAAGGCATATAATGTCCCCGCAGAAATAACTTCCGTTGCCGTAAATGACTGTGTGCCAAAGTAAAAAATAAAGATCGTAAACATAAGAAGTCTTAATGTATTAACAAGGTTGAAGGAAGTTGCAGAATCAAGGAAAAGCAGCTTGCGTTCATATGCATAATGCTCATTATTCATGTCATCAAATTCCTTCGTCATTTGCTGCTCACGACGGAATGCTTGAATAATCGTCATCCCCTGAATCGATTCATTAATCATTGCGTTAATATCGGCAATTTTCGTTCTGATAACATCATTATATTTCGAAGCAACTTTACGGTATAAAATCATCCATAAATAAACGACTGGTACCATAGCCAATGCTAAGAATGCCATCTTCCAATTTAAAATGAAGAGTGCGATATAAACACCCACAATAGAAATTAAACTCGTAACGAAATTTGAAAGTACTTGAACATATAAATTACGAACAGCCTCGGTATCATTCGTTACACGGGCTACAATTTTCCCTGCTGGTAAATTATCGAAGTATTGAATTGGCAATGTTTGGATATGTTCAAATACATCTTTACGTAATTTTTGTACAACACGGTTGGCACCCATTTGTAAATAGATATACATAAAATAGCGTAAAACAGCTGTAGCTATTGCTAAAATTAAATAGACAAGTAATAGCCAAGTGATTGGTTTAAATTCAATACGGCCAATTGTCATGTAATTATCAATGATATGCTTCGCAATAAACGGCCCAACAAGCTCCGTAAAGACGGCGATTGTTAAGAAAAACAGTCCAAGTAGTATCGGTTTTTTAAAATACATTGCATAGCGTGTTAAACGTTGACTCGTACTCATGAGGCACCTCCTTCTAGCTGTTGACGGTCAAATTGCTCTTTATACCATCCTTGTTGTGCAAGAAGCTGCTCATGTGTTCCCTGCTCTACAATTTGGCCTTCATCTAGCACGATAATTAAATCGGCGTGCTGAATTCCTGATAAACGATGCGTAGTAATAATCGTCGTTTTATCTTGTCGTTCTCGCTGTATATTCTCAATAATTCTTGACTCTGTTTTGGCGTCTACAGCAGAAAGTGAGTCATCAAGCATTAAAATTTCAGGGTCTTTAATAAGCGCACGTGCAATTGAAACGCGTTGCTTTTGACCACCTGAAAGAGATACGCCCTTTTCACCAACAAGTGTCTCAAGGCCCATTGGTAAATTTTTTAAATCCTTTTCAAAGTATGCTGCACGAATCGCCTGGTGCAATTCAGCCTGTGTAGCATCTTCTTTTCCAAATAAAATATTTTCGCGAATGGTACGTGAGAATAGAACATGATCCTGTGGAACATAGCCAATCCAGTCGAGTAACTGCTCCTTCGTTTGTGCAGTAATATCGACTCCATCAATCGATAGCTGACCCTCGCCGATTGGATACTCGCGTAATAATTGTCGCAAGAAGGTCGTTTTACCCGCTCCTGTTTTACCAACAATCCCAAGTGTTTGCCCTTTTTTCAACGACAATGAAATTTCCTGGAGGTTTTTCACCTGACTCATCGGATATTGGAATGTTAAATCATCAAAGCCAATCGCATTTGGCGTCATAATCGTTTGTGGATCCACAATATTCCGAACATCCGCCTCATAGTTTAGCGTTTCCTGTACACGATCAAGAGAAGCGTTACCTTGCTGCATCACATTTATAAGTTCCCCAATTGCAAATATTGGCCAAACTGCTAGCCCCAAGTAAACATTGAACGTTACAAGCTGCCCTACTGTCATAGCCTCAGTCGCTACTAGATGAGCACCATAGCCAAGTGCTACAACATAACTAATCCCAGTACCGACCTTTGTAATCGGTCCAAATAAGGCGTTAATTTTTGCTGTATGCATATTTTTTTCATAGACAATCTCGCTCATCTCTGCAAAATCTGTTTCGTCCTTTTTTTCTTGTACGTATGCCCGTACAACTCGCACACCTGCAACCGACTCTAGAACACTATCATTTAGCTCTCCAAAAACATCTTGCGCCTTCATATAGCGTTCATGCACAATCTTCCCTAAATATTGAATAAGAATGGCCATGATCGGCACTGGCAGCATTGCAAAAAAAGTAAGCTTCCACGAAATCATAAAACCCATGGCAAAAATAATAAAGCCCATGTAGATTGTGGAATCAATCAGTGTCATAATCCCGAAGCCAGCAGTCAACGACACTGCGTTTAAATCATTCGTCGCACGTGCCATTAAATCTCCGGTACGATTTTTCTCATAAAACGTTGGTGTCATGCGCAAAAAATGCTGCATAAGGTTGCGGCGTAAAATTTTCTCTAGGTTAATAGCCCCTTCAAATAATCTGAATTGCCACACAAAATTAAGGACATAACCCCCAATCATGATACACACAAAAATCAAAATATACTTCGTTAAAAGAGCTGATGTCATTTCTCCAGCAGTCAATATATCAATAATTGACCCTAGTAAATACGGTGGAACAACTTCTAAACCACTTGCTATCATTAATAGCAAAACGGCTATAGTATATTGCTTCCAGTATTTCTTAAAAAACCAGCTTAATTTACTTAAAACATCAAACATACTTTATAACCTTCTTTCTCTAGTGCTGTTAAAGCTGTGCTACCCACTATCCATAAATTTCTTGATGAAAATCATTTTTTGTACTTTGTTTCGCATACACATACACTCCCTTTTTTGTTATCACTACAACCCTTTTTTGCAACAAAAAAAAGACACATACCCCCAAAAAAGAGCATGTGTCTCTTAATAAAAGGCAAGGAGTTACCCATGCCTTTTATTGCAATGTAAAATAATATGTTAGAAGACATGGACAATGTATGCAGTTGTGCTTTGATATGATACTGATAAAATTAACATCGTCATGCCCTCCTTTACTAAAATTTGTTATAGTGTTCTTGAAGATTATCACATCTTAGAAATATTTGTCAACCAGCTTGCTGTTATTTTTTACGTTTTTCAAGAAATAATTAGCGCTTTAAAGCAACGAATTGCTAAATTTAATATCCAGGAGTAAATCATTCGGAGAACCTTACATTTAGCATAAAATACTAAAATTTTTTATATTGACTTTAACGCTACGTAAACCTTTATGGTTAGTTTGTATTAACCTAAAGGAGGAAATAGACATGAATGAATTTTATCAAATGCCCTTATTCGTGAAGCTAAAAGTAAGAGATATTAAAAAGTCAAAAGAATGGTATGCAAACGTACTAAGTTTCAATTCAGTATTTGATTTTCCAGATGCTAAACAACTTCAATGACACATTTAAGAGGAACAAAGTACCAAGATTTGATGCTGTTAAAGGATGAAGAAGTCAACACTTCTGACTCAGTCATTATTAATTTATTCTCTCATGATATTCATAGTATTTATCAAGCCGCACTGGAAAATAAAACAAATATCATTCAAGAACCGACAATTCAACCATGGAATGCAAAAGAGTTAACTATAGAAGATCCAGATGGGTATATTTTCACAATAACGGAAAGTGTCGATTCCAACAAAGACTTTGATACTGTCATTGACAACGTTAAAGGTCAATTATAGTAATAATAAATTATGACATGATTGCAACAGACACATTCGAAGTCATTTCGAATCATTCACCTATTATTAATTTTAAAAAGCGTTTGCCTGTTACACTACTTGGTAAAAAAAGAATCAAGTTTACGATGAAAGAAATAAAATCGGTAAGTAGTATCCTTGATTCCCCACGAATTGACAATACGATTACTGTGTTAAATACAAATTTTTCAATTAAAACATGTTATTGAATCATTGCTGGAAGACCCTAACGAACAAAGCTAGTTTGATAGGGTCCAAATCAATTTATCGGAACAATTTTTAGATTTATCGCCCTAATTTTTTTAATTTATCACCTAACTTTAATTTATCGCCTAACTTTTTAAATTTATCACCTAACTTTTTAAATTTATTGCCTAACTTTTTAAATTTATTGCCTAACTTTTTAAATTTATTGCTTAACTTTCTAAATTTATCGCCTAACTTTAATTTATCGCTCATCTTCCCAATAAAATTAAAGAATAGCAAACACGGAGACTGTCCCTTGATTTCCATTAAGGGTGTAAAAATGCCGTCTATCTTTGCTCACTCCAACATCCCTCGGTGCAAGTTGAATATAAGAGACACGAACGCCAAACTGAAACATCGGTTACTGTTTTGAATTTTACAGTGTGCTTTTCAAGGCACCGGCTCTATTATTATTATTATTTAGTAATTTATTATTTAGTAATTAATTATTAATTATTAATTACTATTGACGGTTTTTCCGTTAGCGGGTTTTCCGTCAACGGATTAACCGTTATCGGATTATCAGTCGACGGTGTAATAGTATTTGAATACCTAAAGAGTTTCTCGTTCAGAACTACTTAGATAATGCTTCCTTGTTAGTTATATACATATAAAGAGATGATATAGGGACATTAACTACAAAGTATTTTGGCAGGAAATATAAGAATTTTAGTCGACAATATAATAAAATAGTATTCAAAAAGTCAAAATAAACTATAGAACGAAAACATTTGATCCATAGTTAGTAAAACGGTGATATTTTTGAATTTATATAGCTATAGAAATATATCTAAAACGGGTGTCTCATGATACACTTTTCAATATAGACATTTTAGTAAGGAGTCTTTACTTTGAAATCATTTTTAGCTGTTGGAATTGGTGGATTTTTGGGTGCCATCTGTCGATATAGCCTTGGTCTAGCACTTTCAAATAACGGTGATTTTCCATTTGCGACACTTTGCATAAACTTAATTGGCTGCTTTTGTTTAGCTTGGCTATTTACAACGTTTACAAAGCGTACACCTATTATTTTAGGAATTGGTACCGGCTTTTTTGGTGCCTTTACAACCTTTTCGACATTTTCTTTAGAAACGCTATTACTTTTGCAGGATAGTAAGTGGTTACAAGCCGTTCTTTATATTTTAGTAAGTGTATTTGGCGGTTTAGCTTGTGCATGGCTAGGACTTAAACTAGCAAAGGGGCGCATCTTATGATAATTATTGGTATCGGTGGATTTTTGGGTGCACTAACAAGATTTTATCTAGGAAGATTGATTGTCCATACATACCCATGGGCAACATTTTTTATTAATATAACGGGTTCTTTTGCGCTTGGCTTTCTATTTGCATTACATCCAAGTGATTGGATTTGGCATTTTATAGGGCTGGGTTTTTTAGGAGCCTATACGACCTTTTCAACATTTGGTTTTGAATGTTTGCAGCTCTTAGAGCAAAAAAAATGGAGACAAGCAATAATTTATATATGCACTACAATTTTATTCGGTTTACTTTTCGCTGCACTCGGCTTTTTCCTTGGATAGCAGCAATTTATGAGATACTAGAGGTGATTTTGTGACACAGCCATCAATTGAACAATTACAAGCACTCGAAGCTGAAATTGAACAAACACTATATACTTTAATCGACCTAGAACTAGCAGAAAACTTTCCAGAAATGAATACACGCTTTGCACAATTACTTGCAAAGATTCAAGCAGCTCAGTTAATTAATTATAAACTTGATGTCCTCGTTGACCCTCAAGCATTTGCGACAGAAACATGTATTCTACTACAAAGTTTAATAGAGGCAAAGGCTAGACCACATAAAAGACAACGACTCCTAACACATCGTATGATTTTAAAAATATGGCTACGTAAAAATCAACGCTTTATGAATGAATTTTTACCACAAATGTTTTAGGCGCCTCTCGATCTCTCAATGGCGCCTACTTTTAAAGTGGCAATTGTTGCGACACAATTTTATTTCCCCCTTTCAATTGTTAAATCAAATTATGCTGCGTAAGAATATTAAACCCTTCAACAGCAGCCACTTTCCTACCCCCTAATCCTCTTACTTGTTCAATTCCCTTAATTATTGTAGCTTTGAAATAAGGTTTGATTAAAAAAATGTTGCAAATATTGATTTTTTATTATAATATTTATTATTGTGAAAAAAAATAATATATTTGCTTCTTATCAAGAGAGATGGAGGGACTGGCCCGATGATATCTCGGCAGCGGAACTTATGCTTAAGTTACTGTGCCAAATCCAGCAGGCAAAGGCTTGATAGATAAGAGGAGTGTTTTATAATATAAGGCCTCTTCTTGTTATTTCAAGATGAGGCCTTTTTTCGTAAAAAGAAATGGACAAAAGACGTGTCCAATTTTATTTGTTGGGGGTAAACAATGAAGAAAGCGAATCCATGGGCGCTGATCCCATTTGTTGTTTTTTTGATTTTATTTATTGGTTCAGGGGTTATTACAGGTGATTTTTATGCCTTCCCTGTCATTGTAGCCATTTCCATTTCAGGCGCTGTGGCTCTGGCAATGAATCGAAAAGAATCGTTTGCGCAAAAGGTTGATATTTTTTGCAAAGGCGCAGGAAATGTAAATGTCATGCTGATGGTTGTTATTTTTCTCTTGGCTGGGGCCTTTTCAGCGGTAGCAAAAGGCATGGGGGCAGTGGACTCCACTGTTAACTTTGCTTTATCAGTCGTCCCGTCAAACCTGCTTGTCGTAGGCTTGTTCATCATTGCCTGCTTTATCTCCCTGTCAATGGGTACATCGGTGGGAACGATTGTTGCACTGGCGCCAATTGGAGTTGGGGTAAGCGAGCATATCGACCTTTCCATGGCTTTAGTAATGGCAGCGATTGTTGGCGGTTCGATGTTTGGCGATAATTTATCCTTTATTTCGGATACAACAATTACTGCCGTTCGTTCACAAGGCGCACAAATGAAGGATAAATTTAAGGTGAATTTTTGGATTGTGTTACCGGCAGCTATTGTAACGAGCATTATTTTAGGGATTATCACAATGGGTGAAACGGCACAAGTGGAGCATTTAAGCTATAGCTGGGTAAAAATTGTTCCCTATGTTTTGGTCATTATTTGTGCGTTAGCTGGAATGAACGTTTTCCTAGTTCTGGCGTTTGGGATTGTTCTCGCCGGAGCTGTTGGCTTAGCGGATGGCAGCTATCATTTAATGAGCCTTTTCCAGAAGATTGGTGAAGGGATGGCAGGCATGTATGAAATGGCATTTCTTGCGATATTAATAGCTGGCATGGTGGAGGTTATTAAGTTTAACGGAGGAATTGACTTTCTGCTTCACCTTGCGACAAAAAGGATTAAATCGAAAAAAGGTGCTGAATTTGGTATTGCCGGTCTTGTAGGGCTAACTAATTTATCGACGGCCAATAATACGATTGCTATTTTAATTGCTGGTCCACTGGCAAAAAATATTGCTGAACAGTATGAGATTGAGCCGAGAAAGTCCGCAAGTATATTAGATATTTTCTCCTGTACGATCCAAGGCATTCTACCATACGGAGCCCAATTCCTGGCAGCCGCGAGCGTAGCCGGAATTTCGCCAGTGAGCATGCTGCAATACTCTTTCTATCCAATCCTTATAGGAATTTGCGGAATCATCGCTATCCTTATCGGATACCCGAAAGAAAAGAAAGCCTGAACTTCATCCCTTTTAAAAAATATTGATTTACCATTAAAATAATCCAATTGTTTTGAAAAAAGATTAATCAAAACAATTGGATTTTTTATTTGAGGCTATTCATTTTTTGTGAAAAATTTTGATAGCGCTTAGGATACGTTCCCCAGCTTATAGAAAAAATTCAAACGATCTGATAGAGTCAATACTTAAAAGTTACAATTATACTTTCTCGTTAGTTAATTCGTAACGTCTATATTTGACCATAAATCCAATTCCGAGAATAGGTCCAATCGCTAAAATTGTAAAGACCCACTCCCAACCAATGATCCTCTGAATAATAGGGATTAGATTTATAGAAAATATAGTAAAGAGGAACCCAATACACATTTGAAATGTAAGGGCTGTACCTACATAATCACCTTCAGCTATTTCTGAAACTGCAGCAGAAAATTGGGCGGAATCAGATATGACAGACATCCCCCAGATCATGGAAATTAATAAGGTTAACCAAATATACTGCCCAAATGTAAAGCCTATTACGATCGAACAGATAGCACTAATTAACATAGAAATAATCGTTAAATTGGCTCTTCCGATTTTATCTGAGATTAGTCCCCCTATCACACAACCAATCCCTCCAGCAATTCCAATTGAAATAAAGGAGGATAATGCAATGAACCAATGAGGAATATCTGGTGAATAGGTTAAGAAACTAGCTGTCAAAAATGCAGGAAGCCATGTCCACATCGCATACAATTCCCACATATGGCCGAAATAGCCATAGTTCGCAAGCATTACTGGTTTATTCAGAACTACTTTTTTTATTAATTTTAAAGAAAAATGCGTTTTATTGGGTAAAATCGGAGCATCTTCTAAAATATAAGTAACTATTATAGCCGATAATAAAGCCAATACTGAAGTACTAATTATCACGAGTTTCCAATTTAACGAAGAAAAAAACATAACTACAAAATGTGGTAATGATGATCCTAATGTTACTGCTGCTATTAAGACTCCAATTGCAAACCCACGTTTTTGGGGGAACCATTGTGATAAAATTTTCACAGCTATTGGATAGACTCCAGCGAGAGTTATTCCAGTTAAAATTCTAAGTAGAATACCAAAAAAAGCGTAATTAACGAAAATTAGCAAGACATTTAATAGTGCACCTAGAAAAACTGAAGTTGCAAAAACTTTTCGGGGATTAAAGCGGTCCGCAACCCCAAAATATGAACTAAACAATGATCCTATTACAAAGCCAATAGGAATAGAAGCTGAAAGCCAAGCTTCTGAATTGGGGCTAAGGTTCCAAATTTCAATTAATTCGGGTGCAATCACTGATGCGCTAAACCACAAGCTTAAAGCACATAATTCTGATAATCCAATCCATACCAATGCTCTCCAAGAACCTTGAATCAAACTATCCCCTCCGAAACAAATATGAATTACAAAAAATAATGGGTTAACCCTTCCCCAAAATCAAAATCATTCCTTCAATCATATTTCAAATCGAAATGATACGCTAAAAGAAAAGGTTGGATTGTCATTTACACAAAATATTTACAGTCCATTACTAACAAATATGGTATAAAATCCACCTGCATCTTATTATAGATAAAATAAAAACAACCTACTATTATTTCTTATTGAAATTACAGTAGATTCTCGTATTTTTATACTATTAATTAATATTGTGAAACAAGTTAAATAAGCTTGTACTTGTTAAAATTACCGTACAGTTTGAGGTTTGTAACCATTCACTTAAAAGTTTAATTGTCTTATTTACCTCCCTCATGGCATCATCATATAGTGTATAGGTCCTTATAAATAGGTGTTGTTTCTGAAGCTACCTAAAAAATATGCATATCAGTGCTTGAGCAAACATGTGTCCAGCCACCGTAAGCAAATAGTTCAAAATACTCCTCTTCTTCATCCTTCCGTAATTTACGATAATCAATACTAAAGGCTGTTTTCGTATAGATTGTTACTATAAATACATAAAGAATATAAAAATGGTCAATAACTAAATAATCATCTGATACTTCCCCATCCAAGTTGAATTCAATGGAGTATGCGCCAATTTCGATCAAAGTAAAAAAATTTACAGTAAAGAACACAAACGTTTCAACAATTGAATCTATATTTTAATTATATCGATTTTTCTTCCATATCAGGACGTTCTTATTTGACCCTTACAATTCACTCTACAGTGATACTATTATAGTGGAATTTTTAACTAAAAAAATGACCTTACTTGTGGTATCGCTCTAGCTTAAAAGCTCTAGACTAGATAATGCTCTCTTGAAAATGAAAAAGCTCCTTACATATTTTCAAACTGAAATAAATCAACTATAATGGAATATAAATGGTAGAAATGATAAATTCTACTCATTTATCTTTATTTATACAAATCTACTGTAGAGGAGCACGAAGATGAAAAAGAAGTTTTTATCCTTACTCATGACCATAATAATGGTCCTATCAGTTAGCGTATCGGTGTATGCCGATGAAACGTCGCCAACAGCGACAAGAGGAGAGATCGTTAAAACCTTGTTGATGGCAGCAGACGCTTATCATCCAGGAATTAGTAAAGAATACGTTATGCAAGGCTCTAAAAAAGAAGATTTAAGAGAGAATGAGCCAGCTAAGAAGGTTGAAGCTTTAGTCATGTTGAGTAGGGCATTCGGCGAATTGCCAGAGCCTGTCGGAAATGATCAGCGCAGTGGAACATTTGGCGTCGAGTTCACCGATGTACCCACTTGGGCTAAGAAAGATATCGATAAACTGGCAAAAGCAGGCGTACTGACGGGCAACCCTGACGGCACATTAGGCGCAAATGACAATATTACGATCGATGAATTCCATAAAATTATCGCCAGAGTGTGGGCGCTTGAAGGCTCCCGTTTAAATGACGATTTTTATGAAGCAATCAATAAGGAATGGTTAAATAAATCGACAATTCCGGCTGGAGAAATCATGGGCGGCGTATTTTCCGAGCTGTATAAGCAAAATAACAATAAAATAGAAAAAATAATAGATGAGCTCGTTGGCAAACAATTGGCAGAAGGAACAAAAGAACAGAAAATTGCCGACTTCTATTCGACGGCGTTGGATAAAAAAAATAGAAATAAACAAGGGATTGAACCCATTCAAAAATATGTAAAGGCAATTGACGGGGCTAAAACGCTTGATGAACTTGTTCAAGCTGATCTTACCCTGGAGAAAGAATCGGGTCAAAGCTCATTATTCAGCTTTGCAATCATGAACGATGCAAAGAACAGCAGTAAAAATGCTTTGTATTACGCTGGATTAGCTACAGGTCTGGATAAAAACAGCTTTGACACGGAAGACCCGAAAGCGAAAAAAGCCTATATTCAATATATGACCAGACTTCTTGTGTTATCGGGCGAGAAAGAGTCTGCTGCGAAAGCACTTGCCGAGAATGTTTACGAAATGGAGAAAAGCTTAGCTTCCGTATCGCTTGAACCTCATGAACAAGGTGATGTCAATAAATACTATAATCCGTATACAATTGAACAATTCGATGACATGTTCAAAACAGTAGATATGAAACAAGTCTTGAAATCGATGAAAGTCGACAGTGCTGATAAAGTGATCGTATTCGATGTGAAGCTGGCACAAAAAGGCGCGGAACTCTTGACTGAAACTAATCTTAACGTGCTTAAAACTTACTCCAAAGTGCACCTACTTATGGAAGCAGGCGGTTTGTTGTCAGATGAATTCGGAGATGCTGCTAAAGAGTTTGACGCAACGTTATACGGCGTTACAGGAGAAAAAACAGATCAGGAAATCGCAGTAGCCAAGACAACTGGCACAATGGGCGGATATTTGGAGCAAATGTTTGCCGAGAAACATTTTTCACCAGAAGCTAAAAAAGATGTTGAGCAAATGGTAGAGAAGTTAATTGCTACGTATGAGGAAAGAATCAAAGCTCTTGATTGGATGTCAGAAACAACAAAAGCTAAAGCAATTAAAAAGCTGGATACGATGATTGTTAAGATCGGTTACCCAGATAAGTGGGATACGACATTAGATAAAGTAGCGATCAAGACATATGAAAAAGGTGGTTCGCTGTTCTCTAATACCTTAACAGTAAACAAAACATACATTGATAACATGAAAGCCGAGCTAGGAAAACCGGTGGATAGAACAAAATGGGGTACAAGCGTATATACCGTAAATGCTTTCTACAATCCTTTTAATAACGAAATTACGTTCCCTGCCGGTATTCTTCAAGCGCCTTTCTATGATATTAACGCTAAACCTGAAGAAAACTATGGTGCCATTGGCATGGTCATTGGCCATGAAATCAGCCATGCATTTGATAACAACGGATCGGCATACGACGAAAATGGAAATGCAAATAACTGGTGGACGGAAGAGGACTTTAAGAAATTCAAAGAGAAAAACCAGGAACTGATTGCGTTCTATAATAACATTGAGATTATTCCGGGTGTGTTGAGCGACGGTCAGCTTACACTAAGCGAGAATGTCGCCGATTTGGGCGGAATGGCCGCTTCTCTGCAAGTTGTATCCAAAATGAGTAACCCAGATTATAAAGCATATTTCGAAAGCTATGCAGAAATCTGGAAATCCACAACCACAAAAGAATTTGCAGCAAATCTGAGCAAAAACGATTTACATTCAGCCAATAAAATTCGAGTAAACCGCACAATTGTGAACTTCCAACAATTCTATGATACCTATGGAATTAAGCTTGGAGATGGCATGTATGTAGCCCCGGAAGATCGAGTTTCCATCTGGTAAAAATCAGAGCAGATAGAGCTTATTCCGATTCGATAGCTCTTACATCCGTGTATAAAGATAAAGAGGCTGTCTAGGAAGTCCTTTTTAGAGCAAGGCTGTTTTCTCAAAGATTGTTGCTGTTAAAACATAAAGGCAGATTTAATCTACAAAACGTGTAGATTAAATTCTGTCTTTTTGTTTCGATATTTCTTGAATCGGAATTTTACGAGAGCCCTCGTTAATTTAATAAGAACAGCGACGCTTATTAAACAATCTCACCTGATTACGGAATATCATTGAAATAATTGACGTTTAAATCACATTGTAAAAGAATAATCTTTTATGACTTTACAAATTTCCACATTATATTGCATGTACCATTTTTCTTTTCCGAATTGCTGTGCAACTAGATGTTTTGAATTTTCTTTCCATGCTTGAATGGCCTCTAGTGATTCCCAATAGGATATAGTAATCCCCTCCCCTTCAGCATTTCTGGCACTTTCTACACGGAGAAAACCAGGCTGTTTTTGTGCTAGTTCATCCATTACATCTGCCATCTTTTCATAGCCTTCTCCATCCTCGTCTGTTCTTTGCGATGTGAAAATTACGGCATAATATGTGTCCATAGCTATTTACTCCCTCCTCAATATGTATTATTGTAAACGATAAATACTTTTACGAATATCGAAATGTGGAATGCAGAAAGGATTGTGACAAATGGGTATTAATCCAAACATGGCTGAAATCGCTTCGCTTCTTGGAGAAACTTCAAGAGCTACAATGCTTGCTAGTATGATGGATGGTCGTTTTCATACTGCCAGTGAATTAGCTTATATGGCAGCCATTAAGCCCCAGACTGCTAGCTTTCATCTTGCAAAGTTAGTAGATGGTAAACTTGTGAAAGTAGAGAAACAAGGTCGTCATCGATATTTTCAATTAGCAGACGAAGAAATTGCTCATTTACTAGAATCCTTCCTAGCGATTTCTCCACCACCTGAAGTACGCTCCTTAAAACAATCTAGCCAAATGAAATTACTACAGGGTGCAAGAACTTGCTATGACCATTTAGCTGGTAAACTAGGCGTTCGATTAACAGAATCATTGGTTAACGCAGGCTATCTAAAATTAGAAGAAAAGCAGTTTCTCATAACATCTAAAGGTGCACAATTTTTTACGGATTTCGGTCTTGATTTAGATGATTTAAAAAGAAAGCGTCGATCATTTTCCCATGCATGTTTGGATTGGAGTGAACGACGTTATCATCTAGCAGGTGCTCTTGGTCAAGGAATGCTTACACATTTTTTAAGCTTGGGATGGGTGACTCGTGTCCCATCTATTCGTGCCATAAAAGTGACTGAAAAAGGAAGGGCTGGCTTTAAAGAAGTTTTTCAGTTAGATGTATAAACTAACACAAGCCACTGCCTTCTTTCCGCGGACAGTTTATACTCGACTCTCCGCGGATATTTTTTTGACGTTAGCCGTAAAATTACGGTTCACAAAATATATACCAGTAATTATAAACAGCCCTCCTACGACTAGCGATGGTTTTAATGGTTCATTTAATAGTATCCAGCCTGTTATCACACCGAAAAATGGAGCTAAAAACAAAAAGGCACTCGTTTTTCCAGGATCACTATTTTGTAAAAGATAATACCAACCGGCAAATTGAACAATTGACGAGAAAATGCTAAGCCATAATATAATGAATACTGAATGAACATTCACAGTAAAGAATGGTTGTTCTAACACGAAACTTGCCAATAAAAGTAGTAAACCACCAAATAGCATTTGATAGGCTGATAGCACCCATGTATCAAATAAAACGCCCCATTTTTTAGCTAGTAGTGTCGCAATTGCCCAAAATACAGCTGAAAGAATACCAAAAAGAATGCCGATTTCCCCTTCAATCTGCATACCCATTGTAATCGTAACACCAATTAACCCCAAGAAAACACCACACCATTGATACAATCGGTAACGTGCTTTCGTAAATATTGTAGCAAATATGACTACAAGCAAAGGATTCGTAAATGTTAGAATAGAGGATTCACTTGCTGTAATTGTCCTTAAGCTTAAAAAAATACAGCCCATTACACCGGTAGTTTGAAATGCTCCAATCGTTAAAATTTTCATCCAGCCTTCTTTTGAAGTTGGATGAGGTCTTTTTAACGCTATCACGATGACAGCCATCATTATCCCTGCTAGTATAAAGCGGAGTGCAGCCAATAACAGTGGAGATGCATAAGGCAATCCCAATTTAACAATGGCAAATGAAGACCCCATTAAAAATGTTGCTAAAACTAACAATGCTGTAAATTTATAAATATTCATTATTTGTCCCCCTATTTCTATATTTAAGAACATTATAGATAGGAAAAACTTCAACTCTTATCGAAGTATGAAATACATATAGTGCAGGAAGGAACTTTATTTTCAGTTTCATTTCATTTTTTATGCGTATACTTAGTTGAATATAGGTAATAGGAGGAAACTGCCTTGAAAATATTACTAGCAGAAGATGATGCACGATTAAGAAGAAATATCGTTCATATTTTAAAGAAAGAATTTCACCATGTGACAGAAGCGGAGAATGGGCAGGAAGCGCTAGACCATACGCTTACAGAGCAATTCGATCTTGTTATTTTAGATTGGATGATGCCGCACGTTAGTGGAATTCAAGTGTGCCAGCAGCTACGAAACACTGGATTCAATGGTAGTATTTTAATGCTAACAGCGAAGGACGACACAGAAGACATCATTAAAGGACTTGATAGTGGCGCAGATGATTACATAGTAAAGCCATTTAAAATAGAGGAACTGTTAGCAAGAGTTCGCGCATTACTACGAAGAAAAGATAAAGTTATAGAACAGGTCATCCAGATAGATCATTTACAGCTGAATGTAGATTCCCGTGTGTTTTTATACAATAATGAGGTTATAGATCTAACAAAAAATGAATTTTTACTGTTAGAATATTTATTTATCAATAAAGGTCGTGTACTGACTAGAGAACAAATTTGTATTTATATATGGGGCTACGATTACGATGTTTCAAATAATTCCTTAGATGCTTTAGTCAAGCTTGTTCGAAAAAAAATTGATGATAGTCAATCCAAATCACGTATTCAAAATGTTAGAGGTATTGGCTATAAACTGAGGGAAGACTAATGTTTCATAAAACGAAAAAGAAATTATCCTTTTTGTATGCAACGCTTTACTTTTTGTTATTTTCACTATTCGTTATTGTTCTATACTTCTCTCTCATGAAATTAATGGAAAATCAACAAATAAACGAATTAGAAGACTTTTATGGTAGACAAGAGCATGATTTCTTTGAACATGTTCATGCAGATACTAAAACTTTAAATTATGACCCAAATCGCAGTTTTTTTTACTATATTTACACAAAGGATCATAAGTTTGTCCATGGTGATGAATCTTACAAGGGACTGAAGAATCAGATTGAAAAAGCGTTTGGCAATAGGAATCCAAATGAGGAACTCGTACAGCATTATGAATGGCAAGAAGAGCATTTTCTACTTTTGAAAAAGCCAATTTACAACGATGATACAGTAGCAGGCTATATTTTCGTTGGTAAATCTGTGACGTCACAGCATCATTTTTTCCAAATGACAAAGTATTTACTAATATTATTAACTTGTATTTCAACGGTCTTAATCGGTCTACTGGCTTATTATATGGCGGGTAAAGCGATGATCCCTATTCAATGGTCGTTCGATAAACAAAAAAAATTCGTATCCGATGCATCCCATGAATTACGAACACCATTGAGTATTTTTTATAGTTCACTTGAAATTTTAGAAGATGAGGAAGCAAAGCAATTAAGCCCTTTTGGAAAAGAATTGATTGCGGATTTAAAAGATGAGGCTGAAATAATGAAAGAGCTCATAGAAAAACTACTGTTCTTAGCAAGACATGATCAGCAGCAGGTTTCCATTCAAAAAGAAATCATACCGTTATCAACTTTACTTAAAAAAGTGAGCACGAAATTCCAAAGGATTATGCCTCCTGACATACAGTTTTCTACTGAAATACAAGAAAACATCGAGTTGCTTGGTGATGCTTCAAAAATACAAGAGCTGCTTTATATTCTATTAGACAATGCGATAAGATATACAAATAGTGGAGCAATAACACTGACACTTTTAAAAAATCAAGACTCTGTAAAAATTACTGTTGCTGATAGTGGAGTTGGGATGACTGAACAGGAATTGCCTTTAGTGTTTGAACGATTCTACCGAAGTGATGCTGCTCGTCAACGAAATGGTACTGGTTTAGGTCTTGCCATAGCAAAGGCAATAGTGGAACAGCATGAGGGAAAAATTTATGCGACAAGTAAAGTCGATAAAGGCACTATATTTCATATTGAATTCCCAATATAAATATTGTTCAACATAGAAGAAGCGGGGCTTTTTAAACAGCCCCGCTTCTTCTTAATTATTGTTGTGACGTTGAAATATTTACTTTTTTCATGAACTGGCTTATTGTTCTAGCAGCCAGTACTAACATGGTAATCCCTCCAGAAACTATATAAAACATGATAATCAACGTATTTTCTGTATCCGTTCCAATTAGCACTCCATGAGCAAGTGATAATGCCCATGCTGGTAACACAAGAAAGTGAAGTTTTTTCCATAAGTTGCGATTCATTGTTCGAATCCATAAATCCGATGTCATGATCACCATTAAAAATAAATAAAATGCAATTGTTCCAAGAGCCGATGGTAGAGACTGATATTTTGCTGAGAAAGGAATTAAAATCCCTACTAAGCTATATGGCTCATAATGATCGATTAAAAGCACTAACATATGCGCGATTACGGTAATTAACCCTAGCCATCCCGCATTTTGATGTAGATGATAAATTAAATTTTTATGGGATTTGACAAATGATGATTTTCTCAACAAACCAAATATAATGGAAATTGTAAAGTAAAAATACGCTAAAAACCCTAATAATCGAATCCATTCCCACGTACTGATGATCATTTATTTCACCCCCGCCATTATCCAATTTGGTGCTTGCCCATCTTTAACAAGGAAGCGGGCACTTTGTTGACAATTATTTTCGAACCATTGCTGCAATTCACCTTCATCCATAAGAAAGCACAGCTTTGCCCCAACCTCTGCATCACTTAAAGAGGGCGTTACGACTGAAGCTTGTAATACTTCTGTATTTGCAATTTCACCGGTTTGTCCGTTTAATAAATGATGCTTCTTCATCGTTCCTTGCATCCAGCTTCGATAAACTCGATTAGATGTAGCGATGGCACCTGTTTGCATCTTAATCGAGCTAATTTCCTTGTCGATATCCCAGGCATCTGCAACACCGATTGTCCAAGTCTTTTCCCCGGAAGACCACATTTTCATATCCCCTCCCCCGTCTATTAGTCCGAAATCAGGAGATACTTCTTCTTCAAGCCAATTCGCCAATTTTTCAATGGCATATCCTTTAGCAAATCCACCTAAATCAATTTCCTGCTGTGCTATCTTCATTACTTGCGCATCACCGAAAAATTGAAATGGTTGATCTGCAAGCAGAGGTTTATTTTGAAATGCCTTGCTTTTAGCTTCATCAAATGGGAAAGATTGATTGTAGCCATGCTGTTCTAATTGGCGTTTAAGATATGGTGAAAATAAACCATTAGAAAGTTGATAATATCGATCCGCTTGCACTAAACAATCATATAGTAACGAACTAATGCGTAGCGTTTCTCCAATTTCTAAATCATTTAGTTGTGATAATTCATTATTCGATTGAAATCTTGACCATTCTTGTGCTACGTATTGAAGCCATTTCTCGGCTTTTTCTTTCCATACGAAATGAACACCTTTTGGCATAGCTATATAAAATTCAGTATTCATTATTTGCAAAGCTAGTGTATCCATACGATCAACTCCATTAAGTTCTTTTCGTTTTGCGCTCGCTTTTAACAGCAGGTTGACTTGTAATTTCAAAGTTTGTCCAATCTAGCTGAACTAGTTCTTTTTCTTTTTTCGTCATATTTTCCTGATCTACTTCTTGAATATTATTTGTGCGTGTAGTTTCGGCTTCTGTTGGGCTGTTAATTTGGGTTAGTATCGCTGCAGATAAAAGTATCCCTGACGCACCTAATACCCATTTTGCCTTTTTCGGATCTTTCATAGTGCTTCCCCCTAATTTGTAATTGGCTGGCAGACAAAGGTTTGATTATTTTCTTGCCACTCTGCTATATAACCTAAGCCATTCGTTATTGTACTAATAGGTACATATAATTCCTCATTCATATAAAATACTTGTGCAGGAGATGGTGTTTTCACATTGTTATCATAAACAACGTTAGTCCCAGCTCGGTAAATTAATTCATTTGCTTCATTTTGGATCTCTAAAATTTTACTTACTTTGTAAAAGGTTGCTTTTGCTCCTAGAACCTGTGCTACTGCTTTTCCTGGTACAAAAAATTCCCCATCTTTTGGTATAACAAAAAAGCTCTGCTCCTTATTTGTACCTTCTACCTTTAACGTGACCTTTTGAGAGCTTGTAAAAGGTAGCACTTCTTTATCTGCAGCAACTGTTCGTGTCCAAATATTCCAAGTACCTTTTGCACTTACAGCTTCTTGAAAGTAGTAGGTTTCGCCTTCTTTTTCATCGTCATAGTAATATTTCTCATCGTGCTCGTCATCGTCGTCCTTATAGTCCTTATACTTTTCATGTTTTTTATCTTCGTGTTTGTCATCATCTGCATGTACGACTACGTCATTTGTTATAAAACTTGCCAATATTAGAACTACAACAAGACTAATTTTTTTCATCTTCATCTACAAAACTCCTTTCCTTTGACTTCATTGTAGGTTTTAAAAATGATACTTGACTGAATTTTTCAAACAAATTTTTATATACAACAAAAAGCCATTTCTACGGACAGATTCCTCTGCATAGAAATGGCTTAGTTCATAAATCTATTATTCTTTTGTATACATTATCTTGGTAAAAACTATCCTACATTATAAAAATCAGAGTAACTTTTGATATACTCTTTATATTCACTTTAAATTACTAAGACTCAATTTTGGAAGGAATACATCGCTTAAATGAAGGTTAACATTAAAATTATTGAAAAACTTAAAGAAGAATCCTGTACATTTAACATTCACAAAATAACGTCTTTTATTCAAGATATCGTATCAACTCTTGAAAAAAACCCTGACAACTATTTATTAGCAAAGTCTACATCAAAAAACGAACAAGAAAAAATTCTCTATTCCAATATATTTTATTTAGAATATCTTGAACGAAAAATATTTATATACACAAATGATATTATTTTTGAAACAAAAAGCCCTTTATACAAATTGGAGCATGATCTTCCCAATAACTTCATCAGAATCTCAAAAACGATCATTATCAACATTCATTTTTTAAATAAATTCTCGGTTAAACCTAATGGCAATCTTGAAGCAATTCTCTCGAATGAAGAGAAAGTAATTGTGTCAAGAAAATATGTATCTTCTTTGAAAAAGACACTAACAAGATATTCTAAAAGCCCACTTATGTATTGATTTTCACCACATATGTTTATACGTATTTCTTTATTCTCTCTTTGATGCCATTATGAATAACATCAAAGGAGGCAATAAAGAATGTATAACATTATTAAAGAAGTACTTTTAGGAACGCCACTGTGGGTGTGGATATTATTATTTATTTTAATAAAAAGAGGCATCGCTATTTCCCAGGAAAAGCCAATCAATTTATCTAAAATGTTTTTAGTTCCTTTCATATTTATGGTTTGGGGATTTGAAAAAATGATCACTCAATTTTCGCACTTAGAATTTTGTTTGATTAGCTATTTCTTTTTCATATTTCCCGGAACTTTACTTGGGTATTTATTGTATAAAAAATATCAAACTTTTTCCAAACAGGAATCAGTCATCATCAGAAAGAAGTGCTATCTTCCATTAATCATTATCCTAATAAATTTTTTAGTGAAATATCTCTTAAATGTAACTTTAGGCATCTCGCCATCATTTTATAATGACATTTCATTTAATATCATTTATTCTGCCATAAGTGGACTATCTATAGGACTTTTCTTCGGGGGAATTCTTTATACATATTATGTACAAAAAGAATTAAACAAGCCTATCTTATTTTGAGAGGAAGACATTTGATTGCAATTAAAAAATAGACTATTTTCAGGTTTAGGCACTGGTGCATTTATTTATATGATAATTTTACTATCGAGAAACAAAAATATTATTTCTTCAGAAGCTGAAATTATTAGTGTATTAATAATCTCAGCTTGTGCAGGTATTTTTACATTCATTTTCGAAGTAGAAAAAATTAACTATTTATTTGCTTTAGTAATCCATTTTATCATGATGTTCCTAGTCGTCTTTTCTATATCTTTATATAACAAGTGGACAGATCATTTTCTAAGCGTAGATTTTCTTGGTGGTTTTTTATTACTCTATTTGTTTGCTTGGATCATAACACTTATTAAGACTAAAAAAGAGGCGAATGAACTTAATGCCTTATTAAAACAGATAAGAAATTTTTAAAGGGATGCATTGGGTCACATTTAGTCTAGTGACCCCTTAATGCCCTATCACGCAAACGAATATAAACTTAAACTTTGTTTTTTCAGCATATTTTACGGTAATTAGGTAAATCAAGCTTCATTAAAACTCTCTTTAATGATTTTTTTCTTATTCGGAACTTTCGCCCAATAAGTAAAGTATCGTAATAACAATTCAACTGGCCCCATTTTAAAATACTTTTCCATACTATACTAAAAGTAATTAAAATAGCGTGGATTAAGAAACACACTATTAATGAATGAATAGGTGTCATACCAATTAGGAAGCTAAATACAATTAGTAAGGCACTTTGCGCAAGATAATTTGTTAAAGACATTTGTCCATAAAATTTTAATGGAGATAATATCATTTTTGCTCTATCCCATTGTAAAATAATAAGGAAACTGCTCATCATCATAAAAGGAACAATATAATCTTCTAGCATTTCTGTTCCTGCGGGAGTAATGTCAATTGACAGCTTTATATAAAATAAAGATACATAAGTACAAATATTAACTATTAAAAAAACCGAAATATATTTTAATTTCCCATGCATATTTTCAAAAAAATTAAATTGCCCCATCGTAAAACCTAGCATCATCGGTGCAAACCATTTACTTATGTTGGATAGTAAATCTAGCCATTCTATTCTCTCACCATAATACGGTTGATAAAAAGCTGTAACAATAGATAAGGCTATTAGTGAAATCGTTATTATTAAGTTGTTCCATTTACTTCTTTTAAAAAATATTGCCATAAACAGGCCAAGTACTGCATACACCATTAATACATCGGTAATCCCTGGCGGTGCATATAATGTATGAATCAGTCCTAGTACAAATAAAAAACCGATTCTGCGGAAATACAAAAGGTATCTATTGTTTATTTTTTGTTTGGATCGATTCATAAAAAGATAACACCCAAATCCAAATAAGAAGAATAAAATAGGGTAAAATTCCCTGTTGAATATAGAATATAATACTCCGTGTAATTCATTATAGTTGGACGAATCCATAACCTGAAAGCTATTCACAAGAAGTACCCCCAGCAAGGCAAACCCTCGTAAGTAATCCATAGTGTCTATTCTTTCATACGTATTTAATTTATTCATTCAGAATCTCCTAATAGAAAACTATATTTTTTAGCATTAATACATAAAAAAGCTACTGTTTTTTTCATTTTGCCAGCTCCTTATTTTTAATACTTTAAACATAAACGTTATCTTTTGATAAATGAATGACTGTTCCCTTACAATATGACTTTTAATCTTACTAAATTGTAAAACTTGATTTTCCAAACGGGAAAGCCTACTCCTTCAGGTGTGGGATGAGAGTGAGGTCGGATACGTTTAAAAGTGTGTTTAAGAAAGTGAAGAAAAATAAATACAAGGTTGGTCCTGTGTTAAAGAAGCCAGTGTCCAAAACTATTCTTTTGATTTCGCGCACATTTCAATCAAAGATACCTAACATCTTAGTTTTAATCATAAATAAAAGGAGCTATTTAGTTAGCTCCTTTTTTGCCCCTATTAAAAAGTAAAAAAGGACTGAATTTCAGCCCTTTCTATTATAAATCTTCTATATCATATTCAGTATATCCCTCATAATAGTAGCTAATATCAATACCCTTCATGAAAACTTCACGGCTATTAATTTCATCTAATAATGCTTGTTGGAGCAATTGCTTAATTTCAACGTCTCTAATCGGACTACGTTCCATCGCCAACAAGTAATCTTCCTTATCAATCTTATTCCATTCAACAACCCTTTGAAGTTCTTTTTTAAAGATTAAATCTAGCCAAATTCTAGTAGCTCTACCGTTCCCCTCTCTGAAAGGGTGAGCGATATTCATTTCAACATACTTTTCAACAATTTCATCAAAAGTTGTTTGTGGCATCGTATCGATATGCTCTAAAGATGCTCTAAGATACATGATTGGAGCAAATCGGAAATTCCCTTTTGCTATATTGACCTCTCGAACCTTTCCAGCAAAGAAATAAATATCCTCAAATAGATAGCGATGAATTTCAGAAAGACCCTTGAAAGTGCCTACTTCTAAGTTATTTATTTTCCCTGAATCGTATAACTCTTTAGCTTTCTTCTTTGAAAGCCGTTCTTCTGTTCGATTCAATTCAAGTTGATTTGTGATACCTAATTTATTTTCAAGCATCGTCATACTCCCCTTAATTCTTTTTTAATTTTCGCACTTTCTAGAAAGTATAAGTAAATTATGACTGCCTACAATATTGCAGCCATAAGAGATATTTCTTTGTATGATTGTTTTTGATTATAGCATAAATAGCATAGATACCAGCTATAGCACTAAAAACGAAAACCACCCATGAGATTATTGTAAGTATACTCATTCATTCTAAAATTTTATGAAGCTTATTGTAAATTTTGTATAGGCATTTTTCTCACTTTCAACTTTTATCAGGGCTTGATGTGCTTCGATAATCGCTTTTGTTAACGCCAAGCCAATCCCTGTCGAATCATGTTTTTTAGAACTACTTGCTTTGTAGAATCGATTAAAGATATGTGGTAATTCCTCAACTGCAATCCCCTCTCCAAAGTCTTGAATCACAAGTTCCGTATAAATGGGTGTATCTTTGAGTTGAAGTGTGATTTTACCACCATGTTTGGAATGCTCAATCGCATTCTTTAACAAGTTCACCAAAGCTTCTTGCATCCATAATTTATCGTGGACAACTACTATTTCCTCCGGCTCATCCCAGTCAATTGACAAGTCCCTTTCATTGATCATATTTTCCAAACGATTCAAAACTTCATGAATCGTTTCCACCAAGTTTAAAGGTTCTTTATCAAATGAAATAGCTCTTGCATCAATTTTTGCTACTTTTAACAAGTTTTGAATCAAGACATTCATTCTGCTAATTTGAACTTCATTATTTTTCAATAATTGAACTTGCTGCTGACGGGGTAAGTCTTCATTCAATAACAATTCATTGTAGATGGATATCGTCGAAAGTGGTGTTTTTAATTGATGGGATATGTCTTGTAATATTTGACCTAAAAACTTCTTCTCTTCAAGTAAATCACTCATGCTTTTTCTAATAATATCTTTCATGGAACGCAAAGAAACTACTAGTTTGGCAATATCGCCTTCTTTATTTTCATTTATTGTAGCCGAGTAATCCCCTTCGATTATTTTTTTGGCAGTCGAAGTAAGTTGTTTGATTTTATTGAAGAAAATAGTGTATTGTATGTAGTTTGCCAAAAACAATAGACATCCAAGAAAAATCAACCCCCAAAAAATTGACTGATTATGGCTAAAAATATGGTTATTTAAAAGTGGAAAAAACTCTGTTTCCAAATCTTCATATACTCCATATTGTCTAAAGATTTCTCTTCCTTTTTCCTGATACGTATTAGAATCTGAAGAATTGCTTGTTAAGACTTTCATAATTTCTGCTTCATTCTCAGGATTTTGTTCAACCAATCTGGCGGTAATTTCCCCCCAGGTTGCAATAGAATCACTTTTTAAATGATCGTAAAATAGTTGGTGTGTCATAAACTGGTAGATCATAAATAGAAAAAACAAAGTGAACATTACAATCATATAGCCTTTTATCTCGGTATTTTTTATCATGTTACTGTTTGCTCACATCCTTGTCCCAGCGATATCCTAGTCCTCTTTGGGTGATGATAAACTGTGGACTTTTTGGATTATCTTCAATTTTGTCTCTTAAACGCATTATATATACAGATAACGTATTTTCATCAAAGAAAACTTCATCACCTTCCGTGATTTTCTGAAGAATTTCATCTCTTTTTAATACTTTGTAAGCATTTTGCATAAAAGTTAACAGAAGCTTATATTCTAAATTCGTTAATGGGACAAGTTCTTGATTTTTATAAACCTTGACTTGGTTCATATCCATTTTTATATTCTCAGATGTTAAAATCAATGAAGCTTCTTCTAACTTAGTTTGTTTACGTAATTGCACTCTTACTCTCGACATAAGTTCTCTAACTCGAAAAGGTTTTGTTATATAATCGTCCCCACCAATATCTAGTCCCATTACTACATTCGCTTCTTCATCAAGGGCGGTTAAGAAAATAATAGACATGGCATCGTTTTGTTTTTTAAAGTGCATGCATAGATCGTAGCCATTTCCATCGGGAAGGTTAATATCTAATATAGCCAACTTAAAAATAGTATGATCAAACTGGATTCTCGCTTCTTTTACACTAGAGGCTCTAATCACCTCGTACCCTTCATTTCTCAATGAAAACTCGATGGCTAAACCAAGAGCCTCATCATCTTCAACCAGTAATATTTTATTCAAATATAGCCTCTCCTTCCTCTAACTCCATATTAGCAGTTACCGCCAAATCAGAATAGCCTGACTATAAATAGCCAGGCCCTTCGTATTATTCTTCTCTTATCGTATCTATAATATTATCCTGCTGGATTCTTCGTAGCGGTAGCAAAACAGATATATAACTAATGAACAAAGCGGCAGCAAATGTAATGAAACAAGCCTCATAGGGAATCGTCCATGCAACCTTCAAGACACCGGAAGCAGCCAAATAAATAATATATGAAAGTATACAACCGAAGAAAATGCCTTGTAAGCTTCCAGAAAAACCGTAAATCAGTGCTTCATAGATAATCATTTTTTTCAAATCCCTTTGAGACATGCCTATGGATTTTAGTGCAGCCAGTTCTTTTCGTCTAATCATGATACTTATAGTAATCGTATTGAGGATATTTAAACTGCCAATTAAAGCAATAACCACAATAAAAGCATAGACAAGAACTTTGATAACGAGAACAGTTTCCTCCTTGACTTTATTCTCTTCAATGTGATTAACCACTGTAATGGAGTGTTTATTTCCAATAGTCTTCTGAATGTCCTCAACAATCGCGAGAGATTGAGCTGTATCCTTCAATACAATTTTAAAACTTAAGTCCTGATCGTAAACTTCGGATACATTTTGAATTAACTTTAACTGATCCATAATTGGCAGGTTCTCAGAAGAAGCTTGATTGTCATTTTGCAGATAGATTGTAAGATCCGATTTAGTGGAAGGATCGTTCATAAATTTGGATGAAAATGCGATATCCATCAACGATGAAAAAGAAATAAACAATACACTGCTTATAATAATTGATAAAATGGTAACCATATAACGATTTTTATTTCTTTTTACATTTTTCAAGGCCATGCTCAATGGGAAAGATAAAGGCTTTTTCAAAACGGTATTCTTTTGTTTTCTGATTGCCTCTTTTTTAATTGACAGCCTACTGCTGATTGCCAGCAATGGGGATATTTTGCCAGCGAAAAAAGCAGGATAATAACTAGACGCTAAAACAGCTATCAGGGTAAGAATCGAACTGATTAATATGATCTTCCAATCGACATTGAATATCGAAATAACCTGACCATCTTCTAATAAAATCAAGAACATAGTTTGGAGAAAAGCAAGTGCCAATAAGCTGCATACAATCCCAATTGGTATAGCAATAACAGCCAACACAACAGCTTCTTTCATAACAATTTGTCTAATTTGCTTTCGCGTAGCACCGATGCTTCTCAACAAGCCAAACTGCTTCACCCGCTCCACGACACTGATTTGAAAGGCGTTATAAATGACAACAATTGTAGAAATGACAACTATAGTGACAACAATAACAAGAATGGCCAGAAGCGATTGATCCGATTCCGGTTTCAAAGCTTGAATCAATTGAGTATTAATATCAATGTTATTGTCTTCAGTCATTGATTTTAGTTCGTCTAAAACCTCATTAAAGTCTGCTTTCTCGTTAATTTCAATTAATATCCTTCCTTCTCCAATAGCAAACTCACTTTTATATGTTAATAATCGGCCCTCTTTATTTTTCTGTGTAAACTCACTATTATTCAGTAAACCAACCAGTTGATATGCTTTTCCCTCCAGTTCAAATGAATCACCGATTTGAAGATCTCTTTTTATATAAGGAAGTACCCAGGAATCGACAGCGGCCTCATGGTCATTGGTTGGTAATTTGCCATCAAGAAGGCTATAGGTTAAAAATTTCAAGGCGTGCTGATCCGCGAAATTCATTTGCACAGAAACATCTCCAACTGGAACGATGTCTCCCTGAGACATGAAGCCAAACGATTCAATTTGGGGATTAAATTTGATTTTATTTAATAGCTCTTCATCATAATCTGAAATACCTACATGAAAAGAAACTCCGCTTAACTTTTTGGTATTCTCAATTTGGGTAAGTTGTGAGCCTTTCATAAATAGTCCAATCGTAGAAATTAACGCTACAGAGAGTATGATTCCAACCAAGGTCAAAATGGTTCGTTTCATATTCCTCTTTAAATACCTAGTACCTAATTGATTATAACTACGAATCAAAATCATTGTCCTCCAGTCTGTGACTTTTTCTCAGTCAGTCGCTGATCAGAAATGATTTTACCGTCTTGTATTGTGATGATCCGATCAGAAGCCGATGCTATCGTTAAATCGTGAGTAATCATGACAATGGTTTGATTGTATTTTTTTGCCGTGAATCTTAATAAATCCATAACTTCTTTCGTATTTCGAGTATCCAAATTACCAGTTGGCTCATCTGCAAGAATCAAATGCGGACGATTAATAAGCGCCCTACCAATTGAAACCCGTTGCTGTTGCCCTCCAGATAGTTCGGAAGGCAAGTGATTCATGCGTTCTTGAAGCCCAAGGATATTAATAATTTCATTTAGATACTCCATATCTATAGATTCACTATCTAATAACGTGGGCAAAGCAATATTTTCCTGAACATTTAATACTGGTATCAAATTAAAGAATTGAAAAATAAATCCGACTTTTCTTCTTCTGAATATGGAAAGCTCATCATCTGTATATTTATAAATATCATTGTCCCCAATGAACACCTTTCCCGAACTTGGATGATCCAACCCGCCTAAAATATGCAGCAGTGTACTTTTCCCAGAACCAGAAGCACCGACGATTGAGACAAACTCACCTTGCTGAATTGAAAGGTCAATCCCTTTTAATGCATCTACCCTGTTATTACCTTCACCATAACTTTTCACTACATTTTCCATTCGTACAACTTCCATATAACCCTTCCTCTCATCATTTTCAATGTATGTCTACAAAATTTACTTTGCCTTCACTATCTGGATAGACGCTCTCTATTTCTTTGAAAACTTGGTTTGTCTTTTCTTTATCTTTATAATCGAATCCACTGTCTAACTGAAACAATGTGAGCATAGACTCTGAATCAGCTAATGCATCATAAGTTTGATCATTTAGAATAACAAGATCCATAGGAATATATCCGATCCACGCTTGATGTTTAATATAATGTACAGGTATCATTTGTCCATTCAAATCTATTTGGTGATATTCCATATCCCCATCGCTTAAAGAATAGAACAAATTCAGTGAACCGGGTAATTCTTTAATTTCATGAACAGGTTCTGAAATGATAGACTCACTCTTTGGATCTTTTCTTTCTCTAATAATTCCTTTCTTAACTAATTGTTCAGCAGTAGTTTTGTTAATAACTGCATACTTTAAATTTGATTCACCTTTTTTTGTTACTATGAACTTCATTTTGTAGTCAATTGTTTGTTTAGTTTTATTTTTATACAACTGCTTAACTTTATTAACGTCCTTTTCTGAGCCGATCACTAAAATTCCATTAACTGATTGTGGTGGACCTTCAATAAAACGTTTTACTCCAAATCCTATACCAATAAAAATGGCGATAACTAAAACTAAGCCTATTATTTTTTTCATTTTATTTCTCCTTATTTCCTTGATGTCTAAATTATAGACTAGATATTCTTTAAATTTGAATAACTGTTGTCTAACTATTTAGTCTCTATTCTTACTCATTTGTAAGAATAAAAGGAATACATCGTTTAGTTTTGATTAAAGAAGAAGTTTCCCCCACCTTTATTTAACAGCAAATAAAAAAAGCTCCATTTCGAATAATTTTAATCAAAATGGAGTTAATATTAGATTTTATGGTACTGCCCCTTACATACACATTCGTTACTGCGTAATATACTACTTCAAATGTTGGATTATTATGTGTTGCAGCTTACGTCCTGATGTGGAAATATCTTACTTGTTCTTGCAATATCCACTACTGCCATGGCGCTAAGAACAAAAATCAATTTTCCATGCAACTTCACTCATTAGCAATAATGGCGGAATGAACTTTTTGCAAGTTGCTTTATCCAACAAGCTTCTTACTCGAAAAGAGCCTGAGTTGATTCAACCTCAGGCTCTTAACATATATAAAAAGTTTTGATCCGTCTTAGCGAATCTATCTCAAACTAAATTTCTCCATCACAATACTTTTAATTAAAACATAATAGTATGAAGCGTCCATATGAGCGGAGTCCTCAACACATAACTAATTTAGTTAGGTTAAGCGGATTATTGCATCATTCTAATTAGAATTCGTTAATGGTAAAAAGCTGTGGCAATTTCAAGTGCTTTTAGTGGCTCTTTGATTGAATCAAGCGTATAGACAAGTTTTTCATCCTGCCAAACAATGGTATTTCCTGATTTATAAACATCTAAGCGCACAAAACCATTTTGTTTTGGAATAGGAAGCATATGTGCTTCTAAAAATTGGACTGCCTGTTTAGCAAGCTTCAAACCTGCTTCTGGATTGTCTGTTCGTGTATGTGTCGCTAATGCCCATCTTCCCTCATTCCAACCAGTCCATAACGAGCCAACTCCCGCATCCTGATAACCTTTAAAGTTATAACCAAGATCAACCTTTTGACCACCATTTTGACTAAAGTTCTGATATGAAATTTGCTCATTAGCTTCTTTAGGATTCTGATATTGTTTTACTACTAGTCTTGCAATAATCGTCGCTGTCTGTGAATTTTTAAGCTTCCTATCATTGATTGGCAAATACTCTTTACTTTCAAAAAACAGTACTTCAACTTGGTTAGCTTCTGCCTTCGTTGTTGCCGTTAAAAATGTACCTTTTGTGATCGGAAGCCCTTTTGGTAAAATTATAGGTAAATTAGTTTTAAGCTGGTCCTTAATATTTTTTAGTGCCCCAGCCTGTGTATTAGATGCTACTGTGTTTTCCGTTTTGGGCGGTTCCTGTTGATTTTCATGTGATTGACGTTCTTCTTCTTGTGGCTTGTTTGGCACATTAGGTTGTTGTTCTTCTTGTGACTTATTCGGCGTATTAGACTGCTCTTCTTGTGACTTGTTCGGCACAGGTTCTTCTTTATCAGTGCACGCACTTAGTATACTGAAACTTAAAAGCATGAAGGTGAAAAGTATCTTTTTCATGGCATTGACCCCTTTAATTCTTTTTTCCTATCCTTAATCAACTGATACTTTTTGTTATTAATTCGTTTCGTCAATTCATTAAACTTTTTGCATAATCCTTATCCTTTGCGGTAAAAAAACTAAGCTTTCCAAGTATCTTTTATTTTCAAGCCACAAAGAGCAGCTTTGTCATCAATTAATCCATAAAATACTGAAGTTGTTAGATTGTATTATAATCCACATATTTACCTCCTAAAATTAGGATTCGGTTAGTAGACGAGAATTACCACAATAAGTTTCATCTTTTTTCAAAAAAATCCAATTTAAGGTTAATTAGTTATACCTCGGCATAATTGTGTCCGGAATCGGCTTTGTACTTAGGCCAGTGCGAGGGCCGACACGATATCGGTCATTTCGGTAATGCCACAGGACGTGGCGCTTTTACCGATGCAGGTCAATTAGTTAAAACTAAACCTATAACTTTTTCATTGGATTGCCCCTTTTAAGCTGAATGTCTGAATTATAGACGAGTTATCCTATACAGGTGAATGACTATTATCTAACTATTTATTATCCTATTCTTACTTTTTCGTGAGAATAGAGATTTCTGACTTACCTTTAGAATTAACTGAATTTCCCCATGATCATTTAACGAGCAGTTGATGTCGTTAGACGAAAAAGGGGAAAATTGTAATAAACATAGTGAAAGCGCCTAAGATTTAATATAGAACTATTCAAATAGCCATTATGATTGAATGACTCTACCCATTGCTATATCATGTGAGTTTCTCCCTCCCTAAGTTAACTTCAAACAAAAAGGTCACAGCCGTGTAGGGATTGTCTCCCTTCACCATGTTGCGACCTTGAAAGTAATTTATTTAGTCAATGATAATAGAAATGCGTTCACCCTTTGACAATTTTGCACTAGGTTTAATGATTTGATTATTTAATTGAATCGTTCCTTTTTCAACTTTTTTGATGATCTGTGATCGACTCCAATCCTCAATTTGGTTTGCAAGCACTTTATCAACTCGATGTTTTCCAATCACATCATCTAGTACAATGTGTATCACCTTTATTCCTTGTTCTACTAAGCTGATTATCGGAATCGTTGATAATATTGAAGTTTCTTCTTTCTGCTCCTCAACTTCAGCAATATGCTCTGAGAACGTTTTATAAATAGCTAACTTTTTGTTCCACGTATGATTATTTTCGCATTTATATATTGCATATTGGTATATATTTTTTCCATTTGCGTTATGCCTTCGTACATTTGTATCCGTAAAAACAGATAATTCCCCACACATTTTGCAGTGCTTCTTGACAGTTCGTTCTGATATTTGAGAAAGCTTCCAGTGGAATGTACTATTTAACATTAATCCTTCACCCCTTAAGATAAAGGTACGCAAGCATCTATTTGGATATCTCGCAGAACAATGTAATATTTATTGAATAAATAAAAAAGGAGATCCTACACAAGGACCTCCTGACGCATTGAGGCTACAGGGTTGCTCGGTTCCTTTGTAATGAGAAAAATGGGATACTACCCCCTTGAAAAAACATTTTTGAGGGCAATGCTATCCAATTTGGTGATCATTACAAAGTAAAGTTTGGCATACGTGTTCTCTTGTATCTTTTCTATCTAAACGCAATTATTCCTGTATTACCATATAATTACACAAAAATACAAATGGAATACCCTTTCTCGTTATCAATTACTTAAGGCTTTAACAAAATTCTTCCAACCGAATTTCTACCTTCCATTTTAGAATGTGCCTTGGCTACATCTTTTAAGGGATACACATGGTCTATTTTTATAGAAATACTGTCATCTGCTACCCACTTTTGAAAATTTTCCATATATTCGGGCCAATATTTCATATACGGAAGTCCATTTGTTCTTGTTAAAAATAGAGACCCTTTTTCTTGGAGTTTCATTATATCAAATGGCGGAACATATCCACTTGACTGACCATACATCACTAGGTAACCTCCTAAACCAAGACTATTCAAATTTGATTCAAAGGTATCCTTTCCAACCCCGTCATAAACCACACGGACACCCTCTCCATTTGTTATTTCTCTAACTTTCTCAGGAATGTTCTCTTTAGTGGAAATCAAAACGATATCTGCACCAGCTTCAAGCACAAATTTCGCCTTTTCTTCTTTTGATGTTACACCAATTACTTTTCCTCCTCGAAGCTTTGCCATTTGGCATATTAAACTTCCAAGTCCGCCAGCTGCTGCTTGAATTAAACACCATTCTTTCCCTTGAATAGGATAAGCTTTATGTGTAAAGGCATAGGCTAAAAACCCCTGTGTCAGTCCGGCTGCTGCTTGTTGATCAGGAATATCTATATTTATTGGAACCATTCTCTTTGCTGAAGCAACTACATGGGTTGCATAGGTTCCCCCGCCTCCACAGATTACCCTATCTCCAGGTTTTAAATGGTCAACATTTTCACCTACCGCTTCAATAACGCCCACACATTGACTACCAATCGTAATTGGCAGGTTATTATTGAAACCTGCTTCCTTTCCGTAAAATTTTTGCTTTACCAGGTCACCACGACGCATCTGAATATCAAGGAAATTCACAGAGGCAAACTTTACTTTGACGAGCACCTCATCTGTACCTATTTTAGGGATATCCAGCCATTCTAACTGCATTTTTTCGGGACCGCCATATTCATAAATACGAACGGCTTGCATCTTTTCTTGAGCTCTCATTTTATCCTCTCCTCCAAAATTGTTTCCTAGAAACCATATTACCATTTTATGAATCGATGTCAATATTGTTTCCAAGAAACTTTATGAAATTATTTATTTCTTGTATACTATAGAAACAGAGTTATTTCTTAATAAACTAATGAAAAGGTGAATAAACGATGTACGATAACATAGAAAAGGATGCTCTTGTTTTTCAAATCATTAAATTAACTGAGCAAGTTTCGAAAAGATTTACAGACGGAGATGACGAGGAAAAGCAGTGGATGGCCCGAAAGGTTAAAAATCCAATTTTAAGACAACTTTTGCCGAATATAACGATAATGATGTTACATGTTTTAGATGCAATTGGAAAATTCGGGCCTGTTAATGGCATTACGATCTCCAAAGAAATGGAAATTCCAAAAGGAACCGTTTCAAAAATCACGCGCAAGTTAGAGAGTTTGAACCTCATAAGAAAAGAGCAGTTGCCTGATAATAAAAAGGAAATTCTCTTTTCTATTACACCACTCGGATATGAATTGTTTGAGGTTCACAAGGATCTCCATGAGCATATAGAGAAGAATGTAATTCATTTTTTAAATCAATACCACTCTAATGAATTGGATTTTTTAACTAAAGTATTAGAAGACATCTTAAAACAATCATTGGTTCAATTAGAGGAGTAAACTACCTCGACTTACCTTCCTTACGGCTACCAGAAACGATTAAACGGCTTGAGTCCTTTAGAATTCAGGACTCAAGCCGTTTAAAACATTTTTATTGTTTCCGTTGTCTAATGAAGCAGTTCAACGCCTGATTATTTCGAAGAAAAAATTCCTCTATTTACGTTTTAATCTTTACAATCGAAATAAGGTATATTGGCTAAAAATTGGACGCCATCTTCGCTATTAGTTATTGAATAGGTAACAGATAGGGATTCAAAAATTTGTTTTACAATATATAGACCGAGACCACTTCCACCTGTATTTCGATTTCTTGACTTTTCGATTCGATAAAATGGCTCGAATAATTGTTGGATTTCTTCTTCTTTAATGTTAACACCTGTATTAATCACTTTTATTTCAATCTGACTTTCTTTTGAAAGCTCAGTTACCACTATAAACACTGTTTCTCCTTGCGGTGAATACGTAATCGCATTATGGATTATGTTTTTCAAGGCTTTTTCTAATAAGTCACGATCTGTATCTACATTCATGTAAGGAGAAATTTGTGTTATTATCTGAATATCTTTTTGAGAAGCAAAATAACCTAGATCTTTCGTTATTGTATCCAATAATTCTAAAAGATTGACTTCTTCCAATTCCAGTTTAAAGGTATCTTGTTCTAGTTTAGACATACTTAAAATTTCCCGAACCAATTGTTCCATACTTTCGATTATTTTGTGGTTTTTTTCTAAATAGAGATCACGATTTTGATAAGGACCGATATTATAAATCATCCCTTCTAAATATCCTTTCATTACAGTGAGAGGCGTTTTTAATTCATGTGCAACAGTTGCGAAAAATTCCCTACGTTTTGTTTCAATTTTCCTTTCTCTTTCAATATCATCTTTTAATTGCTCATTTGCTTTTTGTAAATCGATCATAGTCCGTTGCAAATTATTCGACATTTCATTCAAGCTATTGGATAATTCCTCTAATTCGTCATTTGAACGAACTACGATGTTTTCGGAAAAATCTAGGTTTGCCATTTTTTGCGCGCCCTCATTTATATAAATGAGCGGTTTTGTAATGAACCTTGAATATAAATAGGCACTCCCCAATCCAATAACTACTACAATGATACTTATAAAAGGTAGAAAACGTACTAAGACCTGCGACGCTTCATCAATAGGTTGGAATGTCGCCATTACAGTAACCGTCAAATTACCTTCATCTAGAAATTGAATCGGCAAAGTAACAAAATATGCATTCCTAGGAGTTTCATTCTGTATTAATGCAGCTTTTGCAGGAGCATACGATGATTGCGAAATTCCCTGCATCAAAAAATTAGGCGAATATATAATAGTTCCTTCTTTAGTTTGTAGGTAAATGAAGGCATTGTTATTTTTGATATAGTCGTCAAAAAGCGGTATCGCACTTGTTAATGTTAAATTCTTAGAATTATGGATTATTTCCTCTATTCCAGATTGCAGCTGATTAGTTTTATATTGTTCATAAAAAGTTGGAAGAAAAAAGTATAAAGTTAAATAAATCAAGACTGCAAAAGATAACAATATAAGAGACGTAATCATAAAGAGTTTATAGGTTATTTTTTTCATCTTCATGATGTTGACAATCCTATTCATCGATTTTGTATCCAATACCCTTTACTGTTTTAATGTAGGGTATATTTAATTTTTTTCTTAAATTTTTTATATGTGTATCAATCATTCGTGTTTCTCCTGCATAATCATAGCCCCAAATTTTTTCAATGATGATTTCTCTAGTAAGCACCTTTTTTTCATTATGAAGTAGTAGTTGTAGAATATCGAATTCTTTAGTTGTTAATGGTACTTCAATCATATCTACATAAGCTTTATATCCATCACGATCGACATGTAGTTCATTAAAACTTAAATGATTCTCTTTATTATTACCATAACTTCTTCTTAAAACCGCTTGTACTCGTCTAATCAACACATGAAATGAAAATGGTTTTGTTATATAATCGTCAACCCCTAGATCAAAGCCTTTCATTTGATCTTGTTCTTCTTCTAAAGCGGTTAACATAATAATTGGTATACTTGACTCACTACGCATCATTTTGGCAACTTCAAACCCGTTAAGGTTTGGCATCATGACATCAAGAAGTATTAAATCAAAGGCTTGAGAATTAAATCGTTTCATTCCCTCTAGACCATCTGAGGCAACCTCAATAGTATAATTTTGTGTCATTAAAAACTGTTTAATTAATTCTTGAATTTCTAAATCGTCTTCTACTACAAGAATATGATAGTTCATCGATAGATCCCCCTCGTAGCCATTATAACCGTTCAATTTGTAGTTTATGTGAAGATGCCTCACTTTTTAAAATTGTATTAGACAATCTCAATTACAAATATGGAAGTTCTTTACGACTTTGTTTTGTAACATCAATGAGATCACCACAATCGACTGGATGGAAAGATTTGATTCAACTTCTCTACGTAAACACCTCAATATCTCCACACAGATACCATATTGGTCATGTACATTAGTTGAGAAAGAAAATTGATTCTATTATATGTGTACTTTCAATAGGATGAGCACGTCTAGATTTTCTTTCAACTTATTCAACTAAGGAGAAGCTTTTATGTATAAAATTGATCTACGTCCATTGATATTATTGGTCGTTTTTACATTATTATTGTGTTCGTGTTTAACATACGTATCGCTTAAAGCATTAGGAGCAGAGGATATCTTCTTTAAGAGTATGAAGTCACTTGTTAATATGATAATGATTAAAATCTCTTAAAAGTATTTTTAATAGGATAATAAGAAGAATCCATTTTGAAAAAAGATGGATTCTTCTTTTGTCGTTTAAAGATTTATTTGTAAAATTAATATTTTCTACTTATGATCATAATAATTTCATCCTTTAGCATAAGATTTTTATACTTCCTCCTTCATTACTTTCCTACCAATAAGGATATAGTCTTTTTAAGAGCTTCCATTCTAAAAATCTCTACTGGTAGATTTCTTACATAAAATTTTGATTAAGACACAAAGTTCCCCCTAAGATAAACATGTTTTAATTTTCACCTGTTTATCCTAAGGGGAACGTATGTTATTCATAACTAATATTTAGGGTATAGTTCATTTGCTTGAAGGTACATTTGTCGGGCTATAGTATTATAGAATTTAATGTATGAAAAAAATTCAATTAGGAGATGTAGAACCTTGTATCATATCTTCTTCTGAATTTGATGAGAACTCCTCCCACTGTTCTGGTGTCATTTCTCCTCTTGGATTTGGAGATTCCCACTGCCGCTGATCAGGAATCTTTTCTTCTGAATACGTGTTATGATCTTGGTACATATTGGTTTCATTTTGATCCGAGTCTTCACCTAAATTCACCAAGTTCGCAAATAAACCAATTGCTATTCCGATAGATACTAAGCCAATGGATGCTGCTACTTTTGTCCACATTTTCTTCACTCCAATTTAATATTTCATCTATAATAATAAAATTTTATTGCTATTTCTTCTCCAAATTTTTACAAACCAAATTTCGTTGTTCAAGATAAACTACCTTATCAGACTGTTTAGCGACTTCCTGGGAATGAGTGACAACGATGATACATTTATTTTCTTTATGAGCTAGTTCTTTGAACAATTTTACAATTTCATCCGAAGTTTTCTCATCTAAATTACCAGTCGGTTCATCCGCAATTAATAAATCTACTTCACTAGACAATGCACGAGCAATGGCTACACGCTGTTGTTGACCACCACTAAGCTGTAAAACCTTTCTTTTTGCTTCGATTTCCGACAAGCCAACCATTTCTAATAAATCAAGAGCTCTTCTCTTTTTATCTTTTATTTTAACCCCCGTAATTTCCATTGCTGTAACGACATTTTGAAGAGCCGTCATATACGTAATGAGATTATATGATTGAAAGATGATCGAAACATACTTATTTCTATATTTATCTAAACCTATTTTCCGTATATCATTTCCTTTGTAGAGTACATGCCCTTCTTTTGGGTTATCTAATCCACTTGCTAAACTAAGTGCTGTTGTTTTCCCTGAACCTGAAGGACCTAAAATGCTATAGAAACACCCTGTTTCAAAGGTAAAGCTGACATTCTCTAATAAAGTATTCTTCCCATTATTACTTTGATAATAGTAATTTAGATTTTTAAATTGTAATATGATGTTCATATGACTCCTCCTACCCATCTTTTAATAGTATTTCTTTTGGATTTAAGCGAAGAATTGATAATGCTGGAAGAAGTGTTGATAAAATCGCAATTAATAACCCTAGCCCACCTAAATTCAATACATCTTGTGATGATATACTTACATCAATATTGTCGATAGGTTCAACATCTTTATCTTGTTTATTCACCATTCCAAACGAGAATCCTAAAGTATTTGATTCTTGTTGTTGATCTTCGACACCAATAACTTCTTGTTGTAATAAACTGTCTCCCATTTTTTGAGACACTGTTTTACCGGTAATGATAGAAATGCCAAATGCTAGTACAGCTATACATAGTACTTCTACTAACAGTTGTCCTATTAATTTCCTCTTTTTTTCACCGATGGCCAGTAGAATACCTAATTCCTTCCGTCGTTCTTTTATGGTCAACATAATAATAAGACCTAATATAACTGATCCTGCAATGGATACTAAATAGACAATCCATTTGGAAGTAGCAGCAATATTCTCGATAGGGCCAACCATTTTTTGATATAAAGCATCATGCGCATCTAACTTAAATAGATCGAAATTAATATTTGTTTTCTTTGCGTCTGCTTTAAAATCCTCAATATTTTCTGGATCATTTAAGTAGTAAATTGCTCGTTAATAGATACACCCTTTTCATCACTTTCTTCATTCATTTCTGTCGTTGAGTCATAAGTAGCGTATATTTTGTTCGACGGATGCATCATAGCTGGTAAGTTTTCCTCAAAGTCAGTTATCCCGGAATTTTTGTATATCCCTATTATTTCTAACTCAACCTTCGATGTTTCATCAGGTGATTTAATCTTTAACTTATCACCAACTTGAAGCTCGTTTTGTTCGGCTAACCGTTTTTCAATCAGCGCTACTTTCTTATTCGCATCCTCTGATGTAATTGGACGACCGTCAATAATTTCATTCGTTCCATCTGTAAAATCTTGCATTAAATAGGAACTTCTTACACCTTGGATAAATGTATTCGGCATTTTCATATTTCCAGAGTTACTACCACCTACTGTTCCAATTACCCCTTCATCATCTTTTTCACTATTAATAGGTGCGTAATCATCTGCTACAAGCATGTCACTTTTAATATAGTTGTAGTCTATTACATAGGGTGATTTAGCTAACTGGTCTGCTTCTTCTACCAAAAGTTCCGGATGCTTTATTTTTCCGTTCGGATTCTCTTCTCGCTGTTTCGCCACATTTTCCATAAGCTTCTCTTCATCGATTCTAAGACTCACGTCTACACCTAATGTTTGTCTAGCATGATCATTCGCCTTTTGTGCGACATTTTGGATTGCAAAACCCGCTAATACTAGATTAGATACTACTAGAAATACAGTAAATAATATTAGCGATTTTCCTTTCCTTGCTTTAACACTTAAAAATGCACGTTTGATAAAATTCATTTTTTATTACCTCCTTGATAGTTCAACTATAGAAGGATAATCTGTAGTTTACATGGAGATACTGCGTAGTTTATCTAGAGAAATACGGGAGTTTACGTAAATCAATTTTCGAGCTATATTTTGTGAGGAATGCTTTAAAGTAGCAATTTCAGTAAATAAATGTGCAGGTGATTACAATTGATAAATCAATACAAACAAATAGAAAATACTATTCTTCCTATTTATAATTAGAAAGAATAGTATTTTCATTTATCTATTAGTAATTACACCATGTACTATACCTATTTCCGATGAACCTAGCCTATCCAGGTAACTGAAGATAGTTATACTTTTTCAACAAAAATTCCTCCAATAGTTGTACCAGCACCGATTACCAATTGCATTATTGACTGATTAGTCGTAGCTAACTCAAAGTAACAAAGCACATAAAAAGCCCAGCAAATTATGCTAGGCAGCCACCATTTATTCTTCCTCTTCAAGTAAAATAACACTTTCCAAATTATTTACAAATCTTCTTAGTTCTTTAGCTAATTCATTATTTATATCACCGGCCTGATACCATTCATTTATAAGATTTCTTTGTGCTTCAATGGCTATTAAAGCTAAGTATTCTTTTTGTTCCTCTTGCTCTGAAGAATCCATTTTATAAGATGAAAATTGTAAGTGACGATAGTACATTTCCACTTTTTGCGCAATATCTAAAGAATATTCATTCGTTTCTTGAACATGCTTTATAATTGATAATGTCACATAATCTTTTAAACCTTTCTTTACTTTATTAATTTGTTCTACAACATTGGCTGGTAGTTTGCTCATCTTCCGTTCACGTAAAAAATGACGTAAACGACGTTTTAACAAAGTAAATGTTCGATTATTTAATATATCTTTTCTTTCTTTAAGAATATAATCAATTTCCTGTTGAATAGATTCATTTAATCCAAGTTCAGCTATATATTGCCTCGTATAAATTATTTCTAATTCCATCCCAATTTTTCTAGCTTCCAACATTTGTTGCCTGTATGCTTGAAATGCTTCTTCTGACTGTTTTCTCTCAACATTCATTAACATTGCGTTATATTGATTCATTAACTTTAGAGCTATAGCAGCATTTTCTTCAACTGTTTCACGTTGAATACTACGAATCGCATGTTTTAACATTTCTCTTTTTTCATTCATTATATTTGGCTGTTGGGCTTTTTCTTGATCATTTAATAAAGGTAAAAATAAGGTTGCCATTATCAAGGTGAATAAAATAACACCTGCAGCTAAGAAAATAAGTAATTGACGATCTGGAAATAATTCTCCTTGATTTGTTACTAAAGGTAATGATAATATACCTACCATCGTGATCGTACCTCGAACGCCAACAAGCGTTGTCACAATATGATCTTTAATGGTCACTGTTTCTTCGTTCTTAAATATTTTTTTATCTACTACATGAAAGAACATCACCCAAACAAAACGGATGACTAACACCATCAAGCCAATTCCTAGCACATATAAAATAAGGATACTATTGTGAATTTCCTCGCTTACTAGTATAGAATTTGTGGCAGAAGGTAACAGTAGCCCTAGCAGGAGGAAAATAACCCCATTTAATGTAAAGGTCACAATTGACCAAACATGTTCTGTTACCACCTGTTCCTGTGCAATGAAACTTTCGGTCTTTTCTTTCACAATTGCCGCAATAATTCCACCTGTTACAACTGTTATTACCCCTGAAGCATGAAATACTTCTTCTGCTATCAAATATAAAATAAATGGTGTTAGAACTTGTAGCAAGACGTAAAATGTTGAATCCACTATGCCAATACGGCGAAGATGAAGTCGTATCCAAAATATTGCTAATGCACCGAAAATCCCTATAAGTAAACCAACAAAAAACATATAAAGAAAATCACTTGTTGCTGATTTCAATGAAAAATAACCCGTTACAATCGCCGCAACTGAATATTTAAACGCGATTAACCCTGATGCATCATTGATTAAAGATTCCCCACGAACTAAATTCATTATACGATCTGGAATATGAACTCGTTTGGCGATGCCATTTACCGCCACTGGGTCAGTAGGTGATAAAATAGCCATTAAAGCAAAGGCAGCCGCTAAAGGAATCGACGGAATCATCCAGTGCACAAACAGACCACCAACAATAGTCGTTAATAATACTAATACAATAGCGTTGCCTAAAATCGGTAATCGCATTTTCCATAATTGTTCACGAGGAAAATGTGCTCCATCATGATAAAGTAATGGTGCAATAAATAATAGCAAAAACCATTCCGCTTCAATTTCAATGGTAAAATCCTTTGCTACTAAAGCAACTAGAATGCCAACTGCAATTTGAATTAGAGCAATCGGGATGAAAGAAATATAATGTGCCAGGACATTTGTCACTAATAATAATACAAGTAGAATTAATATCGATATTAAGAGCTCCATATACGACCTTCTTTTTCTAAGTAATATTATTTTTCAAGGTCAACCAAGTTTTAACCTAATTCCTCCTAATTGTAAACCAATTTTCATATTTGTTTGCTGTTCACAATAGTAAATTATTTACTTTTCACAATCAGTATTTGTTCACTGACTCAATTTACCCCTAAATATTTCACCCACGAGTGAACCATTCTACTAGGTTAGGTACAGTGAAATGCCGTTTCTCTAATAGCGAAACGGCTTTTCATTAATAAAATAATTATTAGCAAGGATCACTCTTTTAAATCAACCGTATAATAAATAATCAAGCTAAAACTTGAAGGTTTATTTGGAAGCTTCGATTTTTTTTTGCTTTTTAAACATAAACCCAGTCCTAATCCAATCACTGCAATCACAATGGAGAATAAGAATACATCATTGTTTCCAGTAATAGAGGCATCATTTTTGTATAGATTTTAACTAAATTATTTTTCCTAAGAAACAATAAATAAAAGAATCCATTTTGAAAAAAGATGATCAAAATGGATTCTTTTCTTACATATTATTTAACTACATAGATATAGTTTTTGTTGCAACTGTTTGTTGAAATGCCCGATCATGCTCAACAAACACCATTGTGGGATTAAATTTTTGAATAAGCTCTTCAATCTGCATACGCGAATAAATATCAATAAAATTCAACGGTTCATCCCAAATATAGATATGCGCTTTTTCACATAAACTTTTGGCTATAAGCAGCTTTTTCTTTTGTCCACCAGAATAATGAGAAATATCTTTCTCAAATTGAATTCGGTCAAAGTCCATCTTACGTAGAATAGATTTAAATAACGTTTCATCAATCCCATGCTCTTCAATAAAATCCGATAACAATCCCTTCAAATGGGAAGTATCTTGTTGGACATAGGAAATAATGAGACCTGAACCTACATTCATGGAGCCTGTATGCTGTATCGAATCTCCTTGAATTAGTTTGAGGATACTACTTTTCCCACTTCCATTCTTTCCATCAAGCACAATTCGGTCACCTTGTTCCAGTTTAAAGCTAATTGGCTTATTTACTATTTGGTTATCGTACTGAACAGACACATCGGCCAAAACAATCAATTCATTTGAATGAAACGCCAATGATTCTAATTTTAATGATTCCGTTTTTTCCACATTTTTTAGCAGTTTTGACTTTTCCTCAATAGCTTTTTGTTGCCTAGCTTCAAGGTTCTTTGCTCTCTTCATCATCTTCGCTGCTTTATGTCCTACAAAACCTTTGTCTAACTTAGAACCTGAATTCGTTGTTCCATTTTTGGAAGCTTCCACTTGACTTGACCAACCTGATGTACGCTTTGAAGACTGTTTTAATCTCCCTATGTCTTTTTGTAGACGCTCATTAGTTGCCTCTTCGTGTTCTTGCTGTCGATCAAAATTTAACTTCCAAGAAGAATAGTTACCACTTTGAACTTCAATATTTGCCCTATTTATAGATAAGATATGGTCAACGCAACCATCTAAAAAGATTCTGTCATGTGAAATTAATAGAAACCCTTTTTTCTTCCTTAAATAGTCAGAGACCATCTTTCGCGCTTCCGTGTCTAGATGGTTGGTTGGCTCATCAATTAATAGAAATTGACCCTCCGTCAAAAAAAGTGCAGCAAGCAACACCTTTGTTTGTTCTCCATTTGATAATGTTTTAAAAGGCCGATACATTGCCTCGGCATCAACGTCTAGATAGGAGATTTCACGAAGAATTTCCCAATCTTCTGCCTGGGGGCAAATTTCTTCCATGATTTCATGCGTATGCTTGTTTTTATCTGAAACTGGATAAGGGAAATAATTAAACTCTACCGAAGAATTGATTTTCCCACTATACTCATAATTCCCTAATAATAAATTAAAGAATGTTGTTTTTCCTCGTCCATTTCTACCGATAAATCCAAGTTTCCAATCCGTATCTATTTGAAAGTTTACATTTTCAAAAATATTGTCAAAACTACTTGGATAAGAAAAAGTTAAATTTTGAACTTGGATCATTGACATGATAATTCCTCCTTTGTATAGCAATACTTTTTACTTTTTATACAAAGTCGGCATATCCATCTATTCTAAATTTCTCCGTATAAGTTTGATGGATATTAACGACTTGTACGGAGTAATACATGCGTAACAATAGTGTCTGAATCGTTCATTTTTCACTCTCCTTTATTTAGTAAATGAAAGGTACAGATTTAATAATTGGATCTTAACCATGAGAGAATAAAAAATCCTCCCAATTTGTAAATTGGAAGGATTAGTCTTTCACTTATATTAAATAAGCTCTTTATTTGCCATTGGAACTATGACATATAAAGTGTAAACTGATTTATAAAAATGGACAGACTAATCCTATATTTTGTAGTTTGAAGTTTTTCATTTCAAATAAAAATACAGATTAGTTAATCATTGTCCATCCATCAGTCCTCTCATCATTGTAATTGTATATTAACAAATTTTTTCCTAAAATACAATTCAAGCTTCATCTTCACCTCAAATTACTGTTTGTCCCTTTTGATAATTACTATCCAATTGACCACAAGAAGCATCAATATCAATCCCAAATTGACTTCTAACGGTCGAGTAATAAAGTCAATGGATTACCAATATTTAGATGTTGATAATTACCCTCATTTAAATTAGCATATTTAAGTCGATTAGTTTATATAAACGTAATTAGATTTGTTTAGTAAGAGGTGCTGATTTTGTTTAAAAAGGAAATATTGGTTGGACATTCAGAAGATACTGTCGTAGCAATTATCGAACACTTAGAGAGAAGTAACGTACCGTTTGAAGTAGGAATCAAAGACATTTTTAAGCGGTCCTCTGAAAGATTCAGCTCGGAAAATAACGATGAAGAATACGAAGCGTTTTATACAGTCGAAGTCCGAAAAAAATATGCGGAACAAGTAGAAGCTATCGTTGCGCAGTATGTATCGCAAGAAGATGTGAAGCATTGGTATAAAGTGTCGAAAAAGCAAAATAGAAAATTAGAATGGAAGGAAAAAGCACTTTTTATATTTATGTCTTTTATATACTTTATAGCGATACTAGCCATCGAAACAGGTAAGGAATTTGGCAAGGACGTAGACATAGTTTTGTATATCGCGTATATCGCTTGTGCGCTCTTCCTGATGTCTGGTGTATTTATAACGATAAAATATTACAAAGAGATGCAAAAACAAACAGGCGATTTGAGATGGACCAGTAAGATGTTTGTAATCGTAGGTATATGTTTGATATTTAAGGCTATTTTTGCTTTCGCTAATCTTCTCAGAAACCTTTAATAGAAAGGAACAATCTATACGAAAACAGCCTTTTTTATTTCAGGGTGTTGTTTTATGTTAGATTCCATAATTGATTTTAATTTTTTCTGAATTATTCTTGAATAGTAGTAATTCAATTTTAAAATATAGAAAAATTACAACTAGTATAATTTTCGTGTTAAAAAGGATCTGATACATATTCATATAAATCCAACCTTTCAATTTACAACTAAAACGACCAGAAACTCGATTGTTTTTGAGCGTCTGGTCATGGTCTTTTGAGTGAGAAGTAAAATAATTATAGTACAAATTCGATAGTTTTAGCTGTCCGTTTAGCTGTAGATTCCTCCATATTTTTCTTAACAAAATATAAATCCATATTAATATCTGAAGTAACCCATTTAGAAGTTATAAGAATTTTACTATACATTTTGTCTTTTTCTCCTACTAACTTCAAATTTTCTATTACGAAACATAAAAGCGACTAAACTACAGAGCAAAATAATTGGTACACTCACTTTATATAAATCAGTAAAACTTTTTGCCATCTCTTTTTCAGCGTAATGACTAATATCATCCGAGACTGTATTAATTTCTCTATTTATGTTCTCTATTTTTTCTTCAACCGCTTGCGTTACTTGATTTGTTATTTCTACCCGTTTTATTTCTCTGTATTCTACAGGAACTTCATTTAAAGCATTGTTTACTTTCTCTTTAATCATGCTTTCCTTTTGTTGTTGACTTATGCCAATGTGATGAGTTCCCTGTTTCTTTTCTATATTCGACTCTAAGCCTTTGTTTTGTATTTTTTCCTTTGTTACTATTAATAGTTGCTCTTGCTCCGCTGGATCAACATGAAGAGCATGCACTTTTTTTTCCGCATAGTGATAAACATTTTCTTTATTTAAAGATAAATTATGAGTCAAGCCTGATACAAAAATAGCTACAGCCAAGACAATTCCAATTTGTCTGAGCATGGACACAACACTTTGAGAGGCGGTTAATAATTCCCCCTCAAACGTGGAGGCTGTTAATATAGTAATTGGCCCAACAACTAAACCAAATCCAACACCTAAAATCATACACGGAATAATAATTTCTTTACTAGTTGAATCAGCTCCTATCAGCTGTAAACAATAATAAGCAATACTCATAACTATAAACCCCACTAAAATAACCTGAACCTTGCCAAGCTTCTTCATTACCAGTGTAGCAAACGGAGAAACTAAAAATATCATGGCCGAAATAGGTGTCACTAAAAAAGCTGCTTCCATTTCTGTTCGGTGTTGTATTTTTGTGAGAAATGTTGGAAGCAAAACAGTTACACCAATTAAAAACAAATTACTAAGTATAACTACAATAGAAGCTCCAACAAAAGTTCGATCTTTAAATAGCTGCAAATTGACCATCGGTGATGTAACCTTTTTTTCAACTAAGATAAATAGAATAAAAGAAGTAACACTGATGATATAGCAAATCCATGCAAAGTGACTCAGCCATCCCCAGGTATTGCCTTTAACTAAAACAAGTGTGAAAAAGAAAATAGCAAAACTAGAAAGTACTAATCCAGTCCAATCAATTTTAGCAACTACTCGTTGCTCATTCTTTATCTTTAACATAATGAAACATAAAACAACTGCAATTACACAAATCGGAAGATTCACAAAGAACACCCATCTCCAGCCTAAATTTTGTGTAATAACTCCTCCTAGTACAGGACCTATGGCTGCCGATAACCCTTGTGTCACCCCTAAAATCCCCAACGCAACATGCCTTTTTTCCATTGGAACTGCTGATACGCCAATTACCATACTTGTTGGAAACAAAACAGCAGCTCCTATACTTTGAATAAAACGAGAAAAAATAAGAAAATCCCCCGTGTTTGCAAAAGCACATAACGCAGAACCTACTCCAAAAACTATTAAACCTATAATATATAATTTTGCCTTTCCAAAGATATCAGCGACTCGCCCTAGTGGTATCGCTAATACCGCAATAGACATCGTATAGACATTCAATATCCAAGACATTTTCTCCAAAGATGTGTTCACATCAGTCTGTATTGCTGGTAAGGCAATATTCATAATTGTCGTATCAATCATACACAAGAAAATCCCTAAACACATTAAGAAAACGATTTTGAATCCTTTTGGTTGTTCCATAAATTCCCCCGCTCTCATGAAACTTTACTTTTCATCTCTTTTTTCTTGTATTGTTAATTGTGCTAATTTATTTTTTAATGTTTCAACTTGTGCCGTATAAGATGCAATCCCAACATCTAATGAAATCTCTTCTGCAAAAGTAATACCGTCTTTCCACTTTTCATATTTTAAGAGAAGATCTGCAACATACGCCTCTTTTCTCTCAATTTCTTCTTCAATCCACTTTTTCATTGAATTGGTATCGCTATAATTCCCAAAATACATCCGCATTAAAAAATCAGAACGTAGAACATCCTTCTCTACATCTGTCTTCATGTATTGATAAAACTCTTCCCTTCCTTCATCTGTTATGAAGTACATTTTTTTATTTGGCTTACCTTCTTGCATGACAACCTCTTTTTTTATTTTCCCCTCTTTTTCCAACTGTCTTAAAGTCGGATAAATCATTCCAAAACTGCCATCAAAAAAATGCGTGAATACATCTTCAAAAACAATTTTTATATCATAACCAGATAATTCTTTTTCCATGAGTAACCCTAAAACAACGTCTCTTCCTTTCAAAATAAGCACCTCACATAATGAATATAATCAACAACCATATAAACATTGTTAATATGATTATTGATTATATAATTTATTTATTCATTTGTAAAGTTTAACCATTAAATTTAAAAAGCAGAAAAATATAGCTCCTGAATATAATGAATTTATAAAAATTCTGTTTAACAAAAAGAGACTGAAACCAATATTTAGTCTTTTTTTACTTCATTAAAATGTGTAATCATTTTATAATCGTATTACATGAACATTCATAGATTAACTATTACCTTTTAATAAAATGGATTTTAATGATTTCGAATGTCACATCTAACCAAAAACAGCGTAACTTCCTAGACACAGAGAAAACATACGGTTTTTCGAATAGTGATCAAATCTGAACTTTCGTGCCAAAAATTTATTCAATATGCCAAACGGCGGTTTTGATTAGTCAATATCGTCGTTTTTATTTTTTAGTTATGAGAAGGAGAATATCTCATTACAAAAAACTAAATTTTATTCAACAAGATTTGGGGTGAATTCTTATGTTTGTAATACTGCTAGCTATAAGCATTGGAGCCGTCTTTGCTATGCAAACAGCGATCAATGCTCAATTACGAAATTTCGTGATTTCCCCTTTTTTAGCTTCCATGATCTCATTCGCTGTGGGGGTAATCTTTTTAGCCATTACAATATTAGTTAGTAGTTTACCATTAGGTATTCCATTAGATTTATTCTTAAGCCAACCTATTTTTATATGGCTAGGGGGAATTTGTGGTGCAGTTGCCGTAACTACCAATATACTTTTATTCCCTAAATTAGGAAGTGTACAAACGGCGATAATGCCAATCTTGGGAATGACTTTGATGAGTATGCTAATAGACAATTATGGTTGGATTAACTCTGTACAATATTCTTTCGGTTTGAACCGAGTTTTTGGAGTATTACTAGTCATCATAGGTGTTTTTTTAGCTGTGGCTATACCGAGTATGAAAACTAACCAATATCCTTCCGAAGCAACTAAGAAAAACATGTTAAATCAATGGATTTGGCGTTTAGTAGGAATAATGTCAGGAATATTACTGGCTACACAAATTGCTATCAATGGTCAGTTAGGAAAAGTGCTGAATTCTTCTTCCCACGCAGCCTTTGTTTCATTTTTTGTAGGTACCATTACGTTAATTATCGTCGTTGGGGTCATGGATCGTTCTTACACAAATATTAAAGAGCCTATTAAACAGTCAGCTCCTTGGTGGGTATGGATTGGAGGTATTTTAGGGGGGGCTTATGTTCTAATAAATGTATTTCTCGTTGATCAAATCGGAAATGGGCAAACTGTAGTCCTTGTTTTATTTGGTCAAATCACTGGTAGCCTGATGGTAGAGAAATTCGGTTTATTTAACTCTTTTAAAAATCAAATTAAACCAATACAAATATTTGGTTTAATTGTTATGATAGTTGGCGTTTTTTTAATCAGGGTATTTTAAGTCGCCTATCAATATGTTCTTGTGGAAACAACGAATAAGTCTAATATATTCATGAACCCTTTCTCCTGCACTTGACTTAGCAGATTCTGGATACTATCATAAAATAAAATCAAAACAGTAACCTGATATAATGTAAAAAAGGATTGTAAATGGAGGTGTTATCATTAGGATAAACAAACCTTTTTTAGTCATGTTTCATTTGCAAGTTTATACAGAGTTCGAGTTAAACTGAAATAATTTGAATTTTCGTGGGTGATCATATGAAAATTTCAATAGAAGAAATAAGCCAAGAATTAGAAGAAGAGATTCTTATTAGGTGTCATGAGGTTGATGACGAAATATATGACATCATTAACAATCTGAAAACCGAGAACCTCATTTTACTCGGACATCAAAATGATAGTGTTCACCGCATTAAGCTTAATGATATCTATTATTTCGAGGCAGTCGAGGGAAAAGTTTTTATTTACTGCAAGGACAGCGTTTTTGAGGTAAAACAAAAACTATACGAGTTAGAAGAATTATGTACGGGAAAAAACTGTTTTCGCGCATCGAAATCAACTATTTTGAACATCGCGAAAATTTCATCTGTTTATCCGACCATTAGTGGTCGATTCGAAGCGGTGTTGGATAACGGAGAACGTGCTGTTATATCAAGGCAGTATGTGCCTGTCTTAAAAAAAATGCTTGGTTTGTAAAGAGGGATACATATGAATTTTTTAGAATTTGTGCAAAAGATAATTAAGAATTTCTTTATCATCTTTGCATCCATAATCATGATTATCACTTTGTTGCGACAAATGTTTTATTCTGACATGGCATTTGATTTGAACTCGATTTATATCATTATGGCATTTTCATTTTTAAGTGCATTAACGGGATTTATTTTATATTCTCCTAACGATCACAGCGAGAAGGAAATGCGAATAAGGATTATTATTCATTTCTTCACTTTGGAGATTCTATTGATTGTCCTTGGCAGTGCTATTCATCTTGTAAATGGCACATCAGAAATAATCGTTCTTGCACTGCAAATTGCCGTAATCTATATCATTGTTCGTCTACTATCATGGCAAAATGATAAAAAAGATGCAAAAAAAATCAATGAAAAACTAAAGGCATTAAAGAACGACTTTGATGAGTAGTCAAAAAAAATTAATAAGCAGTAGTTGTCTTAACAAATTATTTTACGGTAAGTATTAGAGCTTACCGTTTTTTTGCATCTTATTGGCCTATGAATACAACTTACTGTTTTTCCATATACAACCTTCCATCCGTTTAATATGATGATTTTACAAAAAATTTTTCTAATGAGGTGGAGTTATGAATATGGGGATATTACTTTTATTAGTCGCTTTGATTTTCGAGATTACCTTTGCGATCTATTGCATAGTAACTGAGCAAAACCATAAAAAAATAAAGAATTGGATTAGTATTGCTGCATTTACAGTATTTGTGATACTCACTGTTTCATCGGTGATTGTCTGGAGCTTTCGCTGGGTAATGCTTGCTATACTACTTTTCTTATTAGCTATAATTGGGACAGTGTCTCTTATCCTTAAGAAATCAAATATCAAACAATACAAAACTTCTAACATTGTGTGGAAGTCCATTACGATGATATTGACATTTGTCTTTGTACTTTCACCTGTCATTATTTTTCCACAGCATCAATCACCAAAAGTGACAGGAGAATATGAAGTCGCAACCACTACTGACACATATGTTGACAAGAATCGTATTGAAGAATTTACTAACAAGGGGGACAACAGATTTGTTAATGTAGAATTTTGGTATCCAAAAAACGCAGATGGAACATACCCTCTATTGGTGTTCTCACACGGGGCATATGGTATCAAGACAAGCAACAGATCTACCTATACTGAGCTGGCAAGCCACGGTTATGTAGTCGTTTCAATCGACCATCCCTATCACTCCTTCTATACTCGTTCAGAGGAAGGAACAATAGCTACGATCAGTTCAGATTTTCGCGATGAATTCGAAAAAAATATGAATAAAGGCGTTTACTCGAATGAAGAACGGTACAATATCATTCAAAAATGGATGAAATTACGAACAGACGATATGAATTTTGTCATTGATACGATCCTTAAAAAGTCGAAAAATGATAATAACTCCCTTTATCAACATATCGATACAGAGAAAATTGGTGTGTTCGGGCATTCTATGGGCGGTGCAGCAAGTGTTTGGCTAGATAGAGAGCGTAATGATATAAGTGCAGTTGTAAATATTGATGCCCCATTCTTTAGTGAGCTTGTTTATAAGAAAGAAATGAATGACTTTGTAGCAAGCAGCAAAGACTTCACGACCCCACTTCTTAACATTTATTCTGACGATGTTTGGGGACAGCTTGAAAACAACTCCATTTATATAGCGAACAAACTTAATAATGAACACTTCAAAGATGCATATACTACTCATTTTAAAGGGGCAAAACATTTAAGCTTGACTGATTTACCGCTTTTCTCTCCTATTCTAACAAATATTCTACAAGGAGGAAAAGCCGATATTGATAAATTGTACTGTATCGAAACTGAAAATGAACTAATTCTTAAATTTTTCGACTTTGAATTAAAGGGAATCGGCCATTTCACTCCCAAAGAGACATATTGAAATTGATCTGGATGAATGGTTCGTATAAAACCCTTTCCCTAGACTTTTTTTACGCTGGAGTCTAAAATGGTGGGACGTTGTATATCGATCAAAGAATAAAATTTGCCATTAAATTATGCTTGGTGATTACGACTTCATTTCTACGAATAATAAAGCATCTTCTGTACAGACTAATTTCAGGAGGTGAAATCCATGAATAACAACAACCAAAACTTTAATCAAAAAAACCCAAATGCAATGAACTCGATGAACGAAGAATTTGGGAATGAAACTGATGTTAATCAAATTAAACAACAAATCCAACAAGCAGAAGCTAACAAAAAACAAGCTTCTGGTACAATGAACTCGATAAATGAAGAATTCGGGAATGAGACTGATGTTAATCAAATTAAACAACAAATCCAGCAAGCAGAAGCTAACAAAAAACAAGCTTCTGGTCAATTTGCAAACAAAAACAGTACAAAATAAGTTGATTATTATCCTCAAAAGGCAACCTTTTTCTGCTCTCCAAAAAAAGGGCTAGGATAAAACTAGTCAAAACCTTAAAAAGCGAGAGAAATCAATTTTAGAAACATTGATTTCTCGCGCTCTTCTGATGTAAAATCCCTAATTTCGCTTTAAAAATTTACTTATCTTTGGAGTAATTATACTTAGAACGATCAACTGGAGTATAACCTGTTGGCGTATAGAATCTCAATAAGTCTCCATTCACGACTTTATCAGATAATTCCAATTTACGATCTGCTTTATCTTTGAGAGTTTTCGCAAACTCTAATTGACTATCATCTAGTAGTAAACCTGTTTTATTATCATAAAATTTCCCATTAATTGAATCAATTGTAGGACTGACAAAACCGCCATTTCTAAATGGTACAACTTCATCATGCTCTTTTGATAATAAGTCGGAACCAAATTGAACAAATTTTTGTGTATCAATTCCTAGTAAATGTAATAACGTTGGAAGAAGGTCTGTTTGGCCACCATAAGTATGGTTGGTTCCACCTTGCATTCCCGGAACATGTATAAATAATGGTACGCGTTGCAAATTAGCACTTTCATATGGTGTAATTTCTTTTCCAATGACTTGTTCCATCGCATCATTATGATTATCTGAAATACCGTAATGGTCACCATAAAGAACAATCATCGAATTATCATATAAGCCTGATTCTTTTAATTGGTCGAATATTTGTTTGATCCCTTCATCTGCATAACGTGCAGTTTGGAAATAATTATCTACACTTGAATCTCCAGTATTAGCTTTATCAATTGTTACTAAGCTTTGATCCATTTTATATGGAAAGTGGTTCCCTACCGTAATCAATTTCGTATAAAAAGGTTGTGGTAACGAACTTAACATACTTTCAGATTGTTTAAAGAATGGTTTATCTAACAAACCATATTCAGCCATGTTTTCTGAAGAACCCGTGTCATAATAACTAGCATCAAAGAAGTGATCGAATCCAAATGATTTATAAATCTCATTTCGATTCCAGAAGCTTCCGTTGTTACCATGGAATACAGCAGATGTATAACCATAATCTTTTAAAATACTAGGAGCTGCTTGATACGTATTTTGTGCTTTTGTAATATAAGCAGATCCTTGTGGTAACCCAAATAAAGAATTTTCTAGCATAAATTCTGCATCGGAAGTTTTACCTTGACCTGTTTGATGGAAGAAATTATCAAAATACATTGTATTCTTATCTTTTGTTAATGAATTTAAAAATGGTGTAACTTCTTCACCGTTTAATTTATAGTTGATCAGGAAGTTTTGGAATGATTCTAAATGTAAATAGATAACATTCATTCCTTTTGCTTTACCAAAATATTCTACATTAGGTTTGGCGTAGTTAGATTTTGTATAGTTCATCACTTCTGTAATATCACTACTATCCGCCAAAGCTCTCTGTGAAGATGCTTTCATCGTTTCTACTGAATCATAAATCGTATAGTTATACATTCCTAAATATTTCACAATATAGTTTCTATCAAAACCTCGAGATAATAGTTGCGGACGATCAGCTTCAGCTAGTCCTAAATTTAAGATTGATACTGCTAATGCAAAAGTAATGATTGCCGTTGCTTTTTTATATCCAAAACGATTGTTATCTTTTTGTATTTTTCTTGAGAATCGTAGGTAAAACATTACAAATACATCCACAAAGAACAAGAAATCATAAGGCTTTAGTAAAGTAAGAACACTACCACCTAAATCTCCGAAGTTCTGCGTTTGGGTAACTGTAGGTAATGTAATGAAGTCACTAAAAAATCGGTAATAAACAATATTGGCATATAAAACAATAGACATCAGAGTGTAAACTACAACTAGTGATGTATATTTTCTCTTTCCTCTAAATAAAAATGAAATTCCTAGAAATAGCATTGCTGAACCTAGTGGATTTATTAGTAAAAGGAATTGTTGAAGGAATCCTTCTACGCCAAGTTTAAATTGTGCTGTTTGAGCGATGTATGTTTTAATCCATAACATTAAAACAGCTAATATATATATCCCTAAAAAGTTGTTTAATAGATTATCTTTTTTACTTAATAAATTTTTCATTATTGCACCTACCTTTTACTTACTTAAACTTAAATCTAGTTGTCTTTCAACTTAGATTATAAGTATATATTGCATTTTAAAAATGTTACTTCACAGTAGCTTTTTTGGCAGCTATTGTATACTACTCCCCATATAGACATCTGTCAAGTTGTTAAATAATCAGTATACACCTTCCTATTATTGTAAACCCTTTTCATAAAAACCTCCAGCATATGTTAGTTTTTAAACGATAGGAATACCTCATTATTTATTGAAATGTTTATTCATATTTCCGCACTTAAATCAACAATAGCAATTCTAAAACAGAATTTTAGTTTTTACAATTAAATTTTGGTGACATAAAACTTATAATTTTGTAAGGTTTAGTTTCATTAAATTTAAACAAGTGTTACTGAACATTTACGGTTAAATAAATCCCGGAGTTAATCTTTTCATAATAAATCCATTAAAAAATACAATTTTCCATTATTCAGCTTTTGGGTTATCTTCGATCTGTCGTCAAGGAAATTTTAAGTATTCAAATGTTGTTGCATAGACATATTATTAGAAACTGGCTTTCATAAAGAAAACACTCTAAACAGCTAAAGCTTTCACACATAGACACTTACCTTCTTTATAAAATAATTTACTGTCTATATTAAGTCCTTGAGTCAACACTAAAGTATGTAAAAATCAATTGCTATGAGTATATTCTAATGAATAAATTTCATCCTATCCCTCTCTTTTATAGCAATTGTTTATTGATGAATTACGATACTATGTATGGTGGTATAGCACTTGGGGAAGTCATTGGTGTTCATAAATCAGGCTGGATGTATGAAGAAATAAAAACGGCTGAAGTTCTTGTGTAACAAGAGTCTCAGCCGTTTATTTTACTAGATCGAAGTTTATACCTAATTAATATTACCTGTTGGGTATAATGTAGTTCCTCCAATTGAAACTTTTATTTCATTAGATAATTGAACATTGTATTCATCAATAATTGTTCTCCACCAATCCCATGCAAGACCTGTACATTCTCTTGCATAAATTCTTATATTTTTTGAATTAGGCGGAAGTGGTATTACTGTAGAGTAATGAGCTGGGCAACATGGAAAAATCCCCATTGTCGCTCCTCCACCTCCGTCATTATATTTCCACAGCGTCAATCACCAAAAGGACAGGAGAATATGAAGTCGCAACCGCTACTGACACATATTACGATAAAAACTGTATTGAGGGATTTACTGACAAGGAGCAAAACAGATTCGTTAATGTGAATTTTGGTTAATTGTGCTTCCTCCTTTCTATTAAAGAAAGCTTCGAAGAATAAGCAACAAAACCCTATATCTAGGAATCAAACAATGATTGGAAAATAATATAAACAACCACTCGCCACTGTTCAAAATTATTTAGTTTAGGTAAAACGTACAAGCAACATAATTCTATTTGCATATAGTATCAATGAATCAAAATATGATAGAAAGGGTGTGCAATGTGGGGGAAGAAAATAAATTTATAAGGTTCAAGTTTAAATCAAATCCAAGTTGTCGTTGTAATTGTTGTGGCTTTTGTTGTCCTTGTCGTTGTAAACCACCATTTATACCCGTACCACCAACTCCAGCTTGTCATTTTTTAGTGTACGTTACAGACGCTGGTCAGTTAGAAGCTCCTGATAATATGGTATCAGTAATTGATACCGCAACAAATACGATAGTCGCTACCATTCCAGTAGGATCTGCTCCACTAGAAGTGGCGATTACACCAAATGGAGAATTCGGTTATGTTCCAGCTTTCTTCTCGAATAATGTAACTGTTTTTAATACTGCAACAAATACAGTAGTCGCTACCATTCCAGTAGGAGCTAATCCTCTTGGTGTAGCGATTTCACCAGATGGAACACTTGCTTATGTATCAAATCATGGACCTGGAATTGGAGATAATACTGTATCTGTCATAAGTACAGCTACAAATACAGTAATCGCTACTATTCCAGTAGGGCTCCAACCTCAAGGCATAGCTTTTACTCCTAATGGTGCGTTTGCTTATGTTGCAAACGAAAACTCAAATTCAGTATCAGTTATTAATACAACTACAAATACTGTAGTTGCTACAATCCCAGTGGGACTTCGCCCAAGATCTATCGTCTTCACACCAAGCGGACAATTTGCTTACGTTACAAATGAATCTAGTAACACAGTATCTGTAATTGAAGTAGCTACAAATACGGTATTTACTACAATCCCTGTTGGAACAGGACCTGTTGGAACAGCCATTACACCTGATGGAACACTTGTTTACATTGTAAATAAGGGTAGTAATACTGTATCCGTTATAAGTACAGCAACAAATATGGTGATTGCTACAATCCCTGTAGGATTATCTCCTGACCAAGTTACCATCTTGCCGGATGGAACACTTGCTTATGTAACAAATCAACTTGACCAAACTGTGTCTGTCATTGATATAGCTACAAACACAGTAATCGATACAATTCCAGGATTCAATGGTCCTACTGGTATAAAAACCGGGACAATCTGCCTAACTTCTTAATCCAGTGTCATAGGGCTCAAGGGTTTCAAACAAATAAAAAACAGGCACCTCTTCAGATTCGGTATAATGGTAGTGACCAAACAAGCAAAACCGAACGAAGTGAATGCCCCATACCTAATGTAAAACAAATAAGTCTGTTTGACAGTCATGAATTATATTTAATAAAATTCGAGTGAAGATGCTACTATTCAACTTGTTGAAAATTCATCATCTGTTCAATTTAATATAATGAATCCCGACAAAGAATTTAAAGAAAAAGATCTTCCTTTTCTTTAACTGTACCCTATAAGATAGAAACTTTGAATGGAAGTGACCCCGAATAGTTAGACACGGTTATTTCTTCATCAGGCAGCTTGTTCAAAATGAGTTCGGTATTGCACTGGACTCATTTTTAGTTTTGCCTTAATCCGTTTTTTATTATAGTAGTCCATATATTTTTCTAAATCTTGTTTAAAATGCTCCACACTTTCAAATTCCTTATAGTAAAGGAATTCTGATTTCATAATGCCAAAGAAATTCTCCATCACGGAGTTATCGTAACAGTTGCCTTTACGAGACATACTTTGGAGAATGCCTCTTGATTCAAGCGCATGAAGATATTGCTTCATTTGGTAATGCCAGCCTTGGTCCGAATGCATTAGTAGTTGATGCTCCTCTGGCAGGCGATCTAAAGCCTTCTCCAACATTTCTGAAACTAGGGAATACGTTGGTCTAGAACCAATTGTATACGTAATGATTTCACCATTAAATAAATCGAGAACTGGTGATAGATATAGTTTTTCTCCAAATAATTTAAACTCTGTAATATCCGTCACCCATTTTTCATTTGGTGCATCTGCTGTAAACTGGCGATCTAAATGATTTGGTGCGATTTTACCGACTGTTCCTTTATAAGATTTATATTTTTTCATACGTACAAGGCATTTCAAACCTAACGCCTTCATGATACGTTGAACCTTTTTATGATTTATTTTTTTCCACGATTCGCTAGCTCATCGCGAATACGGCGATAGCCATAACGGCCTTCATGTTCCTCATAAATCGCTTTGATTTCAGCTTTTAAGTCGGCATCTGGATCTGGTCGATTAATTTGTTTCAATAAATCATAGTACGTACTGCGTGGAGTGTCAGCGAGCTTCACGAGTGCTTTCACCGGATATTTATGCCTTAACTCATAGACTACTTGTGCTTTGTCTTGTTTGGTGATTTTTCCTTGTTTTGAACTAAGGCATTCAACTTTTTTAAATACTCATTTTCCATTTCAAGCTGTTTAATTCGTGCTTCAAGTGTTTCTACAGATCTTTCAGCTAGTGTTTGATTTGTTTTTTTATTTGACTCTTTTTTCATGGATGGACGCCCCTTTTTCTTTGGTTCAAGGGCATCCAGGCCATACAGATTCATTTTCTACTTCCAAGAAATTAAAACAGTAGGTGTAGATAAATTAAAAATCGCTGCAGTTTCCCTAACAGATGTTTCCTTGATTGTTCATATAATTAAGTACATCTAGTTTAAACTGTGTAGTATAGCTTGTAAGCCTTTCTCAAAAGCTTTTTCGCCATGATATTCGAATTTTTTAATCCAGTAATGAAAATTCTTTGGTTCTATCCCCAATTGTATAAAGCTAAATTTTGATAGCCTTCTGTTCCATTTAAATAACGCTGAACAGCTTTTATTTTTTCTTCAATTGTAAATTTAGACAAAAAATGCACCTCCAATTGTTAGATGACATGTCTAACAATTGGGGTGCACTTCAATCCTATAGGGTACTTTTGTTTATAATGCGAAAAAAGATGTTAGGGTATAGTGAAATGATCGAAAGATATTTTACGAAAAATGAACAAAAACAGCTTTAAATGAAATCCGAATGTGAAAGCAGTTAGTGAGAAAGCGATCACTTATACAGACGAATTTAAACGTCCGTGCTGATAGCAGTGCCCGCTGTTTTTCATTAGCAAAGTCTGTTCCAGCATATATAGGTGAAATCAATCACCTTATGCCATTACTTGACCTTAATGTTACAGATTAGCCGAAATCTCCTTTGTTTATTTCGCACTAACTGACCGTAAAAAGCTCAATTGGTGAAAAACGAAACAACAAGTAGAATCCTCTTAACATAAAAATAGCTGTTTTAAAAATGTGTCTTTTCTTACTTTTGAAACAGCCATCAACAACATACTTTATACAGTTTTATCAGTATTTATTTCTATAGTAAGCTCGTTCAATTTGTGGTCCAGGTCCTCAAGCAAGCGAAATTTATGATTCAACTGCTTTTCAAAGTCCATTGATTGAGCCAATACCTTATTTACTTGAGCATCTAAGTGTGTAAGAAACTCTGGATTCATCTTCGTTTTTCCACTCAGGGAAAGGCTATGTTTTTTTACATCTGCTAATTCTTCCGATAATTTTGCTATATCACTGCTTTTCTCTTCTATTTCTTTGGCTAAGTGCTTATTAAGATTGTCTGAATTGGCTTGTTCTAAATGGGATTTTTCAATGGCTTCAATGATAGTCTTCATTTGTTGGCTTATGTTTCTTGCAAAAACATTTAACTTATTTTCAAGGACATCCACTGTTGTCTTATAATTAGCATCTGAATTCATAGAAAGTAATTCATCTTTAGTGAATTTTAAAGATTCCTTTATTAGCTTATTTTCTGCACGCAGTTCTTCCAATTCTTTTAATAAACCCTCTATTGAAGAAAGTTGTTTTTTCTTCTGTATTTCTCTTGCTTGTATATCATCATAGTAAGTTTTTGTTTTTCTTTCATGGTCTCTCTTCTGCTTTAAAAGCTCCATCGAAAGCTCCTTTTTCTGTTTTGCTAATTGAACATTTTCTCGCTCTAATCTCAGTACTAGTGAATAATAATCACTATCTCTGAGTCTTTTGACTTCATTTTTATATTTCGCTAATTCGGCTCTTAAAAAAATGACCATTTGCTGAAGCTGAATAGGATCATTGTTTTTAACAATATCATTATCCATACTCGTACCTCCTATCACGACAATTTTTCAAGTAAACTAATCACTTCTTCAAATTGCTCCTTACTCTCCTCTAACATCTTATCAAGCTGCTTAATAAGCTTAATTTCTAATTCTTCATCGCCTATTTCTACAGCTTTTCTCTTTTCTCCTGATATTAAATAAGTTATAAGTAGATTCAAAGTGCTTTTTTCGAGATAAGCAAAGCTATTATTTTCCTCATTACTATAGCTTGGTAAATTCGTAAGCTGTTCCTTCATAAGTTGATGGATAACACTATCTATTTTTCGATTCATATTTTCATATTCACTCATTTTTATCCTCCTGTGTATGACTAATTCCATTTAGATTAATAGGATTTAAGACAACGGCACCATCTTTTAGCTGATCACAATATGTAAAACCCATGATACTTCCTGAAAAAGATAAATTATGTGACCATTTAATCTGAAAGTTAGGAAATGATAGTGTTTCGTTTGGCTCTAACGTTGTTTTTCCTATAGGTCTAAGCCAGAACTCATCCTTGCTCGATTGATCATTGATTCGCTCCCAGCTACTGTTTCCTTTTAAGTTTGGTGCGAAATGTTCATAAACATACCTTCCAGAGAACGAGAATGGGGAATCTTCAGGTAGCCTTATGCATAAATAAGGATTAGTTATAGGCTGATTACCTATATTACGAATATGATAAGAGCCCAGGCATAAGCTCTCCTCATCGGGATTATAAGAAATATTGATTGAGGATGTGAAATAACTAATGACATTGACACTATCTGGAATAATAAGCTCCTCAATCGTTTTTTTAATTTCATGAACGTAAAAATTCGTTTGTTTTTTTAATTCATTTATTTTCTCTTCTACACGATCGATACAAGTAGTCATAATTAGTACCCCCTTGCCAATAGTATTAAATTAACCAAAGAATTCACACTTTAGGCGATATCAACTGTCTGAAATCAATTCATAAAAAAAAGAGAGGATTACCCTCTCTTTACAATATGATTCTCTTCTATGTGTTAGTACCATTAACCAACTGACGGGAATACAGCAGGGCATTGCTGCGGAATTACTACACCTGGACATGTGAATGGTAATTCTGCTCTTGGCTCGCAGAAAGTCGCTAAGAATTCCACTGTAACTGGGAATGTAGATTGAATACTTTGGCAAACAGATACAGTAATAGATAATGCAGAAAACGTAATTGTACCTGCTCCAGCTGTTAATGTTCCAGTTGTACAGACGAAACAATCTAAATCTGTGAATAAAATTTCTACATCTGTCCCTTTCGGAGCACATAATGTTACTTGTTCACAACGAGAAAGTGGAATAGTATTGCTTGTGAACATAGTGCCGTTCGGTAAACAAACAACTATCGTAAGAACAAAATTCTTTTGAATAGTTAAATTTTGAAGACATACAGTTGAACCATCAATAGAGAATTGGCGATTCTCACGATTCAAGATAACAACAGGATTAGTTGTTGCTGGAACTACCTTACATGTTACTACCGCACCTGTTAAATCTGTCGTTGGCGTTACTCCTGGAAAAGTAATTGGTCCAGTAGGGGAAAAATCAAAGGACATTTCCTTTACAATCCAGTCGAATACCTTATCGACGTTTATACAGATCATTTCCTGCGCCTGGGATGGCATACTATCTAGCATCCTTTTGACACCTCCATAAATTTTTTATCTTTCGTTTGTATCATATGTTTTCTAGCTATAAGTGTATGGGCTAATAAATAATTCGTTTTGATTTTTATTAAAATACTTGAGGTTAAGGATGTATTTTTTTTACTAACATCACCTCTTCTAATGGGCAAACAAAATGTTCGAAAGAATCGAGATATTTGTAACAGAAAGTAAATATTTTTAATAAAATATTAATGGACTGAAAGGGGGGAAATGCAATGGAAGATTCAAAATTGTACTCCACTCAAGACATTGAACAATTGAAGCAAAAAATAGAAGCCTACAAGGACATGTTAACTTCATTAAAAACGGGAACTTCAATTGAAGATTACCTATTTATGAAAATGGATTTTGATGAGATTAAAACGCAAATGACATTTTTAGAAGAGCTAACTGAAACAACAATAGATGATAAGCAAAAAAATTCACAAATAGAAGGCTATGAAGAGCAGATAAAACTTCTATCGGCACAAATTGAGTCTCTGAATCAAACAATTGAGGAAATGAATCAAGAAATACTAAAGGTTTTAAACAAATTACTTACGATTGAAAATACTGAAGCTCCAACCACTCCACCTAAAACTGAAAAAACATCTAACTTTATTGCTTACGGTGCACAGAGAGATCCGATCATTACACAGACTACAGGCCAAGCGGCGATTACATCAAAACAGCCATCTTATAAAATGCTACAAAGTCTGGCAGGTAAAGCAACAAATGCGCAATTAGATGTAAGCAATGGTATACATTCTACTCGCAACGGAAATCAAAGAGATGTACCCGAGGAACGTCATTTTAATCAACAATACTTTCAATCAATAAATACTCAACCAAACCAAATATATAATGGCTTATATAGAAATACCACCACCGAATCCACCTTCCATTTTATACACGCTACGAACAAACAGGAAATTCCAGTTAGTATGAATGAACTTGCCTTACCACCTAACGATGTCTCAACTCCTGAGCATTACAGAAAAAAAAATACCGCTGTCACGGTAGATGAAATGAACTCTGAATTAACCAATGATCCAGGTAATCATGAAGTATTATTTGAAACTGTTAATGAACCTGTCATTCTGGAAGCAGTTGAAA
>NZ_JBIVRU010000007.1:77318-182276 GCF_044755845.1 Lysinibacillus sp. NPDC092081
GAAACGGTTAATGAACCTGTCGTTCTAGAATCAGATGAAACTGTTAATGAACCTGTCGTTCTGGAAGCTGTTGAAACGGTTAATGAACCTGTCGTTCTAGAATCAGATGAAACTGTTAATGAACCTGTCGTTCTGGAAGCTGTTGAAACGGTTAATGAACCTGTCGTTCTGGAAGCTGTTGAAACGGTTAATGAACCTGTCGTTCTGGAAGCTGTTGAAACGGTTAATGAACCTGTCGTTCTGGAAGCTGTTGAAACTGTTAATGAACCTGTCGTTCTGGAAGCTGTTGAAACGGTTAATGAACCTGTCGTTCTGGAAGTAGCTAAAGTTGTTAACGAGCAAGAGAACGCAAATAGATCCCCTATTTTTAAAAATTATGAATGTGAAAATTCTGAACCTATATCAGGGGAAATATATGAAACCCAAGTACAAATTATTGAAGAGGTAAACAAGCAACCTGAGCAAAAAGACGAATCACCTAAAGAAAGCCAGAAAAAAGATAAGAGTTCTTTATTTTTTAATTTCTTTCGCAAGTGGAGTTAGTTTAAAGTTGTGGTGCACAGAGTCTATGGAGATTTTACGATAAATCCGTCCAATACGTATGAAAATACATATTGGACTTTTTTCTGTCAAATCAATTATGCCTCGGCATAATTGCCGTTGTCGCTACGCTTTCGGTACAAAAGACACATGCTGAAAGAAGTTAGCAAATTGGCAGAACGTCAAATTCATTAGAGAATACTTGCCATTGACAAAAACGCCTCTAAAGAACCTCAATATTTCCGCATATAAAAATTGCAATAGAGTTAATTGCCCCAAACCCTATAATCTTAGCTGAATAGAATAATGAAGAAAGGGGGTGTAAAAATGTGTATGAATTGTATGAATTCAGCGTGCGGCAGCTGCGCAAATCAAAATAATGAGTGTACTGCACTTGGTCCTTTTGAAGCTATAGAAGCTGCATGTATTACTACTCCACCAGCAACAGGCTCCATCATCCCATTCTCTTCAGGAATAGTTCCTGTTGTTTTAGTATCACTTGCTAGTGGCTTAATCGATACAGTAAGTCTTGTAGGATTCGGCACGTCTATTCCAGGGGTAACTCTTACTGGTACAAATATAGATTTAACAGCTGTTACAGGAACGGAAGCCTTTTCAGTTCCACGTGCTGGTACTATTACATCTATTTCTGCGTCCTTGTCCGCAACAGTTGCATTAACCCTTACAGGGACAGCAACAGTCAGAGCACAAATTTACCGCGCGGTTGCGGGAAGTAATGTTTTCAGCCCTACAACAGCATTTGTTGATTTAGCACCAGCTCTGTCAACAATAGCAATAGGTACTATTACATCTGGTACCGCAAACGTTGCACCAGTGCCAGTAGCTGCTGGTGATCGTTTATTAATGGTGTTCTCCGTTACTTCCTCAGGGATTGTTACTACTATTACTGGTAACGCAAGTGCAGGAATTAATATTGTATAAAAGATATGTTCATAAGTTAGATTAAAGCTACCATACAGTATTATTATCCATGTATAATACGAAAATCACTTGAAATCAAATGCAAATAAAGTAGGCATTTTCCCATAATCGGGAATTCGCCTACTTTTCGATTAAAAAATATAGTTATAATTTCGCCAAAGCCTTTGAAAATGAGTGAGATGATGCTTTCCATGCCAAGCATATAAGGCTACAGCTTTTTCAAGTGTCATTAATCCTGAATCAGGATGATTAAATGCTCGTTGTAATTGCTCTGCTGTTAAGCTTGTTAGCAAATAAACCGAACGTTCATGTAAGCTCTCAATCATTAAGATGTTGAGACAGTATTTTCGAATCAGGACCATAGCCTTTGAAAAAGTACCTCTCATCACTAATACCTAATTAATATTACCTGATGGGTATAATGTAGTTCCTCCAATTGAAACTTTTATTTCATTAGATAATGGAACATTGTATTCATCAATAATTGTTCTCCACCAATCCCATGCAAGACCTGTACATTCTCTTGCATAAATTCTTATATTTTTTGAATTAGGTAGAAGTGGTATTACTGTAGAGAAATGAGCTGTTTTGTCTTTCCAGTTTCCATCCCAAGTTTTATGGGATAGTACTTCTTTCCCATTTTCATCATATGAAAATTCGTCCCAGGCTACTTCAAATTGAGCAACATATGCACCATAATGATCAAGGATGATGCTGCCTTTAGAATATTCTGTAGCTGTCGTCTCGATATAATCTGTATTGTTATGAATAGCAGCAATTGAATTATCCTTTAAGAAAACACTTGTATATGATATTGGGTATGCTGGGTTTTTAAGGCTAAATTCTGCATTATCTTGAATTATTTTTCTAATATCATTAAAGTCTTTTGAGACAACCTGATTATGCTTTTGTGAATCTCCGCCTAATACTACAGCAGTAAAGGAACTTTCTTCAAAAATATCTTTGTACTGACCACTAGTTTCTACATTGGTATTGACATCTTTTAGTAAGGCTTTAAAAGCAGCTTGTACATCCTTGCTCTTAGAGCTTGTTTCTAATTTCACATAAATTGTTCTGCCATACGCCACATTTGACACCATAACGGGAGGGGCATCATTACTTACCCCTTTACGGGTTAACTCTTCAAAATGAACACTATCATCAAAAAGGTCTGATGGATTGTTAGGTAGTTCTGCACTTACGGTATAAAATATTTGTTTATATGCCGCAACCATCACTTTTTTCTCTCCACTCGCAATCGCATTAAAGTCAATTCCTAGTGAATTGTCAAGAACTTGGGCGTTAACATTCATAGCGCTTGCTATTTGAGATTTGCTATAAACCATAGATTCTGAATACTGTAGTCTTGCGGGTAAAGTATGGGTTGTTGAATATTTTTCACTCCAAGTAGATACTAATTCATCTACCGCCCCAGACACATTACCATATGTTGGATTATCCACAATCGTGGTATTTTCCCTTTTCATGCCAGGTAAATCTATGCTAATATTTAGCGGTTTTCTTTTGGCCACCAATAAACTAGGTTGATTGTCTGCAAAAGCTTTGTTTGCAAGTTGTAATGCTCCTGGATATGTACGATTCGCCATAGAATCGATAATTGAAATATCTACCGGTGAAGTTGTAAGTGATTTTTTGTTACGTTCAACCACTATAAATTTATTATTTGAGTTAATACCTTCTTTTGGGACAAAACTATCAACCTTGTCACCATTCACTGCTAAAACTTCGCTGTTATTGTAGTTCAAGTTTGCTATACCAGTATCAATGTCATTAGATTTACTTTTTTCACTAGCTAAATTAGTATCAAGTGTTTCAGCAAAGGAAATAATCGGATAATTTATGATGCATAAACTAACAGATAAACATACTAGAAATTTTATTACTTTAAAATAATTTCGAATTCCCAAAAAAACCACTCCTCTTTTAGGAAATTATACCATGAAAATATTTAATTCAAATACAGTAGTTTAGTATCATGTTTGGCTTGTTGAAGAACAAATGAATAGTTAATATAACATATTTCAATTATCAACTTTAATCACTATAGTCGCAACACTTACTGTAATACCCTCCAATGAGAGTACAGCATTTTTAAACTAAATTGTTCCGTTAATTAAATAAGGCTGTTTTCTAAAAGATTGTTGCTATTAAAACATAAAGACAGATTAAATCTACAAAATGTGTAGAGAATGAACTTTGTCTTTTTGTTTTTATATTTCGCAAACCGAATTTTTAACTAAAGCACTCAGATAATTTAAATATGATTTCTCATAAATTTTTGGATATTCGTAACAAGAAGTGGATTACCTTATTTATTATTTTACTCACGATGTACAGTAATTAAATTTCCCTTCCTATGCAATTTCTCCATAGCCTTCAATAATGCCACCACAAATATTTCCATTATTAAATCATATATGGTAAAAGCATCTAAATAGCACCACCAGATGCCCCTGCTAATGCAACTAAAACATCTATTTTCCCTTGCGTTTTTGCACGTGTGGAAGGTTCAGTCGAATCAACTATTTGTGCAGTACCACTAATTAAGCCAAAGTTCCAGCCTAACCCAAGTAAAGAAAGAGCTACGATTAATAGAACCATAGAATCGTTTGGTACGAATGCCGCTAATAAACCAGCACATAACAAAGTCACTCCTGAAGCAATACTCATGGCTGTTCGTCCAATTTTATCAACAAGAATACCTGTTACAAGCGACGGAAGATACATGGAACCCACATGAAAACCTATAACAATTCCTACTTCCGATAAACCATGTCCATGATGTTTCATATGTACTGGTGTCATCGTCATGATAGCAACCATTACAATTTGAGTAAGTACCATAACCGTTGCACCGACTGTAAGACCTCTTTTATTGATAGCTTTTTCACTATAGGATTCCGTCATATTTCCGTATTCTTTCTCTCGTCGTCCGCTTCTATCATTTTTGCAATTTCTAACGGATCGGGGCGTAACATAATAAAGAGCACAAGACCTGACCTGCTAAGATAAATGCTTAGGTCTTCAACCGAGAATTCGCTTGAATTTTATCTTTCCATTACTGGGATGATTTCTTTATCTAACAGTTTGTCATATAGTTGATTTGATTTTTCCACAGGGGGCGTGCTATATTTTTCAACGGATTTCTTCCATTCTAATGTGAATTTATCTGCGTTCGCTTCAACCTTTGCTCCGTGATAAAAATCACTGCATTCTCAATAAGCATTTCTTGTACAAGCTGACAACGAAATTGAACAAAGCAATGGCGTAATAGTTCCTTCACCTCTGGATGAACACGAAAACGATTAATTGTTTGATAGCTCACTTCAAACCTTGAGCTAACCACATTATTCGAATTTTATTGAGGTTATGTCCAAACCTCTTCTTATTTATTCTCCTAGATCAGATGAAAAGGAAATCTCACGTGTATCATCAATTTTTTAATAAAAAACAAAAAGTTCTGTCTTACTCCAAAACCGTATAGGCACTCTAGTCGAACCTATACCTCGATTTACATACAAATTACATGTCTGCCGAAACTCAGAGTACCGAACGCCAACAAAGGAATACCTGGAATATATATCATTTTAAACAAGAACCTGGAAAGATAATACTAAAAGCTTGAAGAGTCCGTGTAATACCGGACTCATTTTGAGCAAACTTCATATGAAATAACCATTTCTAACTTTTCCAGGTCACTTTAAATTTTATTTTATTATAGGGTTGCAGTTTATATTTTTCGATTTTTCTTTAGTGGGATTATTCATATCTTTTACTTCTAATTTCTTTTTGCTTAAATAAACTGCTCGATCCGATTGTTTTGCAACTTCTTGTGAATGCGTAACAACAATTACGCATTTATTCTCTTGATGGGCGAGCTCCTGAAACAACTCAATAATCTCTTTTGCTGTTTCTCCATCAAGGTTTCCTGTTGGTTCATCAGCAATAAGTAAATCTACATTGCAAGATAGTGCTCGAGCAATTGCTACACGTTGTTGTTGTCCACCACTTAGTTGTAAGACGTTGCGTTTCGCTTCTACTTCTGTGAGTCCTACCTTCTCTAATAATTCTAATGCTCTCGCTTTTTTATTTTGTACCTTCACACCTGTAATTTCCATTGCCGTTAGTACATTCTGAAGAGCAGTCATATAGGTAATCAAATTATAGGCTTGGAAAATCACGGATACATGCTGATTACGGTATCGAACCAAACCAATTTTTCGAATATCCTTGCCATTATAAAGTACATGACCCTGCTTAGGTAAATCCAGCCCACAACCTAAGCTAAGAGTTGTAGTTTTACCAGATCCAGATGGCCCTAAAATCGTGTAGAAAAGCCCTTTTTGAAAAGAAAAATTAACATTATCTAGTATCGTTACTTTTTTCCCGTTACTTTCATAATAATAATCTAAGTTTTTAAATTGTAAAATCGTCTCCATATCGAGCCTCCTTATTCATCTTTTAAAAGAATTTGTTTTGGATTTAACCGTAGAATAGATAATGCCGGAAGAAGAGCAGCTAATATAGCAATGACTAGTCCAATTCCCCCCATTTTTCCTAAATCCTCACCTGTTACACTTACATCAATTTTATCAATTGGATCCTCTGTTTCGTTTTGTAAAGTACCACCAGGTCCAGACACCATAACTACACCACCATTTTGTGGATTGTCTTCTTCTTCGCTTGCCGTAGCAATTTCATTAGAAAGTAAACTATTCCCTATAAATTGAGAAACTTTAGCTCCTGTTGTTAGGGATACTCCAAACGCTAAAATAGCGATACATACTACTTCTACTACAAACTGCGCCATCAGTTTCCATTTTTTCTCTCCGATAGACAATAATATCCCCATTTCCTTACGACGTGCTTTAATCGATAACATAATGATTAATCCTAAGATAATAGCACCTGCAATAGATACAATATAGATAATCATTTGAGAAGTAGAAGAGATATTTTCGATAGGACCAATCATTTGTTTGTACAACGAATCATGTGCATCTAACTTAAAATACTTAAAATCAATATCAGATTGTTTTGCTTCTTTTTTAAATGCATCAATGTCTAGTGGATCGTTCAAGAAATACACAACTTGAATGCTACTCATATTACCTTCATCTGCTTCTAATTTTTTTAAAGTAGAGTAAGGCATATATAGCTTATTAGCTGGATCCATCATAGGAGGGGGGTTTTGAATCATTCCTTGTTCTTCCGTTTCGTAAATACCAATAATTTCAACTTCAAGAGTTTTCTTCTTATCCCCTGATTGAATTTTAACTTTATCTCCTACTTTTATTTTGTTTTGTTCCGCTAATCTTTTTTCCATTAAAGCTACATTCTGATCTTCCATCTTTTCTGTAATTGGTTTTCCATCAATGATTTTACTTTTCCCATTTTTAAAGCTTTCTTGTAATGAAGTCTTCCGAACTCCTTCTATATTAAAAAAAGAATTCATATCTATTTCTATAGCTGAACCTGATCCTCCTGCTACACCCGCCATTGCCGCACGGCCTGCTCCTTCGTCGTCTTCTCCTTCTTCTGGAGCTCCTACTAATTTAAGCCCCTCCGAAATTCCCAAAGTACCGGTTATATAATTATAGTCTTTTACATACTGGGACTTCGCTAACTGCTCTGCTTCTTTTATGTTGAGATCTGGCACAATAGGCATTTCGCCAGTTTCCCTTGCTTGTTTTCCTAATTTATCAAAATCAAGACCTAAAGTAACATCTGCACCCAGTTTTTTTCTTGCTGAATCAGCAGCTTTTTGTGATGCATTTTGGATTGCGAATCCTCCCAGTACCAAATTTGTAACGATAAGGAATACCGCCATCAAAATTAATGATGTTCCTACTCTTTTTTTCATACTAAGAATTGCGCGTTTTATAAAATTCATTTTTCCTAACCTCCTTGATAGTTGTTATTCTATATATGCTATCTGGAGTTTGTATGAAGTTATCCAGGAGTTCGTATGGAGTTATTCAGGAGATTGTATGGAGTCAATTTTATTACCCAATTATTTTTTCTTTTTAAATAAATATTTACTTAGTTGGATGTTATTCCCTTTTTGTTCATTCAATGTGCAATCATAACATCATATTGTTGTAATCCACTTTTTCTTCTGGTGATTGATTTGAGATATTCCCTATTAATGGGTTTATTATAAAGGCTTGTAATGCAAATCCGTAATCACCGATTACTTCTGTTTCTTCTACACATAGTTCCATAGTTTTCATTACTTGCAGCCATCCTCTTTCAGCCGGTTGAAACGTACCGAAAGCAAATAATAGCAAGTATTTGTATTAAGTCATTTATACTTAAAATTACACAATGCATATTTCATCATTATACTATTCTTCATTTCCTTTAATAATAAGTTCGTTGCTATCCCTACATTTAACTCTTGTAGTTCATCCAATTCTCATGAGTAATACAGACCAAAATAACTTATTGAGTGGCAAAAGCTTTAGTTTCATTTGAACAAAAAGTACCCTTCGAAATAGGGTTCCCATCTAAAGGTATAATTTAATGGAAGAGACAGTGATTATTTTGCTCTGAAGCACACATTTTTGCTCCAGTAGCCAGATAAAACTTACATGAGTTCATGTAAGTTTATAAAAAAGAAAAGATCATACGAATGGTTAACAGAACCATTTGTATAATCTGTATTCTTACTAATTATATAAAAAATGATATATCAACAGTTTGACATGTTTTTAAAGTGGTAAAAATATTTTTCACCGTTTATTTGTACTTAATTACTTTTGTACTCAATTACTTGTAATACTTTTAATTCGATACATTTAGAATATTCTTCTATCATTTCTTCCGTTTCTCCTCCTTTAAACTGCACCTCTTTTTGTGCTTTTGCAATAACTTCAATCACTTCTTGTGTAGATACATTCTTAGATGATGCAATTTCTACAACCGATTTACCAGTTGCCAATTCTTGTTTTAATTCTGTTGCATTCATTTTTAATAAAGAAAATAGGTCCTGATTATTTAAAAACGCATTTGCAAAGTAATCCGGCTGACCATCTGTTGTAAACAAAGCCTCATCAGTAAAACTATATTGAGTTGGTAGTTCTTTACTTTCTTGAGTTGGTAACTCTTTACTTTCTTGTTTTGTTGTTTCATCCGTTTTTGTGTTAACTATTTGTACGGGTTTCACTGACTCATCTTTCAGAATTTGTTTAGCGTAAGTATGCCCACCGCCTACTAAAAATGCTGTTGAAATACCAAGTGCAATGATTAAATTCTTTTTACTCATCTTAATTCCTCTTTGCATTTATATGTATTACATAAACAACTATTGCTGAACAATGTAAAGATAAAATCAGATTAGGTGAATTCGGAATGAAATCTTCTACAGAATTCAAAAAAATGTATCCAAAACAATACCCAATTCACCTAATCGCAAATTAGAATGCGAGATCGCTTTTATGAATTGTCCTTAACTACCGTTTGTTTAAATTCTTTATTATACTTTTTTGACCCACTAGTTAGACACGTCCTCTCGTATTCTCAATTTTTTTGATTTCATAATACATCCACCTACATTTTTCACAATCGTTTATCGTTGTGGAAATTTAAAGGGAAATGAAGAAAGTCATTATAAACCCCAAACTTATACCCTCTTTCCTTATAAAAAGAAATAATGTTTGGAAGTACTTGAAGTGTTTGACGTACTTCATGCATGAGTACAACTTCTATATCTCTTGTAGTTCCATTTTTTATATTTTCTACAATTTGATATGGGTTATTTTTCAATTTCCAGTCTAAAGAATCAATTGTCCAATCCCATACTTTAATATTCGCTTCTACAATTTGATTGCGAAGTTGTTCATTATCTAAGCCTGGTACTGAACCGTATGGAGCTCTAACTAATTTAGGGTTTTCACCTGTAATATCATGAATTATAGCAATTGTTTCATTCATTTCTTGTACAAACTTACCATCTGTGTATAAACTTTTCCTATTATGTGTCATACTATGTGCTCCTACATAATGCCCTTCAGTCGTAGCTCGTCTTACATTGTCTTGTAAATTCTTATTCTGTAAATTAACCCCTTGCATAAAAAAAGTTGCTTTTACATCATGTTCTTTTAAAACATCTAAAAATTGTCCCGTCAATTGACTAGGACCATCATCAAATGTTAGATATACAACTTTTCCTATGGGTCTAATCGATAGTTTATTCTCTACTTTGGGCTCCTCTTTTATGACTTCACTTTGCTCCTTTGATGCTATTTGTTTACTTTGTTCCGTTGCAATTATTTTGACAGATGGTGCTTCGGCTTTCTCTCTCATATGGAACATTAGAATAGTAGTTAGAACCATTCCCATTATTACTATCCAACTTTTCGTGATAGTTTTTCGTGATGTTTTTGTTTTCATATTGTTCAACCTCTCCTATTCAAAAGCTAGTTTAATTGAACAATATAAAGATAAAATGCAGATTGTGTCGAGTTAAATTAAAGAAGATTACTGACTCATTTAATTGAATAGTGTATGGTAACTTTACTTTCTCAACGGTTCATTGGTTTATCTATGAACATAATGCACGGTCAGGAATTAGTTTTACTTCATATTTATCTTTTCTTCATTTTATCTTTATCTAGGTATCTTACTATTGGTTCACGTTAAGCAACGAATTTAATAGTTTGGAGTATGAAAAAATGAAGAAAGATAGTTGGAGTATCTTTTAGTATCTTTTAGTTGTGCTAGTATTGTTTATCTGATGTATGTTACTCAAGGTAATCGTGCTGAGATAATTGAAATTGATAATACTATAGTAGAAAGTAATACCATTGATTTATTAGCAGGAAAAAACATTGTGATTGATCCTGGTCATGGCGGCGTTGATATTGGCACAACTGGCTTAACCTATGGAACAAGAGAAAAAGAGGTAAATCTTACAGTAGCACAAAATATTAAGCAGGAGCTTGAAAAAAGAACAGCCGCAACAGTCATCCTAACACGTGATAAAGATATAGATTTAGGGCGTAATCAACTAGAAGCTTTACAAAAAAGAATTCAGATTGCCGATGTTGCTTCAGCTGATTTGTATATTAGTATTCATCACGACGCTTTTACCGATCCTAGTGTTAAAGGAATAACTGTTCATTACAGTTCACATCAAAATAAGGGTGAAAATTTAGCTTAAATCCTGCTAGCATCTATCTTTAAGCAAAGTATTGATGCCAAAAATCGTGGTGTAAAAGACAGTGATTTTTATGTTTTAAAGAACAATTCTGCTCCTGCAGTATTACTAGAACTGGGCTTTACGTCAAATAAAGAAGATGAAATCCGAATGGTTTCTAAAGATTTTCAAAGCAAAACCGCTATATCTATCATAGATGGGATTATCGAATTCTTTGCAAAATAAAATCATTATGAAATTATGTAGCTCTATAAAAAACAGCTCATACGAATGGTTTATAAAACCATTTGCATGAGCTGTTTTTCACTCTTTAATTGGTAGATAAAAATAAAACTGTACGCCATTTTTTGTATTGCAAACACCGTATTCTACTCCATGTAGCATTAATATATTTTTCGAAATTGCCAGTCCTAAACCAGTACCACCGTCTGACCTTTTTCTAGAAGCATCAATCCGATAAAAGCGCTCCCAAATTTTCTCTAGATGTTCTTTTTCAATATGAGCACCTTTATTCTCCACACTTATTTTCACCAGTTCTCCTTTCACCTCTAACGCCAAAATTATTCTTTCTTGCGAAGGCGAATATCGAATAGCATTCGTCAAAAAATTCGTAAGAACCTGTTCGATACGGCGTTGGTTGGCTACTACTTCAATCTGTGATAAATGTGTCTCAACTTGCAATTGTTTTTGCTGTATTTCAGGCATTAGTTTTTCGCAAATCTCTTCTAATAGTGAATGGATATTAAAAGAATCCATTTGCATTTTATACGTACCCGATTCATACTTTGCTAATTCAAGCATATCGATAATCAATAAATCCATCTTATCGACTTCTTTTTCCAATGCATTGAAATAATACTCTTTCTTATGGTTTGCAACATTCCCTCTCAATATCGTTATACAGCTTTTCATAATGCTTAAAGGTGTTTTTAATTCATGTGATACACCAGAAATAAACTCTTTACGCGTATTTTCTAGTTTTTTTTCCTTTTCAATGTCTTGCTGTAGCTGTTCAATATACTTACTTAACCCGTTCGAAAGTAAGTTGATATTCCTCGATAAGTCTCCAATTTCATCATTTGACTGAACAGCAATTGTCTCAGAAAAATCTAAATTCGCTATTTTCTCCGTTGTACGATTAATCCTTAATAATGGCTTTGCAATTTTTATTGAATAGTAATAAGATGCCAATATTATTAATAAAGAAACGAAAGCAACAATGTAAATATAATATTCTTCAATCATTTGCACAGCTTCATCAACTGGCTGTAGTGAAGTCATTGAAAATATATATGAATTCGTTTCATCTGATTTTGCTATTAAAATCTTGTATTTAATATCATTTTGTTCATAATTAATTAGTGTTGTAGTGGAATTAGGAAAATCTAGTTCATCTAATAATAGCTTATTTTGAAAATCTTTAATTTGCTCTAAAAATAATGAATTAGAATAAATGACGTTGGATAAATCATTACTTTGTGGAAGTTGAATATTAATAACTTCCCCTCCTAGATTAACCAAATCATTTTTATTAGATATATATATTTCTTTTAAATTCTCCCTAGTTATTCCCATTTTTTCATAGAGCATTTTGTTTCTGAAAGTAAAAGATTTATTTTGATTTCTACTATACACATCATTTTCAATATTTATTTCGGCTGGTTCTATCATTATTTCGACTGGAGTTATTTGCGACTCTTTCAAGATTCCAATTACATATACTTGACTATTCTTCAATAATGATTCCGACAGCGGGACCGAATTATCATCATCAATCATATATAAAGGAACTTTAGTTGTTTTCATACCAAGTAGTGTTTGATAATACTCATTTAATTGGATTTCAATGTAGAAATCATCCTCATGCTTTAAATGACCATACTGATCCAATATTGTAATCCAAGCATTATTTCCTTCAGCAAAATCTCTTTCTAGCTGCTGAACTTTTGCAATGTCGTTACTATTTTTTCGATACTCTTTTTCAAATACAGTCAAATTAGATTCTAAATCTTCTACTTTTTTATTCATATAAAATTGTTTGAAGAATATTGTTTGTCCTACAAAAATGGTAGCCAAAATAAGTACACAAAGCATAGTTGTTAATAAAAACAACTTAAATACAATTCCTCTTTTCATCGTATATCCTCGAATTTATAGCCTGTTCGAACAATCGTTTTTATACATGTGGAATGGTCACCTAATTTGTTTCGCAAGTTTCGCATGTGACTATTAATCGTTCGGTCATCTCCAATATGTTCATAACCCCATACTTTTGTTATAAGCTGATCTCTAGTTATAACTATCCCTTTATTTTCCATAAAATACAGTAGCATTTCATATTCTGTATGCGTTAAAGAACTCTCTTCATTATTTACTTTTACAGTCCTAGACGGAATATGAATTTTGATGCCACCACTTTCTAGATAATCACCTACTACATCATTTTTCTGTCCTCGCTGATGTAATAACCTTTTGGCACGTGCTAATAAAACTAATGGATTGTAAGGTTTCGTTACATAATCATCGGCTCCTAATTCAAAACCTAATAATGTATCATCTTCATCTGTACGAGCAGTCAACATAATAATCGGGATATTGGAAGTATTTCTAATTCGTCGGCAAATAGTCCATCCATCCAATTTAGGTAGCATAATATCTAATATAATTAAACTAAGCTCATTTTCTTGAAATACCTTTAGTGCCTCTTCACCATCTTTAGCTTCTAATACCGAATAACCTGCGTTCAGAAAATAATCTTTAAGAATTTCTCGTAAAATATCCTCATCTTCTATAATTAATATTGGACCTATCATTTTTATCCCCTGCTCCATTATTTTATGTTTTAAGTTCATATTAAGCGAGTAAGCAAGTAGAATCAACGACATTGCTATATCTTTATCTAATCTTCATATCAGGTAGACACTGTACGATACGTCTTTTCTTCTTCTGAGGCCAATTATTATCATCATGGTTGTACTGATTTACTGGCTAACGATTCAATTAACACATTCATATTCTATAGAAAATATTGATTCTTCTAATAGTTAAAACTACCTTATTTTTTATTCTTTAATTTACCTCGATCTAATCTGCATTTTATCTTTATCTCCATCTATTAACTTATATTCAGAACGATTTGCAAAACATTTTATATGCAAAGTCCTAGACAATAACATAATACGAAAGGAAACTGTCTATGATAAAAAAACTAATCGCAATCCCATTGTTAGGAACTACCGTCTTCTCGGCTTGCGGAAATCTCGATAGTGAGAAACAAATCGCTAAATTAGATTATTCTTCTACAATGTTTGAAAAAGAATCCTCCCCTGTGTCTAATATAGATACTTCTACATTTAGATCTGTTTTTAAAACAAGTGTATTTTTAGGAGATTCTATTACGGAGGGACTTCATGATCTTGATTTATTGGACGAGGCAAATGTAGTAAGCGCTATGGGGAAATCAATTGGAGATGCTCATAAAGATGTTGAGCAAGTAGTTAACCAAAAGCCGAAAAATATATTTATTTTGCTTGGACTATGTAATCTTATCGATACAAAAGAATCTGCAATAGCTCAATACACTCAACTGCTTCAAGAAATAAAAGAAAAATTACCTGACACAAAGATAAATATCCTATCGATTACACCCGTTACACTGGAACGGGCGCAGAAAGAAGTGCGCTATCAAAATATTATTGATTTTAATGAAGGTTTTAAAACGTTAGCGAAAAACGAACGAGTAAATTTCATCGACTTATCTCCGATATTCAAAAATAATAAAGATCTTTATGTGAAGGACGGCATACATTTTAAGCCTGAATTTTACTCAATTTGGTTGGATTACTTAAAAAATCAATTGAAATAAACCCTAAAGGAAGCGAACTATTGCTACAAGCAACAATTCGCTTCCTTTTTATTTATCGAAACACATTTTCTCTAATTTGAATTAGCTTCCGAATAATTATTTAGTGATAGCAATATTAATTTTTTAAAGTTCCTTTCCTTCACTTTGTCTATTCTTTAAATGATTTTTATCTTATCTGCATCTTATCTTTATCCATAACAATTAATCTATATTTTGTAAACGACAGATGCTTATGCAAGCGACTATTGCTTACAAAAAATATGATTTGAAAGGAAGAATAAAATGTTTAAAAAAGTATCTATTTTTCTAATGATGGGGGCTATTGCACTTAGCTCCGCAGCCTGTGTAGGTAAAGGGACTGAAAAAGCTTCGAATACAGTCACACAAAATACAGCAGATGATAAAAAATCGGAACACAAATATAAATCTATTTTTAAAAATAGTTTATTTTTTGGAGATTCTATTACAGAAGGAATTAGCTACCAAGAATTAATCGATGATACAAATGTTATCGCTGATGCAGGTAAAGTCACAGTTATGGCCGTAGAAGAAGATGTTGAAAAAGTAGTAGAAAAAAACCCTGAACACATTTTTATGAGTTTTGGTATTAATGATTTACTGATGCGAATGGATCTTAAAGGAAATCCAATCGATAACCCAGTCGAGTATTCAATAGATAATTATTCAAAACTAGTACAGAAAGTGAAGGAAAAGCTTCCTAATGTAAAAATACACATTTTATCTGTAACACCTGTTACTGAAAAAGCATTACAGGAGTTTGCACAATATAAACACATTGATGAATATAATGTGAAACTTAAAGAATTAGCAAAAGCTGAAAAAGCAGAATATGTCAATTTATCTCCAATTTTTGATAAAGATTTAGATTTACATGATGAAGATGGAGTACACTTTAAAGCTAATTATTATACGCAGCTACTCGACCTTTTAAAACCTTCTGTTAAGTAGTGTCCATATTTAAAAAAATTTTCAGTTCTATATGGAGGGACTGTAAATTTTATAAAAAGTAAAGTTTAACTATTTAGGAGGTGACAAATCTTGGTATTCAGTAGTTTAATTTTTGTTTTTCTATTTTTACCCTTAGCAATTCTTTTATATTATATATCCCCTAAGGTTCTTCGGAACTTTGTATTAGTTGTAGTCAGTCTAATTTTTTATGCATGGGGTGAACCAGTTTATATAGTGATTATGATATTCTCCACCCTGTTTGACTATGTGAATGGGGTACTTATAGACAAATATAGAAGTCACAAGGGTATTACAAAAGCTATATTCATTAACTCAATCATAATAAATTTAGGAATACTTGGATTCTTCAAATATTATGGTTTCGTAGTGGACAACATCAATACTATTTTTAACTTAAATATTCACGTTGAGACTCTCCCTCTGCCAATTGGTATCTCTTTCTATACATTTCAAACCATGTCTTATGTGATAGACGTTTATTTAGGAAAAGTACCTGCACAAAGAAACATTATTTCTTTCGGTACTTATGTAACGATGTTCCCACAACTTGTCGCAGGGCCAATTATAAAATACAGTGATATTGATAATCAACTACAAGATAGAAAAATAACATTAGATTGTTTTGGCGAAGGAATGGAACTATTTATTAGAGGTCTTGCACTAAAAGTACTTTTAGCTAATAATATAGGACTTCTTTGGACAAGTGTTAAATCAACTTCTATGTCAGAACTTACTATTCTAACAGCATGGCTTGGGATTATTGCTTTTGCCTTCCAAATTTATTTTGATTTTAGAGGATACTCAGCTATGGCTCAAGGCTTAGGGAAAATGTTTGGTTTTGATTTTCCAGAAAACTTTAACTATCCCTATATATCCAAAAGTGTCACCGAGTTTTGGCGTAGATGGCACATTTCATTAGGCTCTTGGTTTAGAGAATATGTATACATTCCTCTCGGGGGAAATCGGGCAGGATTACTCAAACAGCTTAGAAATTTGTTTATTGTTTGGTTCTTAACAGGATTATGGCATGGTGCGAGCTGGAATTTTGTTGTTTGGGGGCTGTATTTTGGATTATTCGTAACACTAGAAAAGCTATTTCTTTTAAAATGGCTTAAAAATAGAATGCGTGTTATTGCACATGTATACACACTTATCATCGTATTAATTGGATGGGTATTTTTTGAATTTGATAACTTATCAGTAGCAATAAGTTTCATTGGAACAATGTTTGGCTTTAATCAAACTGCTTTTTTGGATAATAATACACTCTATTATCTAACAACTAATTTTACACTATTTTGTATCTTAGCAATTTGTTCAACACCACTCCCAAAAAAGGCACTTGTATATTTAAGAGAAAAGTTGAAATTGTCAGGTGCTATTTGTATACCAATCTTATATTTAATATTAGTAGTTCTGTCAACTGCATATTTAGTAAACGACACATATAATCCATTCTTATATTTTAGATTTTAATTTTTATCTATAGGACATAGATATCATATTTAGTTTGAAAGAGGTGAGTTGCTTGAATCGGTATGAAAAAATATACAAATACACAATGGCGGGTTTGTTGTCGCTCTTTATAGGTGGAATGTTCAGTATTAATTTATTTACTCCAAATAAAACATTTTCAGATTCAGAGAATAGAAACTTAGAACAGTTACCAACGTTCTCTGTTCAAAATCTTTTAGATAAAAAATTCACTCCTAACTATGAAAAATATATTTCTGATCAGTTTGCATTTAGAGATTTTTGGATAAGCATGAAATCTGATATAGATCGAACAATAGGGAAAAAAGAAAATAACGGAGTGTATATCGGTAAGAATGGTTTTTTACTTCAAAAATTTAATAAACCTGAAGATCAAGATGTGAAAAGTAAAATTGACGCAATAAATGATTTTCATCTTGCAAATCCAAATGTGCAAAAACATGTAATGTTGGTACCTACGGCAATTAGTATTTTAGAAAATAAACTTCCTAATTATGTTTCTCATGTTGATGAGGTTACGTATATTGATAAAGTAAAAAAATCCTTGAATAAGGAAATCAATTTTATTGATGTATATCCTATGTTGAGTTCGAAAAAGAATGAATATATATATTATAAAACCGATCATCATTGGACTACTAAAGGTGCATATTATGCCTACCTAGAGTTAAGTAAAAATATGAAATTTACTCCTACCCAAAAAGAGTCATTCAACATTAAAAAAATTACTAATAGTTTTTATGGGTCACTATATTCAAAAGCAGGTTTTAGACATATAGATCCTGATAGCATTGAATTATACGAGCCTAAGGAAGCTGTCAAATACAAAGTGGAGTATGTTGATGAAGATAAAACCTCTAAATCCCTTTATGAGATGAATAACATTAAGAAAAAAGATAAATATACTGTCTTTTTCAACGGAAATCATCCATTAGTGAAGATAACAACTGAAAATACGAGTGGAAAAAAATTATTAGTTGTAAAAGATTCTTATGCGAATGCCTTACTTCCTTTTTTACTATCACATTTTAGCGAAATTCATGTAATTGATCTTAGATACTATAACGATAACCTAAATGTGTATATACAAAAAAACAAAATCAATGAAATGCTACTGATTTACAATGCAAATACTTTCTTTGAGGATTCATCTATAACTGATTTATCCGAATAAACGACAAGGAGAATTGTAACCTATGAGAAATTTATTAAAATCTTTTAATATAAAATCTATTATAACTATTATTCTTTACACTATTACTCTAGTAGTTTTAAGTGGTTGTTCTGGAAAACAAGAAACATCTGGTAATCCTTCCGCTATAGAAATAGGATTACAAATTGGTCACACTACTAGCGTAGAAGAAATGAAAGAAGGAGATAATAAAAAGCTTCAAAAGTTATATAACATACATTCTGATGAAGTTGAAAGTTTTGTTCTTTTTACCGCTCCTACAAACATTAAAGCTGATGAAATTGCTGTGATTAAAGTGAAAGATATAAAAAATATAAACAACATGAAAGAGAAAATTTCAAAAAGAATCGAAAAAAAATCAAAAAGCTTTAAAGACTATCTACCAGAAGAACATTTCTTAATAGAAAAACATGTCTTGAAAACAAAAGATAGCTATATTCTCTTAGCTATTTCAAAAGACTCTGATGAAATAGAAAAAATATTTGATAAAGCCCTTAAATAAAATTGACTAAAATAGAGAGTGTTCCTCACTTCTCTATTTTCTTGTATGTAGGACTTACCACAGGATAAAACATTGTTACGCTTCCATATACCTTTTAAAACTGGACATAATCTAACATCCCACTTATCTGAACCCCAATAACCAGTTAATGCCTCAGAAATTTTTTTGAAGTATATAGCTTTTGCATGACTATTAATTTTCTCTTGATTCATTTAATACTCTCCTATTGCTAATTTCCGTTTGAGCACGTTCATACCTTTAGTTATTTAGGGTTTGATAAAACACAACAAACGGGCGTGGTTGTTTTATCAAATTATCGCTCTCCCATATTGGCGACAAACCCTGGGCAAATTGCTAAAGATATATTACAGCTTTTACAGGTTCAATAAATAATTTATATGAATACAAAACGGGGGTATCTCTAATATTAAGATACCCTCATTTTAAAAGTTTTTTTACTTAATACAAATCTTAGCAGAACTCTGTATACAGTTCTGCTCCAAACTCTTATAATAATCCTGTTTATTTTCATATGGGAAAAAGTGACTTCCCGAAAACTCTTTCAAATTAAAAGAATTTGTCGTGACATTTCCCCAATTTTTCATACTACTTGCTGGTGCGTCTAGATCATTAGTTCCGCAATGAGCAATAATCGGACCATGAAATATTTCATTACGATAATCAAAAGACTCATTCAAACGATAATCATTTTTCACAATTAGTAAAATATATTGCAAAACTTCTTTATTTTCCAATAACTCTTTCGGTGTACCTCCTACTCGTATTAATTCTTTAACTAATTCACTATCATCCATATATGTTTGATAGTCATCAGGGAAATGATCTTGAGGTGCATGGCGACCTGCTACTATTAATAAATTCACTTTTTTCTTATATTTTTCTTCTAGTAAACAGGCTGTTTTAAAAGCAAGAATAGCTCCCATGCTATGACCATAAAAATATATTTGCGTTTGGTTTGTTACTCTGTTAATTGCTTCTGCGATTTGTGGAATCACATGAAGATAATCTGTAATATACCGTTCTTTTATTCTTGTTGATTTACCAGGTAGCTCTATCGGAAATACAGCTAAGTTTTGCTCCCATGTTTTCCAATTTCTAAAAGCGGCGGCACTGCCTCCAGCATGATGGAAGCAGAAAAGCTTATTACTATTTTCGTAATCTAACTCGTCCACAAAAGGAAACCACTTTTTAACGTCTATCACACCCATTCTTTATCCTCCTTGATATCCTTCATTCTTAATGGTTCTCGTTCCCGTATGCAAACTTTTTGAGAGGGTCCTATTTTTCTGCCAATATCATTCCATAATTTACAAGCTGTTAAATAATATTGTGTTGTTTGATTAAAGTAAGAACGATTCCAAATATCTTCATAAAATGTTAGAAGAGAACGTTCAACGCTTTTAGGCCATATCTTTTTATATTGATCTTCGAAGTTATTGTTTTGTGCAGTAAAGACAATCTCCTCTACTGGATAGCTTAGAAATTTATTGTCTATTCCCTTATTTAACATAGGCGATTCGTTTAATGACGAACTCATACACGGCATCCAATGCACTGAACCATGCGTGTCCGGTAAATACAATGTTCCTCTATTCGTTCCTAAAGTCACTCTATGCAATAAATAAATGTTACTTTCTGGATTAGCTAAATCCATTTGATTGAAAACACGTAATGTCACAGGGGTGTCCCGTATTTGTCCAGATAGCATATAAAAAGGATTATGCTCTGTAAGGTCATTAACTGGTTCAAATATACAGGATTGTAAACTACCAAGGGTTTGCCCTATAATATCTAGCATTGGAAATAATACTTGGATACTACAAGCCGCCTCTAAATAAATAATATCACTAACTTCTCTTAATGTTTTCGCCACTTGTATAAAGGAGTGTACAGCATCTACATTTGGATAAAAACTATTTAAGTGATATTTACAATTACCTACTTTCGCACTTTTAATTAGCTTTACATAGTCATCTTCATGAACAGGATGCTCCTGTATAACATGTATGCCTTTCTCTAAAAATGCTTGTGCTATACTTGTCCCTTCTCCACCCACGATCGTTGATTTAACAACAACGCACGCAACATCCACCTGCTCATTTGTTATATCTTCTACAGTTGTGTAAAGTGGAACATTCAATGTATTGGCGATTTCTTGTGACTGTTTACTACCCTTAGATAAAATACCTACAAGCTTATAATGAGATGGTAAATTTAAGATTGCTTTCAAATAATACGCACCGAATTTTGTACCACAAACGACTACTCTTAATGGCCTCATAATATCCCTTCTTCCAAGTCTAGGTGATTTTCTGTCTGTGAAGTAATGATAAAATCTTCTATTACACACTGTTCATGCAATTCTCGCATGACATTACTTGGATTCAATATGTCGCAAGCCCAATAAACCCCATTTTCCTGAATTATCCCTTCTATAATGGCTTCTACAGATAGCGCACAAATAATTCCACTAATCGTAAAGCTATTTTGACAAAGTAATTGAGCTTGTCGTCGTATCGATTGTCCCTTATATTTTCCAATCATTTCTATGACGAGTGTGTACCATGTTTGTCGAACAGGGTAAATGATAAGTTTTTCCATCAGATCATCTACAATTTGATGTAAATGTTCAGGCGTATTTTTCATTGCTAATTGTATACACGCCTGTTGTAATAATGAAAAAACAACTTTATTTGGATAAATATTATGCCAATGTGCTTCGGTAATATGTAGCTTTTTTGCAAGGCTAATTGTTTCATTTGTTATATACCTTTGAGCATATACTGTATTTTCCTCACCATTAATTGTCACATTTATTTTTTCTGTCTGTGCTATATCACGTACTATTTTTTCATCCTTATAAAAGGCATTCGCTGTACCAAAACCATAGATGGAGCTAAGCATTATATCAGCTGCTGCGCCTTTACTATATGCTTCTTCTCCTCCTGCATAGCCGCTTATTTTATCTATTTGATCAAATCCTTCTTGAGCTAATAGGCGAGGAAGAGTCCCCGATAAACCGGGAAAACTTCCTGCTGAAAGAATCATTATATTTGTTAGCTCCTGTTGTATAAATTTCTTCTCCAACAAATCTGCCCCAAATGCATCGACATAATGGGCCCCAGCTTTTATGGCAGCTTGAGCCACTCTATCAATAATACTATACGAGGGGCCTGCACAATTTAACACGATTGTACAGCCTGCACAAAATGTCTCTAGCGGTATTTGGTCATATATATCTACCTGCATATATTCCATAAATTTGTCTAATTGAGAATGTTCTTTATGCTCACTTCTACTCCCACAGCGTAGTGGATATTTATCTTTTAAATATTGTACAGCCGCTTGTCCAACAGCCCCATTGTAGCCAATAATTCCTATTTTAAATTGATGGTTCATGGCTTACTCCTTTTAGCAGCAATTGAGCAGTCTCTTTCACATTAGGCTCCTGCAAACACGTAATATGATTACCATTTATAGGAATTATATTTAAATGACCAAATGTAATATCTCTCCAAAATTCTTCGTTTCTTGTACCCATTACTGGTAAAAAGGACGATGTTTTATCAATACAACTAAATGCAACTACGTCTCCCATGAAAGGCTCGGTTCCATACGATACAACACCTTTAAAGCTTTGACAGAAGATTTGATATAGCGTTACCATGCGTTGCTTTTGAAAAGCTGAAATATCACCTTGCAAAGTTGGAACGGTAGTATATAAATCTACTAATCTCTGTTTAGGAGACTTGCTAGCAAGCTTTTGATAACATTGTGCAATTGGTGCAAACTCTCCGGTTAGATTACATAAATCTTCAATTGTAATGGTATTCGCTTCTTTTTTGATTAAATCATGTAGTGCTTTTTTAAGTAATTCATCCTCGATATCGTGACCACTTTTTACAAGATCAGCGCCTATTAATAAACCAAATGTTCTTTCCATTAATAAATCATTTCGAAGCTTTGCATCACAAGGCGTAGTATCTATTGTCATGACTGGTTCAACTTGAACACCTTCTGCAAGTAACACCTTTGCCGTTTCAACAGCAATAAGCCCACCCATACAGTACCCTATTAATTCAAAGCTTGAAGCGTTTAGTTTTAACAATTGTTGTGCATATTTTTGCCCTAAATTTTGAATAAGTGTTTCAGGTGTATAGGCTAAATAATCTGCTTCATCACCAAAAATAAATCCTACTATCGTGTCTTTGCGATTAGGTTCATCTATTAAATAAGGGCGCAATTGATTGTAAGGTGTAAGTGTTCCTGTTCCATCGTGGAATAGTACTTTAATTTTTCCGCCAACTTCTCCTTCAGCTAATATAACGAAAGATGTTTTCGTATCTGAGGCAGTTTCATCCTGCACTGTTTGATGATTTTCAAGAGAGTGACTTATCTTTTCTGCAATTTCTGCAATCGTCGGTGTTTGTAAAATCTCTACCATTAATTGATCCCACTCCCAATGCTCCACTTCTGAAAGTGTATCTCTCATTGCTGCCACAACTTGTGCAACTAGTAATGAATCGCCACCTGCTTGATAGAAGTTTTCATTGCGCCAAATACTTTCTCTATTTAGTGCTTTCGCCCAAATTTCTGCGATTCTTTTCTCTAAGTCACCTTGCGGAGATTCACCGGATTGTGCAATAAATGGATTGGATGCTTCTAGTCGACTTTGTAATGCACCTCGATCCACTTTGCCGTTTTCAGATAACGGTAGTTCACGAAGCACTTCAATATGCGCTGGTATCATATATTTTGGTAGTTGTCTTTCTAAATGTTGCTGAACCTCACTCGCATAAAGTCTCTTTCGTTCACCTATAAATTGACCGACAAATACTGCCTGATTTGCAGCGGATAATGGATCATTTTTTGTAGGATATACACCGGCTATCTCCACCTCTGTTGCTGCAAATAACTCATGCCACTGTTCACGATTGAAAAATACTTGATCATTGTTTTTTCTAAAGTCTTCAAAATCATTTAGACCAGCATGAAATTCCATTGATGTAAGAAGTGAATAGTTTTCCCCAGTCGTATCTGCTACTATTAACGCTCCTCCTTCAACTGTCATTTCCTTAAAGGTTTGTAACACTTGTGGCGCTTTCTTAGCGTTGTGTAAAACATTATTACATAAAATCAAATCAAAGGAAGATGCTTGAATTCCTTGAGACCAATAGGATTGATTGATATCATACAAACCATATGTAACCCACTTATAAGGTTCAAACGATTTTCGCGCTTCATTTAAAAAGAATTGTGATAAATCTGTAAAAACATATTCTACATTTTTATGATTTAATGTTGGTATTAACTCTAAACTTACACCGCCTACGCCAGCTCCTACCTCTAAAATTCGGAACGTTTTCTCTGGATAAGCCTTTCTAAATTCATCTACAATTGTATGGACAGCTTGCATTGTAACTTGATTTAATGAACGACTAATTAGGTTGTCTTTATATGCCGCTAAAGCAATATCAAAGCTTCCTTTAGGGAAAAATAAATCTAATGAATCAATATCCCCGCGAAGTAAACCTAGAAGATGCTTACTTGAATCTTCAAAGTAATCCACAAGTTTTTTTCCATACTGCATTTTTTCTTCAATGTCTCTCCATTTTAGCCAAGAGATTTCTGATGCATTGTGTGGTAAATCTTTATTGACTAGATAATAGTTTGACGTTGCTGGATTTTGCTTTATAAGATTTTCTTTACATAAAACATTCAGCCATCTTCTTAGTAGCTGATGGTAGTATGGATGTACTTTGACTATTTGCTGAATTTCACTTATAGAAAATTCTCGATCATCTATAAAAACATCTAAGTCTTGGAATGTTTTCATAATATCTAGTACGGCTGTCCAATTTGAAATTGTAGACCATTGTGCAAATAACTCTCGATCTACATTATGGGTCGCTTGATCTCCAGCGTTTTTAACTACAGTTGTTAATCTTTCTGAAGAAACCAATGTTTTTATTTGATTTGCATTTTTCCTTGCTTGCACGAATGCTGACATGTTAAATTCTTTACTTGCCAAATCTTTACTTGCAATAACCGCTGCATGCTCTATCAGCTGCATACGTTGCATAGAACTTTCAATTTCACTTAACTCAATGCGATGCCCATTAATTTTTACTTGAGTATCCTCTCTCCCTAAAAACTCAATCACACCATCTGGTAGGAATCTCCCTATATCTCCAGTTGCATATAAACGCTCTCCAGTGTAAGGATGGACAATAAATTTCGCTGTAGTATTTTTTTCATCCTGTAGGTAGCCGGTGGCAAGCCCCTCTCCCCCAATATATAAATCACCAATTGTCCAATCAGGGCATGACTCTAGCTCCTTATTCAACACATAAAAATATTGATTTGCTAATGGCTTACCATAAGGAATACTGTTCTTATAGGTAGTATTTATATCTATTGGATAATAAATAGACCAGATTGCTGCTTCTGTTGCTCCACCAAGGCTGATAAATTTCGCTTGTTCAAAATAATGTGCCATTTGTTTGGGTAATGTAACAGATATCCAATCTCCAGATAAAAATACTAAACGTAATTTTTTATGAAGAGTTGTTGTCGCATCCTGCATGTATGCATGAAGAAGTTGCAATTGGGCTGGTACTGAATTCCAAATAGTGGCTTGATGAGATGTTAAAAGCTCCAACCAATGTTTTGGATCTTTAAGACGTTTATGCTCTGGTAATATAACGCTACCACCAACACTTAATAATCCAAAAATATCGTATACCGATAAATCAAAAGCTAAATTGGCAATTGCTAAAACTCGATCATGCTCTGTTACTTGGAAACGATGATTCATATCCATTATTGTATTCAGTACTGCCCTATGACTAACAATAACGCCTTTCGCTTTTCCTGTACTGCCAGACGTATGAATAATATAAGCTGGCTGTTCTACATCTACACGTACAGGAATTAACTGTGCTTCTAAAGCAGTGTTTAATTGCTCGACTTCAATAAAGGAAAGAGATTCTTGTTCGTATAAATCACTATGGCTAGCATGACCTAAAATAAAAGTGGTTTTTGATTCACTTATAATATTTTTTTTACGAGCAATCGGTTGCTCAATATCTAAAGGTAAATACACGCCACCTGCTGTTAATGTTCCTATTACAGCAGCAATTTGCCAAATACCCTTTTGTAAGTCAATTGCTACAAAATCTCCTTGCCGCACACCTTTATTAATCAATGCCTGTTGAATGGCATAAACATAACGACCGAGCTCCTCATATGTAAAATATTTACCATCTGCGTAAATAGCTATATTTTTAGCATATTGTGCAATAGCATCTAGCACATTGTCATAGAGTAACCCCTTAGGTAAATCAATCGTTGTTTTATTTACTTCATTTCTAATCTTTTGCATTGCTTCAGGTAAACCTAATAATTGACGTTCTGTCCATGCTGTTTCGTTAGTTGCAAGTTTTGTTAAGTGATCTACAAAAAATTGAAAGGCTGAATCGATTAGCCCACTTGGAAAAATACCTTCACGTACATCCCAATTTATTAATATTCCATCCGGTTGTTCAGATACTTGACAATCAATCCATACTTGAGGTGTTTGACTAATTTTATATGCTAATTTCAACTTAGGCTCATTTTCAGACATATGACTATTCGCGTCTGCACCTAATGTACTTGTATAAACTACCGGTATAATAACATCACGATTACGATGTCGCTTTAATTCACGCAATACTTCAATTCCTGAAAAATCGCGATACTCTAAGTCTGTCCATAGCTGCTGTTGTATTTCAGCCGCATGCTCATAAAATGCTCTATCTCTTTTTGCATGTATTTCTAACAGATTGATGGTCGTAAAATCTCCAATTACATCATGAATTTGAGCATGAATATTAGGTCGATTAAGCATCGTTATATTCATACAAAAGTGAGATTGTTTTGACCATAAGCCAATAATTTCAGCAAAAGCTGTTAAAATAATACTGGAAGGAGTTAGCCGATGATCTTTTGCCTTCTGACTTAAAAATTGCCATTTATGATTAGGTAACAGGAAATTAAATTGTTCAAAACGAATTTTATTGCTATCAATTTTATCGCTTTGAACGGGTAACTCTGGCGCCTCTGGGAAAGTCTCTAAACGACTAGTCCAATAATTTTTAGCTTTTTCATTGGCAATCGAGCGATCATGTTGTTCATATTGTTGTATCATGACATCTCTAAATTGAATATCTAAAGCTGGTAATGGAGTATTTTCTGTATAGTAATAGTGTTCTAATTCTGCTATTAATACATTGATACTGACAAAGTCAGCAATTAACATATCAATAGATAGATGAATAACACTTTGATTTTTTTGCTGTGTAAGGACTAGGTCATACAACGGCCATTTATCAGGAGCATATTGCTTAACAGATAACTCATTTCTTACATGTAATAATCGTTGATTGGCTACTTCAGGTACTTCATCTGATAAATCAATAACTTGTATAGTTGGGAGCTCTACGTTTTTTAATACTTGCTGATAACCCTCCTGATGCACTATCGCACGGAGCATATCATGTCGCTTTATGACTTGGTGCCATGCCTTTTCAAGCCGTGTAGGATCAAAAGTAGTGCCAACTAGTTCTGCATATACTTTACAACCTACTCCTCCATAACGATAATTGTTGCTTCTACCTACTAAATAGGCTGATTGAATATCAGTAAGCGGAAAGGAATCATAGCGTTTTTCAGTATCATGAATAATTGATTGTTGTTCCTTCTGTAAATAATCAAGGAGTTGCTCTTTATATTCTTTCAATCGCTCTTTACGTTCATTTGTAAGTACACCAGTTGGAGCCTTAAAATGTAATTTTCCATCTTCTACCCAAAGGTTCACTCCCAGCTCGCTATACTCCTCTAATAATTTTTTCATGTTATAATATTCCCTCCTGATATTCGAAGTCCTTTTTCACAACTTCTATTAGATAGTCATCTTCTTTTAATGAATAAAGTGCTTTGATCGTTAATCCACTTTGATGAAATAGCACCTCAAATTGGGATTGTGTTCTTTCCTTACCTCCACACATCGTCCAAATATTTAAATCCGTCATATATAAATGCGAGGCATTTCCTTCAATAACCTCTGGTAATAATTTTTCAATGATAGTTAGTGTAGAATTTTCGCCCATACTTTGAGCGATATTACGTAAAATTGTGATTGCTGCTTCATCCTCCCAATCATGGAGGATTCGCGATAAAATATAGAGATCACCCAATTTAGGTACCTCTTGAAAAAAGTCTCCTGCCTGAAATGTACATCGACTGTTGATGCCGTAAAGCTCCAATTTTCCTTCTGCCTTTTGTTGTACATGTTGCAGATCTATTACAATCCCTTGAGCATTGCGGTAAAATTCCAAAAATTTCGCAATTATCTCTCCAGATCCTCCACCAACATCGATAATTTTTTTGATGCAGTACCAATCTTTTTTTTCTGCAAAATATGCTTCTAGTTGAAGCCGTTCACTTGTTTTACTCATCATCTTATTAAACACTTCAAATTTTTCATTTTGCTGTACTTGCGCTTGAAAATAAGACTGTTGTTCTACTAATTGATAAGGGATTTTCTTCGTTTTCATCGCTTCATAAAGCTTCGACCAATAAGGCATTGCCTGTCTGCCTGTGAATAATAAAAAATCCTTTAATGAATCACTTGCTTGTCCTGATAATTTCTCCCCTAAAGGAAGTAATTTAAAATAATTATTTTCTTCCTCCATATATTTCAAAGCTACTAATGGTCGCATAAAACGAAAGAGCATTTCTTCGTCAAGCGCTAATTCCTGTGCCAATAACGTTACATGCTTTCGTTCATCGAATAAGGCATCAAATATTCCTAATTCACAAGCTGTGTATAGCAAATAAGAAGTAGAAAAGCCTTGAATCGTTGAACGTATCATACTTTCTTGTATATCCATAGTTAATCTCCTTATTAATTACTGCTGCTATCTGCCATCAATTTATACCATCTACAAATAGTATTTTCTACGATATTAATAAGGGCATATAGCCCTCCTCCTAATAAAGCTAGCCCTATTACACCTGCATACATAGCTAAGTAATCTCTACTATCCATTCGATTTAAAATGTAATAACCTAATCCACTAAATGATGCAAAGGTTTCAGCTATAAATAGAATTGCTAATGCTGTTCCTAATGAAGCTCGCAAGGAAGTCATTACGCTCGGTAAGCAATAGGGTAGTGTCAAATGGCACAGTGTTTGTAGTTTTGTAGCGTTCAATGATTGAATAACTTGTTTCTGAGCATAAGGAATTCCTTTTGCGGCATCACGAATAACTACTACCAATTGAAAATAAAGAACAAAGGCAATTAACATGATTTTTGGGACATCCCCTAATCCAAATAGCACGAGAATAATTGGTAAAAAAACAACCTTTGGGATAGGATAAAGCACATATAATAAAGGACTTAATAAAAGATCTATCTTTTTATTCCACCCCATAAGTAAACCTGTAGGAATCGCGAAAAAGAGAGCACAGATTATACCGATACCTACTCGATAACTACTTATGAAAAAATGCTGTGTTAATTCACCACTAGTTACTACTGTTAAAAATGATTGTCCCGCTTCAAAAGGTGTAGGTAAAAAGGCTTTATTCAATGAGATGCTAGATAGATACCATAATAAAATAATGATGATGGTAGCGATGACTATACTATATGTCTTCTTCACACGGCTCTCCCTTTAACAATTGTTTAATTTGTTGTTGTTGACGATACATGAAAGCAGGATTACGTCGTTCCTCTATCTGATAACCATTCTCAATGGTGCCTGCAATTGTTTTTCCATTCGCGTGAAATACGACTATGCGATCGCTCATCATCAACGCTTCATCAATGTTATGTGTCACAAATAGTAGCGTTAAATTTCTTTCATGACGTATTTTCTGCAATGTTTGTATTAATTGCTCCTTCGTTAAAATATCTAACGCTGAAAATGGCTCGTCCATTAACAAAACTTTTGGCTTTTGGATTAAAGCTCTCCCTATCGCAACCCTTTGCTGTTGTCCCCCGGATAGTTGAAAAGGATAACTGTACTGCTGATTGTGAATATTCAATTGTGATAAAATAAATTGTGTCTCTTTTTCCCGTTCCTGCTTAGGTCGTTTGGCAAGCTTTAAAGGGAGAGCTATATTATCTTTCACCCTTTTCCATGGGAACAGGCCGTAATTTTGAAAAATAATCGCTATCTCCTGCTGTGGTCCTTTCAATTCTTTTCCATCAAAATAAACGGTTCCATTACTCGGTTTTTCCAAACCAGCTACAATTTTTAATAAAGAGGATTTCCCACTACCAGAAACACCAACAATAGCTACACATTCACCAGAAGATATTTGAAGGTTAATGTTTTGCAGGACATTAACCGTACCTGAGGCTGTCTTGTACGCTAAGTCAACATGCTGAATTCTATACACGACATATCCCCCTTTTTATTGTTCTTCCAATGACGTTTCTACTAGATCTTCATATGGAAAAGCTTTGTCCAATAATCCTCTAGAAACTAACCAATCAGATATACGCTCGACATTTTCTTGTGCTGGCACACAATTAGGAGTAAAAACTGGAACTGCATAATGCCCTTTTAAAATTTCCGGTACGTTTGCCACTTTTAGAGCAAGTTCAAAGTATTTTTCTGGGTGCTGATTTAACTGTTTAATCGCTTCGTTGTAAGCTCTTAGGAAGTTTTCAATCACAGCTCTATTTTCTGTTATGTTTTTTTGTGTCATAACGATGACTGATTGGGAAAAGTTCTTTCCAAGTGTTGTATCATCAATGACAATATTTGCACCTTGTGCAACAGTATAGCTTGCCAATGGCTCAGGTAATATAGCTGCTTGCGCTTCTTTTCCAGCTAATACTGTATCTACACGTAATGAAAGATTCGGAAGATGAATTTTCGTTATTTCAGAAGAATCTAGTTTCAAATGTCGTTCATATTGCTCCATTAAATAATCCATCATTGTATTCTCAGAGATCATGACAGATTGCCCTACTAGCTGCTTCGGTTCAACAATAGAGCTATGTGGAGAAGAAACGACTAAAAATCTTCCTTCCTTCTCCGTCGCACCTAATGCTAATGCAATCGTTTTAACATCAATGCCCCCCTTTTTTATTAAATTTTGAACGATCATATCAGTCATCATGCCATCTAGCTCACCAGCCTCCATCGCCTTCGATTGATCAGAGGCACTGCCAAACTCTATAAGCTCAACATCGGCACCATATTTTTGGAAAAGCTGATCCTTCTCTGCAACATAAAGAGGCAGACTATCATCGATACGCAACACACCTATTTTTAGTGAAGAATGCTTGGTCATTTTTGTATCTTCACTACACCCACTTATGAAAGCCAAAATGACAATCATAAAAATTATTCGAGAAAGGTGATATTGTCTCATAGAGCTCCTTCCTCCATAGTGACACTGTTTTCCTCAACGAATGCTGCTAGTTGTTCAAGACGTGAATGAGTGAATAATGTTTGAATAGAAAGCGCTATATTAAATTTCTCCTTTATTTTTCCGATGATTTGAATGGCCATTAAAGAATTACCTCCACATGCGAAGAAATCATCATCAATTCCAGGATGTGAATAAGACAATATTTCTTCCCAAATTTTCGCTATTTCTTTTTGCATCTCTGTAAAAGGCTCTCTATATTCAGATGACTCCTCTTGCTCTAGAGGTAACTGTTGTAAAAGTTTACGGTTAACTTTTCCGTTCTCTGACAGTGGCATTTTATCAATATATTTGTACACAGTAGGTAACAAATAATTAGGTAATTTTTGTGCCAATAAATTTTTGGTTTGTTCAATAGTTAGACCATTTTGTTCATCTTCTAATACTACATATGCCACTAATATTGTTGCTCCATTACGTTTATGAACAATTGTTGCCGCTTCCTTCACAGTAGGCAATTTAGCTAGGTGATAATCTATTTCACCTATTTCAACCCGATAGCCGTTTAGTTTAATTTGTGAATCTGCTCTCCCTAAAAATTCAATATTGCCATCAGGTAAATATCGCCCTAAATCTCCTGTATCATATAGGCGTTCTTTTGTAATTGGGTGAAGTAAAAATTGGTCATTTGTCCGCTCTTCATTTTTCCAATACCCCATAGCAAGTCCTAATCCTCCGATATACAATTTCCCTGGTACATTCACAGGACAAGCTGCCATTTGATCATTTAGTATATAGTAATATTGATTGGCTAAAGGTTTGCCATAAGGTATGCTCTTCCAATCCCTATTTACTGTTTGTATATCGAAACTATTTGACCATATAGACGCCTCCGTCGCACCACCTAATCCCAATATTCGAGTCTTTGGCGCAATTTCCCAAACATCTGTAGGCAAGCTTAATGAAATCCAGTCACCACTCAATAACACAGCCCTTAGTGTTGGATACTGAGCAGACTCTATATTCCTACTATATTTTGTTAACATTTGCATAAAGGCAGGCACTGTATTCCAAATGGAGATGTGATGATTTTGTATTAATTTTTTCCAATATGCAGGTTCTTTTACATGCTCCGCTTTTGGTATAACAATTCCACCACCAGCAGCAAGTATGCCAAAAATATCATATACGGATAAATCAAACGTTAGGTTAGATAATGCGAGAATACGATCCTCCGTACAAACAGCAAGTCGATGATTAATATCTAATACTGTATTTACTGCACCTCTATGATCAATCATGACACCCTTCGGCTTACCAGTAGAACCCGAAGTATAAATGACATACGCTAAATCTGAAGGCAACAAGTCAGGACTATCGACTAGACATTCTTGATGTGCCCATTTAGCATCAACGACCGTCACATGATAATCATTTAGGAAGGGTAGCTGTGTGAGTATATGTGCTTGTGTTACTATGGATTGAACTTCTCCTTCTTTTAAAAGAAATTCCATCCGTTCAATAGGCATTGTACAATCAATCGGTAAATATGCCTTCCCTGCTTTAATAATCCCCAATGCAGCAACTATTTGTTCCCATCCTTTTTCCATAACAATAGCAACTAATTTCCCTTTAGTACTATCCCGTTCAAGTAATGATTGAGCAGTATGATTTTTTAAATGACATAGCTGTTGATACGTAATAGTTTTTTCTTCTGAGAACACTGCGATATTAGTAGGATTTTCAGCTATTTGTTTTTCAACAAGACTTAACAACGTCTCATTTGATATTTCTGTGTCCTGCCCTTTAATTTTTCCTACTTGCTCTTGAGATGGTAAACGCACAAGACTTCCAATTCTTTTTTTCCATAAATCTTCCTTCGTAGAAAGCTCTTTTAAAATACTGATGTATGCCTCAAACATGCCAATGACTAAATGCTGTGGGAAAATCTCCTCTATTGCATCCCAGCTTAGCCATAGTTCACCTTTTTGCTCTGAAACTTGATGATCAAGCCAAACTTGAGGAGTTTGAGATAATCCATATACAATATCTCCTAAATAGCCACCCATTGTTGTTGCCCCATTATTTTTTTCAAGCCCTAATCCACTCGTAAAGACAAATGGCATCATTATGCCCATTTGACGATTCCACTTTTTAGCTATTGCACGCTCTACATATACACCACCCACATAAGGATGCTCTAAATCCTGCAATAGTTGCTTTTGAACATTTCTAGCACGTTCTAAAAAAGATTCTCCTTTTGACATATCAATAGACAAAAGATTAAGCGATGTAAAGTCACCTATAAGCTGTTCTACATCCGGTTCAAATAGCACACGATGGAAACGAGTAAGATTTATTGTAAATTTTGGTTGACTACTCCATCTTGCTAAAGTTTCAGCATAAGCAGCGATTAACAAGGATGCTGGAGACAAGTTCATTTTGGTAGCTAATTGCTTTAAGGCTAGCCATTGCTGTGAAGATAGTTTCTCTTCATATCTCGTAAACTTACAGTTAGATAAATCTCCTTTATAATCAAGTAGAGGTAAATCTGGTGCAGGGTACATATTATCAATACGTTGATTCCAATATTGCATATCCTGCTCATACATTTCTGTTTCCCGAATTTTTTCATAAGCCAATATATAATCTCTGAATGTAGTTTGAAGCACTTGTAGTTTTGCAGAAGAATCATCATATAGGCGCTTCCACTCTTTAAATAAATAGAACATACTAAAACCATCAAAAATAATATTGTCAAAACTAATATGTAGTCTTGTTTTATGTTCATTTATAGTCGACATTCGAATATCAAACAATGGCCACTCACTTGGATTAAATGTTTGATGCTCCATCTCACTTCGCACTAATGTAAGCTGTTCTTTTTGCTGTTCTGTTGAAAGATTTGTAAGATTGTACGATGCAATAGAATAGTACTCTACAAACTCTTGAACCTGTTGGTGTTGTCCATCATTTAAAATGACGGCCCTCATCATATCATGATGTTGTATGAGACGATTCCATATTTGTTCCACTCTTACATGATTTAGAGCTGGGCAATCCATTTCAAAATAGCAGTGAGTGGATACATCACCGTATGCATAAATACCACTACGACCTAGCCAATATGCTTGTTGAACTTCTGTTAATGGAAATGGCTCGAAACGATCCCGCTCATTAGGCACTATAGTTGGTAGCTTTTTCTCCGTTTCTTCGTTTGTCTTTTGTAGCACTAATTCCTCTAATAACAGTGCCATCTGTTGAAAAACAGGTTGATTGAAGATTACTTCTAAGCTAATTTTGACAGCAAATTGCTCTTTTATTTTTGCACTAAGCTGAGTAGCTAATAATGAATCCCCGCCTAGCTCAAAGTAATGATCACATATGCCAATTGCATCTACCCCTAATACTTCGGTCCATATTTCTGCTAACCTTATTTCGATTGGGGTTACTGGTGCAATAAATTCTTTTGTAGCTAAATTGACTTGCTCAATTTCAGGGATTGGTAATGCTGCTCGATTCACTTTGCCGTTGGCCGTAATAGGTAACTCCTCTAATGGAATAATTACATGAGGAATCATATAACTTGGTAATCGTTTTTCTAAATAATGTTTAAGTGGCTCTAGCTGGAATTCTGAAAATGATTGTCTTTCAACTTGAGCTACAAATAAATACTGAGTAAAGGCTGTATCAATAGACTGAAGCGTAATATTTGTAAAGCCCTCTTCTTTAAAAATAGAGAGCCAACGATCTTCCGATAGTAATGGAAGACATGTCTTTTCCCGTTCATCCTTATAATGTGTAAAACCATCTTCTAAAAATGCTGTACTGACTAATTGCAGAGGATTATTCTCCGTCATTTCTAAATTAACGAATAGCCCACCATGCTTTAATAACTTCTTTAAATCTTTAAGTGAATTTCTAATATGGACTGCTCTATGCAAAGAGTGCGACGCCACAATCAAATCATATTCACCATCTATAAAACCTTGAGAAATTGGACATTTATTTATATCAAGTACTTTAAAATGGATATTGGGCTGTAAACCTACTATGTTTGGAACACGATTTATAAAGTAGTTGGACTCATCTGTAGCAGTATAATGAATCTCATCTTTTGAAAAAGTCTCTGCTAGCATACGAAGTGTGTTCGTATGACGCACCCCAACCTCTAATATTTTGAGTGGTGCTTGGCGTTCTGTTCGATTACTTAAAACTGTTTGAATCAGAGTCGCTATTAAATCCTGCTGTTTTTTTCCATCAGACATGTTTTCAGTCAATTGTTCTAAAGGATGTATGTTATGATGAAGCAATAATTCTAAAGGCTCTAGTTCACCCGTTAAAAGTGCATAGCTTTTTTCAAAAAAGTCAGAAACAAACGCCCTTATATATGTTGTTTGCATTTTCTCTAAACTACTAAACTGTTCTTCACTATTAACGATTAAGCATTGTTTATTATGAATAGTAGATCCTTCACAAGAAACTAAATTGTTTTTTTCTAAAAAACTAAACCATTGATATATTAAACTTTGATATCTGCTGTTAATTTTTTCTCGCTCTATTATTTTTAAAATATTGTAACGAACATCTTTTTCTAGCGGAAATCCTAATTTGGAAATTATTTTACTAATCATTTCCATAGTAAGATATTCACAATAATTCTTTAACGATCGATAACGATTTTCATTCTCATTGTAAGTTTTAGTAAAATCCCCATTCTCTTTTAATTGAACAATATAAGACCAATCAATCATTGGTTTATTATATTTAATAGTTTGTGCTTGCTCTTTTTCAGAACTACTTACAATATAAGCGGCTAAATATTGGTTTTCCTCTCCTCTGACCGTGACAGCAGCATCCTCAACTATTTCATAACTTCTAATAGCGCTTTCGATTTCACCTAATTCAATACGGTGACCCCGTACCTTTACCTGTGAATCATTTCTTCCTAAAAACTCGATAAGGCCGTTGTTCCAAAATCGACCGATATCCCCTGTCTTATACCAACGAATACCTTTCTCTTCAATAAAGCGTTCAGTAGTTAATTGTGGCTCTCCTACGTATCCTTTGGCTACACCGGCACCTCCTATCCACAGCTCTCCTGCTTTCCAACTCGGACAGTCTTCCCCATTTGTATCAATAATTCTATAAAACTGATTTTTCAGGGTTCTTCCATAAGGGATTGAACGCCAACTTGCTGGTATTGGATGATTGACATCATAATAATTGGACCAAATTGCCGCTTCTGTCGCACCGCCCATTGCTACTAATAGCCCTTTCGGTGCTACTTTTAACAGTCTCTCAGGAATATCTAAACTAATCCAATCTCCTGACAACATCACAATACGTAAATTTTGACAAATCATTTTTACGCTCTCGGCTTCTATTAATAACATCTTCAATAAAGCAGGTACTGAATTCCATAATGTAATACGGTAATTACATATTAACTTTAACCAAATATCTGCGTTTCGAGCCGTATCGTCTGATATAAGGACAAGGCTACCACCAACACTTAAAAGACCAAATATATCATATATAGATAAATCAAAATCTAATGATGATAATGCTAGAATACGATCTTCTTTGCTAATATCATATTTTTTATTAATATCTGCAATTGTATTCCAAGCGGCCTTATGACTAATTTCTACACCTTTTGGTTCTCCCGTTGAACCTGATGTGAAAATAATATAAGCAGAACTGTTTACATCTACTTTAGGAAACTTCACATGACCAAATTGATGTATCTGTTCCATCATAATAACTTGTACTTGTTCAATATCTTGGTACTTTTCTTCGTAGGAGGACGTTGTTAGAATAAAAGAAACATTTGCCTTCTCAATAATTTTTTTATAACGTTCAATCGGCTGTGTCACATGTACAGGAACATAACAGCCTCCAATAGCTAGTACTCCTAAAACCGCTTGTATTTGCTCTAATCCTCTTGGCAATGAAATAGCTACTCGATCACCTTGTTTAAAACCATTATGTAACAGTGCCGCAGCAACCTTTTCCGCTTGTAATGACAGCGTCTCATAACTAACTTCTTTATGACTTATACCATCTATAAGCGCTATAACTTGTGGTTGTTGCTTTGCTTTTTCGAAGAAAGACGTGTGCAAGCCTTGAGCATGATCTTCTATTGTGGCATTATCAATTAATTGACGTCTTACTTCTTGTGCTTTTGTTTCGATAGCTGGCTGTTGAAGCCAATGCTGTTCATCTTCAATTAACCAATCAATAGTTTTGATAAACAGTTCAAACATGTCATCCAACAAACCTGAAGGGAATAATTCATCTAAACCATCCCAAATACATAACAAACCATCATCCATATCAAACATTTGGAAATCCAACCAAACTTGTGGCGTTTGTGAAATCATATAATGAATAGTACCAAATGCATCTTTAAACTCCTCATTTATAAGTGGTACGCCTAAATTACATGAAAAAACTATCGGAGCAAACACTTTTTCATCTGGGAAATACTTAGCCATATCCCGTTGAATTTTCACACCTGAATAAGCGGTATAGTTTAAATCTTGATGAAATTGCTGTTGTAAACTTTTCGTAAATGCTAAAAAATGTTGTCGATTTTCACTATCGACTTCCAATAATAGTAGCGTAGTAAAATCAGCTACAACTTGCTCTATCTCTTCAGACAAAGTATCTCGGTTAAACAATGGAATATTAATAATAAAACGAGATTCACTGCTCCATTTATTTAATGTATAGGCATAAGCTGCTAACAATACCATTGCAGGTGTGACGTTATGGTGTGAGGCAGTCAATTTAAGCTTACTCCAAGATTGTTCTTCTAAAAAATGCTCCCTTCTTGTAAATTTAGGGGTGTGTTGTATCAACTCAGCATTGTTTGATAACGGTAGTTTTGGACCTAATGGCAAAGTAGTTAACCTGTTTTTCCAATAAGCCTCTGCGTAGCTTTCTTCATTGGCAATTGCTAGTGCTTTATCATGTAGATATTTTGCAAAGTTCCAATTTTCAGGTGCCTTCGGTTTTTGCTGTCTAGAATAAGCTGCCGCTAAATCTCTTAAAATGATTTGGAAACTTTGAACATCAGCTACAAGTAAGTCTATATCAAAATGGAGACGAGTTTTACCATTTGGTAATAGAGATAGCTGTAAGCGAGCTACTTCCCCTTGATCAATTGCCAATAGCCGGTGTGAGGTATTAGCGCGAATAGTTTCCAGTTTTTTGCTAATCTCGACTTGTGAGCAAGTTGTAAAATCGTGGACATCAATAGTTGTAAAAGGTGATTCTTTTAAAATTTGCTGTTGACCATCTTCTGTATATTTGACACGGAGCATAGGATGATGCTGAATTATTAATGCCCATGCTGCTTTAAGCCGCTCTATATCAATATTCCGACCATCAATTTCCATATAACCATGACAGCCATTTCCACCTAAATATTGACCGCTTTGTCGTCCAACCCAATAAGCATACTGTACATCTGTTAATGGAAAAGGTTCATACATATTAGCTACTGTTTTATCTTGATTTTCTAATAATTCGTTATCATTATTAATTGTATATACATAATCTCTATTTATTAATTTATTCCAAGCACTTAAATACGGCTCGGATATTAATTCTTTAAAGGTAATTGTTACCCCAGCTTTTTTTAGTTTGCCAACTAATTTCATCACTTGTAAGGAGTTTAAGCCTAATTCTAATAAATTTTGATCCTCATGTATTTCTTTCTGTATACCGAGTAGATGATTGACTTCCAACGCTAGACTTTGGATATTATCTAGATCATTCTTTAATCTCAATACTTTGACGCCTCTCTTTCTATAGTAATCTGTTTTAATTTGTTCTTATCAACCTTCCCTACATTTATAAATGGTAACCGCTCTACATATATGATTTGATCTGGAAGTTTATATTGAGCAACCCCTAGTTGGATTAGAAAACTACATATCTCATCTCGTTCAATTCTTTGTCCATCCGTAACTAAAAATGCACAAATGCTCTCTCCTAACTCTTTATCTGGCAAACCGATAACAGCTACATCTTTTATAATTGGATGTGCTCGTAGAAAGCTTTCGATTTCAGAGGGTATAATATTTTCACCTGCACGATTAATTTGTTCTCTTACTCTACCAACAATTTGTATATTCCCCTCTGGTGTTATACGTGCTTTATCACCAGTACGTAAAAAATAATTTATTGTGAAAATATCAGCATTTAAAGCAGGTGCTTGATAGTAGCCCCCAAATGTATACGGTCCTTTTGCCACCAATTCCCCAAGCTCACCTTGAGGAACTTCTCTTCCTAGCTCATCTATAATCTTTATTTCATCACCTAAAGAAATTGCTCGCCCTTGACAGCTCGTAACAGTTTCTATAGGATCATTTAATGCTGTGAAGCAAGTTATTCCTTCCCCTAATCCATATCCTTGTTGTATTTTACATTGAAATTTATCCATAAAATGAATAGCTGTTTTTTGCTCTATGTGAGCAGCACCAATTAAAACAACCTCTAAACTCGACATATCCAATTCTTCATACCATTCAAAAGCTTCTAACCATAAGCTAGCTATTGTTGGTACAATTGAGGTATGTGTCACACGTTCCTTTTCTATTTCTTGAAATGCTTCATCAAAGCTAGAAGTTTGACATAATACCACTTTACCTCCTGTAAAAAGAGTGCCTAATATGCCTGGAGAGCATAACGGATAATCATGTGAAATAGATAGTACTGCCATGTATACAGTTTCAGGAGTCATCCCACATTTTTCAGCAGAGGCTAGTGCATTGTAAGCATACGCCTCATGGATTTTCGGAATAATTTTCGGAATACCTGTAGTGCCACCAGACAATAAATATAACGCAGTATCTCTATAATGTGGTAAATCACTAACCACTAATGAATAGCTACTTTCTTTAAGCTGATCTAATGTTACATGTGTAAAAGTTGCTGGCCACTGTACGGTAGATTTACCAACCGTCACAATATATCGAATACTTTTATGCAGAGGGATGATTTGTGCAGCCATGCACTCATACTGAATACCAAGATGAGCGTTGCAACATATATAAGCTATTGGCTGTACCATCTTTGCGATTGTATCAATTTCTATTTCTCTATGAGAAGGTAACATCAGAACAGGTTGCACACCTATTTTTAGTAGACTAAATAATACAGTAATAAACTCAATTGTATTTGGTAATTGTAATAAAACCCGATCACCCTGCCGCCAACCTAATGATAAAAAGCCTGTCGATAATTGCTCAATTTCTTGAAGCAATTCTTGATAAGTTAGGTGTCGATTTCCTTCCACAACTGCTATGTTTTGAGGAAATTGTTCAGTGATAATTTCTAGCTCCTCCATTAATGTTTTCTTTCTTAAAAAACCCAATTGCTCATATCGTTCAACCTCATGTAAATACCAATCCATTTGTGAAGACATGCTTTTCGCTCCCATCCTCTCATCTACAAAATACATTTGTTATACGCTACTTAATTGATGTTCCTTTCTCCACATTGCTGCATATTTGCCTTCTTTAGCAATGAGCTTTTCATGTGAACCTTCTTCTACGATTTGTCCTTCATTAACAACTAGGATTTTGTCTGCATTTTTTATAATGGAAAGCGTATGGGCAATCATCACAACCGTTTTTTTCTTTTTCAAAAGATTTTTAATCGCTTCTTTTACAGCCAGCTCATTCTCGATATCTAACGATGCTGTTGCTTCATCTAATAAAAGTATTGGGCTGTCCTTTAAAATAGCACGTGCAATGGATATACGTTGTCTTTCACCGCCCGATAGCTTATTACCATTTTCTCCAACAATTGCGTCATAGCCATACTCTAATTTCTCAATAAAATCATGGCAGTTTGCTTCTTTCGCAGCATTAATAATTTCTTGTTCTGTCGCTTCTGGCTTTGCATAGCGAATATTATTTAAAATCGTATCATTAAACAAAAATATATCTTGGTCGACTAGTGAAATTTTCTGCAATACTTTTTCAGAAGCAATCGATTGAATAACTTGCTGACCGATTAATATATCACCGCGTTCAGGCTCATAGTATTTTGTTAATAAATTTAAAATAGTTGATTTTCCCGAACCCGATGGTCCAACAATCGCCACAAACTGTGCAGAATCAATTTCAAAATTGACATTTCGTAGTATAGGTTCCCCTTGGTTATAAGCGAAATTCACATTTTGAAAAGCTATACTATACTGTTCAGGTTCAAAAGAAGTCTCATTTGATAACTCCTCCACCTCTTCTATGACACACTCAATTTGTCTTTTTGCAATCATTAAGTTTTTATAAGAGGTTAAATCAATAAAAAGTGTGCCAAATAATTTGCATGTAAATAAAGGGGAAATGCTAATTAGAAAGAAAGAAGACGCATCTAAATTCCCTTCCAGCCATTGATGTCCTGCTAAATAAAGAACAATCGGTAAACTTAGCCAACACAAAATACTAAACGTTGTACCAATTGGAATTACTTTAATCTCATATAAATAACTAACATCACTATAGTCCTTCATTGAGGAGGTTGTTGCTTTATTTTTAACACCACCCAAACCAAATGATCGCAACGTTTGAATACCATTTATATACTCAACTACAGCACTTGTATTACTTGTCATAATATTTTTCTTTTGATTTCCGTATTTTTTTACCATTAAAAAAGACAAGTAAAGAGTTGGTATTAACAATAAACCTGGACATAACAGAACTACTCCAGCAGGTATATAAATAGTCGAAATAAAGCCAATTAGCAGTAAAGTAAATGAAGAATTTTTTATAATATCTCCTATTTTATGAGTCAAAATATTTTCATAATTATTGACACTTGTTGTCGTTGCATTAATGTACTCTCCTGTTTGTGCCTTCGTAAAGGAGGAAAGCGGTATTTTTTTCATTTTATCGCCCAGTGTCAAGCGAAGAATTCTACTAATCTGGGCACCTCCGATTTGCCCTCTCGTATAACCAAACACGTAGATGATTAAACGAATAACAAAAACAGCGCCTAACAATGACAGAATTCGAGTTAACACGTTCATCGTTAGTTGCTCTGTTATCAAAGCATTAATCGTGTAATATAGTACGATAAAATTAAAACCAGCTAGCATACCCTCGATGACATTGAAAATAATAGAAAGATAAAAAGAAGCATTTTTTGTAAATGCATTTTTTTTGTCCATACTTAAGTCTCCTTCATAAATAGGCTTTCCCTTGAAAGACCCTTCTTTTTCTACAAGTACAACATCGTTAAAATTCATACGTAATTTCTCTAGCTTTACTATAATTCTGCCAAGTCTTTTTATATGAAGGGCTTTCTTCTAGCATTTCTTGATGCGTTCCACATGCTTGTAGTGTTTGATTTTCTACAATTGCCACTCGATCACAATGCTTAATAATACCAAGACGGTGTGCAATGATAATTACTGTTTTACCAACACAAAGTTCAGCAATGGCTTGATCAATCTCGGCCTGATTTTCTGGGTCTGCTGCGGATGTTGCTTCATCTAATATTAAAATCGGTGCATCTTTTAAAATGGCACGTGCAATAGCAATTCGCTGTTTTTCTCCACCAGAAAATCTAGTTCCAAAACTCCCTACCCTCGTATCGTAGCCATCAGGTAATGAAATAATAAAATCATCTATTTGTGCTTTTTTCGCCGCATTTCTTACCTCAACAAGTGTGGCATTAGAGCCCATGACAATGTTTTCAAACACTGTACCACTTGTTAAAAAGGTCTTTTGGAATACTGTTGTTATATTTTTCAATAATCCCTCATAATCAATATCCTTCACATTTTGATTACCAATCAAAACTTCTCCTTGCTGAACATCATTAAAGCGTGAAATCAACTGTACAATGGTGCTTTTCCCAGAACCTGAGTCACCTACAATAGCTATTTTTTCATTTTCAGCAATAGACAGATTCACATTCTTTAAATGTTCTTTTTGCCCATCATAAGAGTAATTGACATTTCTTAGTTCGATATTGTAATTCTTCGGAAATGCTTGCCCTTGCCCAAAAACAGGTGTTTCTAAAAAGGCTACGCATTTCTTTACAGCATTTAAAACCTGTGCAAAGTTTGAACCTAATTCCTGTAAAGGTCGTAATTCTGTTAAATACAATGAGCCTACAAATGCAAAAAGAATAAAGACACTTCCTGTTAAACTACCATTTAAAAACCACATTCCACCAATAGGTACCATAAGGAGTAAGCCACATTCTATAATAATGACAAAGCTCGCATATGGTGGACCCATCTTTAAAGACATTTCTTTCCAGATATTGAATTCATCATCTACTGCGTTTGTAAACTTTTTAAATGATGAACTACTCATGTTATATGCCTTAATTAAACGCATTCCTTGAATATATTCGATAATGATTGCATTTAGATTGGCTATGGAACGTGCTCCTCGATCCATTAATTGATTCGTCCCTCGAAACATTATTGCCATTACTGCCACTGCAACAATTAATGGAATAAACGAAATAAGCGCTAACGGTACGTTAACTGTACACAAATAGATGAAGACAGCAATTGGACCACTCAAGTAAAACACTAATTCTGGTAAATGGTGTGCTAAAAATAACTCTAGCTTTTCAATTTCTTCATTTAATAGTGTTTTAATTTCTCCTGTATTTCGTTCATTTAAAGAACCTAGTGAAACTTGCGCCATATGCTCTGTTACTTGACAACGCACTTTAAATAACGTTCGATAGGCACCCTTATGCGATAGAGTACCAGAAATAGCAAAGAGCCCAAATCGAACAATTATCGAAATAGCCAAAATCAATAAATTTTGAATTAACAAAGCTTCTGTTAAATTATTGTGATAGACTTGCTCAATTATTTGATAAATAATGAAATAAGGTACAATTGTCGAAAGACCACTAATTAAAGAACATAAAACAGACAAATATAAAAATTTTTTATCCTTTCCAGCCCAAGAAAGAAGCGTAAAGATTGGATTTTTATTTTGTTTTACAACTTTCCCCATTATCGTTCAGCCCTTTCCTTGCATCGTAATTTTGTATTGTACATTTCTCTGCACATTGCAGGTCAGTTACGTTAGATCCATTCCCTGCTATCTAGTGAAAGTTTCAATTGTATACTGATGATTTTCTTTATTTAACTTATAATCATCTTGCTTCTTTCCATCTCCGAAGCGAAGTATACGATGACAGCAGGATGCTATAAATTCTAGGTCATGTGTAATGACAAAAATAATTTTATTAGCCTCCGCTAAGTTCTGTAAAATACTAGAAACCTTTTGCATACTGTCAAAATCTAATCCACTTGTCGGTTCATCAAACACTATAATTTCTTTTTCACTTATTAAACTTGCAGCTACAGCAAGTCTCTGTTTTTGTCCTCCTGATAATGTATTCGGGTGTCGATTGACCAGCTCTAATAAATCCATTTCCTCCAATACTTTTCGTACTAAATTCGGATTGGGATTTTTCACCCCAAATACACATTCTTTTTCAACCGTTTCTGCGAATAACTGATAATTGACATCTTGCATTACCATATAGGAAAGCTGAGCCTGTTTTTTCAATGTTAGTTTTTGTTTATTAAAATAAATATTTCCAGATGATAGTTTATGTAGACCACATATCGCTCTAGCAAAGGTCGTTTTTCCTGCACCATTATGTCCCGTGATTGCAATTATTTCTCCGCTTTTTGCTGTGAATTGAATATTTTCTAATACCTTTCTTTTTTTGTGCGATATAGTGACATCCTTCACAACAAGCTCATGAACTTTTTGTTCAGCAGGCAGCAGTTTATGTTGAAATTTTACATTGTCTAAATAAAGTGTGCGGAGTCCTAATTGCCTCAGTTGAAGATCTGAAAGCTGTAAAAAATCCTTTTGTGAGTATGCTGATACAATTTGTCCCTTATTTAATACAATGGCTCTATCAATTAATTCTTTTAAATAGTAAAGTCTATGCTCCGATACAATAATTGTCTTACCTTGCATTTTTAGTAATGCAATCATGTCTTTTAAATCCTCAATAGCAGCCGCATCTAAATTAGAGGAAGGTTCATCTAATACAAAAATATCCGGTGCTACAGCATACACACTTGCAAAAGCAATCTTTTGCTTTTCTCCCCCTGATAAATGAAAAATATTGCGTCGACGAAGCCTTTCTAAACGAAGCTCAGACGTAATTTGCCGCATTCGTTCTTCCATCATTTCTTTTGAATATGCCATATTTTCCATTCCAAATACAATTTCACTATCAGTATCTACATTAAAGAATTGTGACCTCGGATTTTGGAAAACCGTTCCAACCTGTTCGCTTAATTCATACATTTTCCTATTTCCTACAGGTTGATTATTTAACAACACTTGCCCTTTAAGCATTCCAGAATAAAAATAAGGAATTAAACCATTAATTGCTCGGATAATAGTTGTTTTACCACAGCCGCTTTTACCACACAGTAAAATGCACTGTCCCTTTTTAACATGAATATTTATATTTTCTATACCTTCACTTTTCTCATCTGTATAATGAAATGAATATTGCTCGACTTTCAACATATGAACACTCCTCCGAACACAAAAAATGTAAATATAAATATTACAATACTATCACTGAATTGGAATGATACATGTTGAAAGCAAGAACGCTCTTTCGGGTTTTCAATCCCTCTCGTTATGCTAGCAGCAGATAATTCATCAGCAATTTTTGAGGCTGCCATCAATAAAGGAACGTAAATACATTCAACCGTTTGCACAGGATTTTTTAGAAAACCTATTATGGAGGGTGAGATGCCTCTTAACTTCATAGCATCCTTTATATATCGCCAATCCTCACCAATCATTGGAAAATAGCGCAACATTACAGCTAATGGAATAATTACCTTTTTGGAAATTTTTATTTTTCCTAAAGCCGTCATAAATTCATTTATTTTTGTTGTTCCAACTAACAATCCACCCATTACAACGCACGGGAATATTTTCCTAATAAACATTGTAAATGATACAAACATTAGCTCCCACGCACCTGACAAAAACATTTCACTTACTAAGTGAACTCCTAAAATTAACCCGTAACCAAGCATCATTTTCAATGAAAAAGAAAACATTCCCAATAGAAAGCAAAGACTAAATATTATGGCCATTAATATGAGTTCAAATTGAAAAGAAGGTGACAAAAAAACCGCTGCATTTACTAACAGTAGTAGATATATTTTCGTTCTTGGATCAAGTTTGACGGTGAAAACATGCATATGCATATTGTCCTGCAATTCTTCTCCCTTATTCATAATTTCACCGCCCTACCTATGCAAGCACTCCTGATTTTTCAAACTGTTTTCTCAATAATTTTTTTCCCAATAAACCGCTGATCAAAGCGCATAGCATTGTGCCAACAAACATTGTTGGTAACATCCAATTTTGGGCAGTTGTTAACATCGTATCCATATAAGCTTGTTCTGTTCCTTGACCTACCAAATACTCCTTATACGCTTGTTGATTAAACCACAACATTACGTAAGAACCCATTGGATGAAGTGCAAAAACAATATAGCTTAATATATTTATTGAAATATTTTTATACTTACCAATCGCTGCTATTAATTCACCAATTATAGCTACTCCTATACAAGCTAATGACCATAACCAGTACATCCCTGTAACAAATGTAATAATCGCTAACAATATTCCTAAAATAAGAATAGGACCAAATTTTGGTACTTTAGCAATCATTAATAAATAAATAGGTCCCGTTAATAGAGCTGCGCCAGCTGGCATTAAAAACGTTAATACAGGATTGGGAGCAAAAAAGGCTGATCCAATCATCATGAATATAAAGAACAGTGCTGAGAAAATACCGATTGTAATTAAATCTTTAATAGTTAGAGATTTTTGCTGCATTGTTTGAGAATACATATCTACATCCACCTTCCTTTTTGTAGTAATTATTACTATATTTTCTTATATTTTATTGATAATGATTATCATTATCTATTATAATAAATAGTAGTGCATAAAAAAATAACTACACTACGTTTACGTCCAATCAAGGAAGAGGAAAGTCTAATTGAGGAAAGGAGAAATCAGATGACATCTCATCATTTTAAACCTCTGTTATTAGAAAATGGTTTTTCAAAATTTGACCAAATGAGCAAATATAACTCAGTAGGTACTACATATACAATCGATCCAACTTTAGGTAAAGGTTATTATTGGATATACCATTTTGAGGAAATGTTTTCTATTCTCATTCATGATTTTTATTTTTTTGAGGATTATCAGTTAGAATTAACAATGCCTGAACTTTTAACCGTCACATACTATGAATCTATTTCAGGTGAGGAGCTTAACCCTTACCATCCATTAAAGCCAGGTTATATTAAAAGTTATTGGGGAAAAGGAGAAAAATATAGCGCTATTATTCATAAAAACATTCCAGTACAATCAATCGGTATTGAGTTTACCCCTATTTTTTGTGATCAATTCCTAGCACATAAATATGGTGAAAAATATGTGAATCCACGTCAAGCATTAACAACACTAAAAGCCACAGCTACTTTTCCAGAAATGGTAATCCTACTTCGACAAATAGCGGCTTATCGTGGTGCTGATCTGACCTCTGCACTTTTTTATGAAGGGAAAGTATATGAAGCATTAGCCCTTATAATGGAACGTGTACTTTTCAATGAAACTTGTCATTGCTCACAAATTTCTAAAGAAGATATTCACCAAATTGAACATGTAGCCACTCATATAGAAAAGTACTACGCCCTACAACTAACTTTAGATCATTTAACTAAAATTGCTTGCATGGGTGCTACAAAATTAAAAAAATTATTTAAAGAAGTGTATCATTGCACAATTACCGAGTATATTCAAAAACAACGTGTTCATCAGGCTGAGAAATTACTAGCTCATACAGAGCTCCCTATTAACGAAATTGCTCGAACAGTAGGCTATCAAAGTGCAGGTAGATTTTCAGAGTTATTTAAACGCTATGCCGATTTAACACCAAAGGAATATAGGCAGCAAATATTTAGAGGTTAAACATAAAAGGGGGTTACTGATCATCATAAAACTTGCTCTACTGTCCATTACAGATTCGTATTTCGATAAATACCATTCAAAACTTACAGCTTTCATTTCAAATGACAAACAGAATAAACTTCAGCGATTCCATTTCAAAGATGACTATAAGAGAGGTTTATTAGCTGACATACTAGCTAGATATTTAATTTCAACAAATTTTAATATAGCCCCATCAGCTATTGAATTTGACATTAATCCATATGGTAAACCATATGTAAAAAATCTACCTTACGCCTTTTTTAATATTTCACATTCAGGAAATTATGTTCTTTGTGGTATCAGTAATATGGAAATCGGCGTCGATATTGAAAAGCAAAAAATACTGGATCTCAACCTCGCTCAACATATTTTTGCTCCAGAGGAATATCAAGATTTAATAGTTTTATCTGACAGAAATCAATTAGATTATTTTTATAAACTATGGACATTGAAGGAAGCCTATATTAAATATTGTGGTGTAGGCTTGTCTTTGCCACTTCAATCCTTCTTTTTTAAAATTAATGGTGGTGGCATTCATTTATATTCTACAAACCAATTGGATTCTCTATATTTTTTAAGCACCCGTGTTGAACAGCAGTATTCTATAGCTTGCTGTTCCAATGAGCAAATTGAAGCGAATGCTATTGAACAAATTTCTTTACATACTATTGCAACTTTTTTTCAGCAATAAGATGAATGATTTATTTTTCATATAATAAAACAACCCTCAAACTTTATTCGTTTGAGGGTTGTTTTACTTTTCTTAGTCAAAAATAATTTTATTCACTGCATCACGGTCTAATTTTTTAATAACTTCCACCATTAATTTTACAGCATTATCATAATCATCACGATGTAAAATACCTGCATGTGAATGGATGTAACGTGTTGCAATGCCGATTGATAGTGCAGGTATACCATTTGCAGTTACGTGGATAGAACCAGCGTCTGTACCGCCACCAGCCATTGCTTCGAATTGATATGGAATATTGTGCTCATCAGCCACATCTAATACGAATTCACGTAAGCCACGGTGTGATACCATTGATGCATCGTAAACAACAATTGGTGGACCTGCGCCCATTTTACTAGTTGATTCTTTAGCAGTTCTGGTGTGTCTCCTGCTACACCTACACCGACAGCAAAGCCAATATCTGGTTGGATCTTATGCGTAGCAGTTTTCGCACCACGAAGCCCTACCTCCTCTTGGACATTCCCTACAAAATAAAGGATGTTAGGATGCTTTTCATTTTGCAATGCTTTCATAACATCAATGGCAATTGCACAACCAATGCGGTTATCTCATGCTTTTGCTAATAAGTATTTTTCGTTTTTCATCACATTGAATTCGAAATATGGTGTTACCATATCGCCAGGACGTACGCCCCATTCAAGCACTTCATCTTTTGAAGCTGCACCGACATCAATAAACATATCTTTAATGTCTACTACTTTGTTACGCACATCTACTGGTAAAATATGAGGAGGCTTTGAACCAATAACCCCAATAATTTCATCGCCTTTACGTGTTGTAATTGTGACACGTTGTGCAAGCATAACCTGGCCCCACCAGCCGCCTACAGTTTGGAACTTGATAAAGCCCTTGTCATCGATTTGAGTAACCATGAAGCCTACTTCATCTAAGTGGACTGCAACCATGATTTTTGGACCATTTTCATCGCCAACTTTTTTTAGCAATGACGCTACCTAAATTATCTGTCTCAACTAAGTCTGCATATGGACCAATGTATTTTTTCATGACCTCGCGTGGTGGCACGTTCATTACCTGCAATACCATTCGCATCTGTTAAATCTTGATGGACAATGTCTTCATATTGTTCATTTGTTTTCAGTAGCAAGTGACGACACTACAGCTTTTTTATATGACGGATTGTAATATTAAGTGCAACACCCAGAAGTCAATATAAAGGAAGCCCATAACGACCTCTTGTAGAATGTAGTTACCACACCAACATTCAAATGGAGGAATCATTATGAGCTATACCCATCTTACCATATCAGAACGTGTAAAAATAGAAACATACCTGGAACTTGATTATCCGATTCGTAAAATAGCGAAACTCTTAAATCGTCAACCTTCTACGATTTCCAGAGAAATAAAACGCCTTCACGCCGGTAGCACGGCTAACGAAGCGCAAGTACGTTATCACCAAAATAAATCCAACTGTGGTGCCAAGTCAAAATGTACGCCAGAAGTAAAAGAAGCTGTTCAAGAAAAGTTGCGGGATACTTGGTCGCCTGAACAAATTGTCGCCCGCTTGTATCAAGGACAGCTGAGTTTTAAAACCATCTATCGCTGGATTTTAGAAGTGCCTATAACCGTTCTCCGTCAAAAAGGAAAGCGCCAGAAGCCCCGCGAAACAAGAGGAAGATTTAACATTGGTACACCAATTTCTAAACGCCCAAAAGAAGTGCGTAAACGTGAAACCTTTGGACATTGGGAGTTAGATACAGTTGTATCTGGACGTGGGAAAGCAAAAGGTTGTGTAGCAACATTTATTGAGCGAATGACACGGTGGTATGTTGGTTTTTTGATACCGGATCGCTCAGCTCAATCAATGGAAAGAGCAGTACGTCTACTTCATACTAAATTACCAAAAGGCACTATAAAAACAGCCACAACAGACAGAGGTAAAGAATTTAGCTACTATAAAGTGTTAGAAAAAGACTTAAAAATTGATGTTTATTTTGCGGACGCCTATTCTTCTTGGTAACGTGGAAGTAACGAAAATGGAAATGGGTTACTTCGCGAGTTTTTCCCTAAGCAAACAAATTTCGATGAAGTATCACCAGAAGAACTAACAGAGGCATTAAACTATATCAACAACCGACCAAGAAAATGTCTTGGTTGGAAAACTGTAAACGAGGCTTTTAATGAGCAACTGTTGCACTTAATTTGACAAATCATCTCATTATAAACAAAAATACCCTATAAGATAACCTTTTTAAAAGTGTCTATCTTATAGGGTACATTTTATATTTCTGGTTTACCATTTTTTATATAGTTTAAAAAAGTCCTCTTGTATGATACATGAGTGTCAACGGCAATTGACTCATCATCACACAGGAGGACTCCATTTTTAAACTAGGGCATTTTTATCTCGTCTAGGCTAAGCATTACATCCTCAAGAGCGCTTCGTACCCCGAGTAAAAATGATGATTGTTTACTTTTGCTTCGGTCTCGTAAGCAGCTGTCAGACGTGATCGGGCTTTTCACCGCATTTCTGCTGGAATAAATGATTCGACAATGGCAGCTAAAGCTTGAATAGTATCGTAGCTATCACCTGGAAATTCTGCTTGGGCAAAGTCAACTTGAAATCCTTCACAAATTTTCAGACAGTCAATTCCGATTTCAAAATAGGACTCAATATCTGCAGAAAGCGAAAGAAGTTCACATGTGACGAAACCTTGAGCCCCCTCTTCATATAATGTATAAATCATCTCTTTTACATCTGGGCCAAGCCAGTCAACTTTACCATGACCACTTCGATATGTAATATGCCAGTTGTCTATTTGAGCAGCTTTTGAAATGGCTTCTGATAATTCGGAAAACTGACGTACGTATATTTCGTTACGTTCAGGATTAATTGGCTGACTATGCACAGTATATAAAACATGAGTCTGAGCTCGTTTTTCAGCAGGAATCCATTCGTAAGCACGTTGAATGCGATCTTTATAGACAGCCAGTAATTCAGAGTTTAAATGCCAACTTTTCGCATGAATGACAGTAACATCATGAGAAGCTAGTAACGCACTTACTTCATCATAAAACGCGCCAGCACCTGTCAAAGACATAATTGGATTCACAGGTAGCGTAATGAATGTTGTGATTCCGTCTTCAAGCATTGTATCAACAACCTCTGGAATGTAAGGTTCAGTATGCTTGTATGCGTTATATACTTTTACAGTTTGTGTTAAGCGGTGCTGTAAAGCATGTTCCAACCCTTTAGCGATACGGCTGGTATTTGCTGCTAATGGATCAACACCACCTAATTTTTTAAATTGTGCTGTAATTTTATCAATCATTTGGGGTGGTGGCGTTTTACCGTTCATAATATGTGAAAAATAGGGTGTAACATCGTCTAAAGATTTCGGTGCTCCATACGCGTAATAAATTATACCAATCATTTATATGCTCCTTTACTTCATTGTAATAAGTTGATTTTTAAGCTTTTTTTCGATTCCATCTTAATAAACTAAAAATATTGTTTAGTGTAGCGTTTATATTCGTGGATATAAACCTGTCTAAAATAGCTTTTACTTTAATTCAGGTGATGTTTGTTGCAGTTGTTCAATAGATTTTAGGATACTATTTCTATATAGAAACATCCTATGATCGTAGGAAACACATTATTTACAAGGAGGACTTGAGCACAATTTTACCGGGGTAAAGATTGGATTTCCACCTTGCATATAAATTTCAGCATCAATTTCAAAAATTGATTGGAACATTTCTTTACATAATACACGATGTGGTGAACCATCATAATGTATTTTCCCTTTCTTTAGTACAATCAGACGTTCGCTATTTTGTGCAGCTTGGTTAATATCATGTAACACCATTATAACGGTCATCTTGTATTTATGATTTAACTCTTTTACGAGCTCCATCACTTCTAATTGGTGTGCAATATCTAGATATGTTGTTGGTTCATCTAGTAGCAACACTTTGGGATGCTGTGCTACAGTCATTGCAATCCAAGCACGTTGGCGTTCTCCTCCAGACATCGAAGGCAATACCCGGTTTTGTAAGTGTTTCAACCCAGTTACGTCAATTGCCCAATCGACAATTTCTATATCCTCTTTTTTCAGGACTGTTTTCCCTCCGCTATGCGGATGACGCCCAAACTCTACTAACTCACGCACAGTTAAATCTAATTGATGACTATTCATTTGTGGGAGCATCGTTAGTGTTTTAGCCACTTCTTTAGACTTCATTTCATGAATGTTTCGCTCATCTAAATATACTGTACCACTATTCGGTTTTAAAAGACGTGATATCACACGTAATAAGGTTGATTTCCCCGAGCCATTCGGTCCTATTAAACTAACAACTTCTCCTTCATTAATTTTCAAGGTAATATCATCTAACTGGAAATTGGTAAACTCATGTTGATAATTAATGTGCTCAGTTCGTAGCAATGGAATTCCCCTTTCTATGAATTAAATAGAGGAAATATGGTCCTCCGATGAATGCTAATAAAATACCAACAGGAACCTCAATAGGATCAAATACGGTTCTCGCAATTGTATCAGCGAAAACAACAAGTAAGCCACCAGCCAATGCTGAAACTGGTAATAAATACTTATGATCTCCACCGATAATCAGTCGTAAAATATGCGGTACAACTAAACCAACAAAACCAATTAAACCAGCAACACTTACTGCAATCCCTGCTAATAACGTACTCAATACAATTAAAAAGAATCGACTTCGTTCAACATTGTGTCCTAAAAGACTTGCCATTTCATCTCCTAGACGCATTATACGAATATGCTTGATTGCAAAAATTGATAATATAATTGCTACAATGACATAGTAAATAATCATATCAAATTGCACCCAACCAATACCTGTTAAACCTCCAGACAACCATGGCAGTACAGATTGTACACGATCGCTATAAAGAATCATTAGTGCATTTGTTCCTGCACCGCAAAGTGCATTAATGGCTACCCCTACTAAAATAATTCGCATTGGGGATGTACCGCCTTTTTTCACCGATAATGAATATACAATCATTGCAGCTACAAAAGCACCTAAAAAAGCTGCAATAGGTAAATAGATAGTATAGCCAGGAAACACAACCATAACTGCTACAGCCATAATTCCAGCACCAGAAGTAATCCCAATAACCCCCGGATCAGCTAATGGATTTTGCATGACACCTTGTAAAATCGAACCTGCAATAGCCAAACAAACACCAACAATGATACCCGTTAATATACGGGGCATACGGATTTCCCATACGATTCGTCGTGCCATTGTATCTTCTGAACTAAAAATCCCACTAAACACTTCACTTACTGAAAACGAAACCTGCCCTATCATAAGGCTACTGACACTCACTATGACTAAGAGTATTGGTAATACAATTAGCGCCATTCTTCGTTTCTTAGCAAGAGGGTGTGCATATTTTTTCTCTTCTGCTATCATTGTTATTTCCCCACTATAAAAAATTATTTCACTGCTTCTTCAGCTGTCTTTAAAACGCCACGCATATAGTCAATGGCTTCTACGACTTGCGTGCCAGGATTGTCAAACAATTCTGCTGGTAAAATGATGATTTGATTATTTTTTACTGCATCAAGATTTTTCCATGCTGCATTTTCTTTCAATTGTTTTTCAAAACCTTCTTTTACTGTTGCTGGATTCGCGTGTGTAATTAACATGATGACTTTTGGGTTACGCTCAACAATTTTCTCTACACTTAAATTTGCGTAAGTTGGATATTTATCTGTCGCTGGTAAATCAGCTGCGATATTTTTACCACCTGCATTATTTAAAATATCTCCGTATAACGAATTATCAAGCGCAGCTAAATATGTACCTGGTGCTCCGTAAACTATTAGAGCATCTAACGTTGATTTTGTAGCACCTTCTGCAATTTTCTCATCAATTTGTGCAACTAATTTTTCTGCTGTTGCTGTGTTATTAAATAACGCACCATACTTTTTAATCGTTTTTTTAATATTATCTATTGAATTCATGTTTGAATAGACAATTTCCGTACCTGTTGCTTCTACCGTTGTAGCGAACTGCTGAAAGCTTGGAGGCACAATAAGTATTTCCGCATTCAATGCAGCAATTTGCTCAAATGATGGTTCATGTGGGTTACCTATCTCTTGAATAGCTTTTACTTCTTTCTCCATATCGGATGTAATCGTTGGGCGACCAGTAACGTTTGCACCTAACTCAAGCAAAATATCCATCATTCCTGGATTTAACGTTGCAACTGACCCCGGCGTTGCTTCAAACTCATGCTTATTTCCAAGGTCATCTATTAATGTTACCGTTCCCCCATTTTTAAGTGTTTGTTGTTCCATTTCTACTTGGTCTGCTGAAGTATTAACATCTGCTGTTTTGCTTTCCTCTCCACATGCTGCTAATGATAATGCTAAAGCACCTATTAATAAAAATTTTAACTTTTTCATTTTACTACCAACCTTTTCTTTTTATTAAAAATTATAATTGATAATCATTCTCATATGATTGTTTATGATTCTATTTTAAATAACAATGATTGTCAACAAACGGTTTTTTATTGTTTTTTTATATTTTTTTATTGCACAGCCAATTAATGTATGTTTTAATTGATAATGATAATCAATATCAATTAAAACATCATAAAGGGGTAATTATAAATGATTACAGTTACTAACCGTTTTTTAGTAAAAAAAGGCGTTGCTAATAAAATGGCACCATTATTTATATCTGATAAAACTTTATTGAACTGGGAAGGATTTAATAAAGTTGAAGTGAACGTTTGCTCAGAACCAGAAGATCACGATGAAATGAACGTTATGATGTTCTGGGATACAGTCGAGCAATTCAAAGCTTGGCGCGAATCTGATGACTTTAAAAATTTACACCGCCGTGAAGCAATCGGTAACAAAGAAAACAACGAATCGTCTCCAATAATAGGTAACCGAGTTGTTATTTCTGAAATTGCTGCTACTTTAGTAAAGTAATATCAGTATATGAATCTCTTAAAAGGCTGAAGATGTTCCAATGTCTAAATCAAATCTTTGAGATTAACATTACACATGTCAGTAAAAATACAAGAATCATAACTACACGTTCTCAGACGTTATTTATCGGGTTTACAGGCCTAATATCCTAACTCGATGCGTTTAAGAACGCTTTTAAAATTCTCTTATAAAACCCATCTACAATAGATATTATGAATCCTTCTTTAAAGACACAGTTTTAACTGAGCGTTACTTAAGTATTGATGGACTTAAGATTTCAAAATAAATTAAGCGTTTTTCAACTTTTGCAAGATATCTTATTGGTCAAATTTTGTGTTTAGAACGCTTCTCTTCACAGGTGCAAATAAAAAAATTATTTCTCACATGCATTTTCCATAAACTTAACCAAGAAAAGTACACGCTTGAATTTATGTGTACGATTTTAGGTTTTTCCAAATTCACAAAAAAATAGGCTGTTTAAAAATTTTAAAAAATGCAATTCAAATTCAACTTGAATTGCATTTTTTATTGGATGAGGCAACGGGTGCAAGACTCCTATGGCAATATCTTGAGCTGAATACTTCCAGGAGCACAACAAAGCGTAGTCACCTCATCCAACTTTTAAAAAGGGTTTATGGGATAGTAATAGTACCTTACTTTAATCATTAATCAATTAAATTTACTAATTCTAGTGATCGTTTTAAAATTTTCGCCATTTGAGCACGTGTTAAATTATTTTGTGGGTTTAAATAACCATTAGACCCTGTCATGATGTCTTGTGCTTGTAATTCCGATACTGCTTGCTTTGCGTAGTCAAATACTTTACTAGCATCTTTGTACGAAAAAGCATTTTTATCAACTGTTACTTTATAGCCTTTATATTCAAGCATACGTAATATCATTGCTGCTGCTTGCTGACGTGTAATATTTGCCGTTGGGTTAAATGTTGTTGAATTTACACCTGTTACAATACCGACCTCTGCAAGTGCTTGTACTTCATTTTCATACCATTTACCTTTAACATCCGTAAATGCAGTTTCTTTAGCTGATTGAATATTTAGAGCTCGAGCAATCATCACTGCAAATTGTGCACGAGTTATATTTTTATTCGGACTAAATGTTGTTGCTGTTGTACCTGTTGTAATCCCAGCAGCGTATAAAGCTAAAATTTCATCCTTACTGAATACATTATCGATATCTGTAAAAGGATTTTTAATATTATCAGTAGAGTTATTGGAATTAATAGAGTTATTTGTTTCTTCCTCTAAAGCTGGCACATCAAACGTAAAGAATAATGTGTACGCGCCATACCCTAAGCTCCCTGAATCGACAAATATTTTCGTTACGCCATTGCTATCTCGAACTAATGGTAGACGTACAACACGTACTTGATCCATTGTTTCACCTGTAGAACTAATCACTTCAATATTTTGTTGCTTACCATTTCCATCAATATAAGCAAGCGTTTCAAAGCCATAAGCCTTACCAATTAGTGTCATTTCAATGTAACGTTTACCGTCAATCGTAACTAATTCAGCTTTCGTGAAGTATGGTGCTAGGTAGTTTGTAATAAAATCAGCCATATTACCGTTTGGATCAGCCTTCATTTTATACGTAATTGACTGACGAGTATTCTTTTCATTTGTCTTTGTCGTCGTTGCTGTTACATTTGTGGAAATTGCCTTATCCGTCGTTGCGGCTTCAAAAACAAGGTTATCTAGTGTATCAGTTTCAAATGAAAGTGTTGCTGTTTTTGCAATTGCAATAGGTACTAATGAAGCTACTTTATTCGACCATTTTGCAATCTCTTTACCATTCTGTTTCACAATAAAATTCTGTAAGTTATTTTCAATATTTAATGAAAGAGTAACTTTGTATTTGTTATCTTCAAATACTGTTTTTGCTTTTTGTAGGAATACAGTTATCTCTTTTGCATTTTTTGCAAATTCAAATCTAACTATTCCCTCTTGACTAAAGTTCCCTGTAGTCCCATCTATATTTGTGCCATTATTAGTTGAACCACCACTTGTTGATCCACCTGTATTCGGAAATGTTGTGCTACCATTAATCTTTGAAAGTGAAGCTTCATCAAATTTTAAAAGAATATTATAGTCATGATGATAGTTAAGATCCCCAATATCTACTTTTACCCACGCATTTTGAAGCGCAGCTAAACTTGATACTGTAAATTGAACTACTCGTACATCATTTGTGTCGCTAATCGTACTAGGTGTTGCACCATTCACTATAAATCCAGTAATCCAAGAACTATTTTTTAATGTTAATTGAACTTGATATGAAGAACCATTTTTCACTACATACGCTTGGCTATTTACATATGTGTTCATAATAGAACTACCAGTACCTGATTCATTTAAGAACGTAAAGTTCACTGTATATAGCCCATTAGTTGATTGCGTTGAACCACTATCAGTTGATCCACCTGTATTCGGGAATGTTGTGCTACCATTAATCTTTGAAAGTGAAGCTTCATCAAATTTTAAAAGAATATTATAGTCATGATGATAGTTAAGATCCCCAATATCTACTTTTACCCATGCATTTTGAAGCGCAGCTAAACTTGATACTGTAAATTGAACTACTCGTACATCATTTGTGTCGCTAATCGTACTAGGTGTTGCACCATTCACTGTAAATCCAGTAATCCATGAACTATTTTTTAATGTTAATTGAACTTGATATGAAGAACCATTTTTCACTACATACGCTTGGCTATTTACATATGTGTTCATAATAGAACTACCAGTACCTGATTCATTTAAGAACGTAAAGTTCACTGTATACAGCCCATTAGTTGATTGTTCAGTGTTTTCAGTGTTAGAATTGTTATTGCCATCGGTATTTGAATTGTTATTGTTCTCCCCAGAACCTGATTCACTGCCGTTGGTATTTCCTTCTGAATTACTCTCCTCTTGCTTAGCAATTTCACCAGTTAATAGTACTTTTTCAACTGTCGTACTCATTGTTGAAGCAGTCCCATTTCGCTCAGTTGTTAACGTGAAAGCTAAATTTTCTAATGAATCTACTGTAAATTTAATTACATTTCTCGTGCTTCCTACTGTCCATTCTGCAACTGTTTTATTTCCTTGTTTTACAGAAAAGCTCTTCGTCGTATCATTTACAACTAAATTCATTGTTACAGCAATTTTATTGTCTGCTGTTTTTATTGCATATGCTTGTCCTAAAAGTGATGAGATTATTGTATGAGCTGGTGCACCCGAGTTGACAGGAGTCAATCCAAACTCAATTACTTGATTGTTCGTGTTGAAATGCTTAGGTAAATAAACACCTGTTTCTTTTACCGGTGTAAAATCAAATGTAAACAGCGTTGCTGGATATTTTTCACCTGACATAATTACTGTAGCCTTTAAATTAGCGTCTAATTTTACTTTTATGACGCGTACTAATGAATTTCCTTCTCCTTCAGAGCTTACGATTTTTACGTCTTCTCCGTTTTCATTGCCTTCTTTTAGTGTAGTAAATGCATATGTGTGACCTGTTAGTTTAATATATGCATATTTTTCTTCACCAACAGTTGCTAAATCAGCATAGTTAATATAGCTTTTAAAATACGTATCAAATGTCTTATTATTTGTTAAAAATGTGAAGGGAACGTTTTTTGTGATAACTTCATCTGTATTTTCTTCTGGTTGCTTTGGCTGCTCTGGCTGCTCTGGTACTTCTTCACAAACTCGGTTAGTCTCCTCAACATTTGAAATTTCTAGATAAATAATATAATTATGAACGTAAGATAGCTCTGGAATGTTAACATCAACCCATGCTTTTATTGTTTGCTCATATTGGTCGACTACGAATGTGTAAATATCGTTGCCATTTATGTCTTTTGTTTTTCCAATAGCTTCTTTTAATCCGCCACCTGATTCAACTTTAAAACCCTGATACCACGTTGTATATGCTTTTGGCACAGTAATATCTACCGTATATTGACCATCTTTTTGTTGAACAGTAGCTTCCTTTTGAACATAGCTATTCATCATTGAATCTGCTGTTTGTTGCTCGTTGAGAATTTTGATATTTGATGAATAGTTAATTGTGCAGTTAGCTTCGGTATTCTCCTCCGCCTTTACTTCCATTCCAAAGCTAGGTAATATTGTACCTAAAATCAGAATTGCCATTGCTACATATTGTAAAAATTTCTTCACTACTCTACCTCCTGAATTTTTAATTATTTTGACCTATCCTGTGCGTTTCTACCTCCTTTATGTATTAAAAGATTTATTAGTACTACCCCTAGACTCAAATGATTATCATTCTCAATTAAGGATAAAAGAAAAACATCTATTAATTACATGGATGTTTTAAAGTATACAATTCTCTTTAATTGATTATGATTCTCATTCTCATTTATTATAACCCACACACTATTATTGTCAAGAAAGTTAAAATATGTTGCGAGCTATTTTTTGTGTCAATTATCCTAAAAAAGTACGGACATCGAAATGTCACACACCGTAAGTATAAAAACTATTAATAATTTAACTTAATTAAATCTAAGAAATTTCAAATATGCCTAAAATATTTCCCTAAATCCTTACTGGAATCATATACGTACCCACACTTTCATGTGTTTGAATGATGACTTCTACATCATACACTTCTTTCATACGTTCTTCTGTTACTGTTTCTGAAGGTGAGCCTTCACATAATATTTTACCGTCTTTCATCAAAATTATATGATCACTATATTTAATTGCTTGATTAATATCGTGCAATACCATCACAATTGTTAAAGAATTTTCTTCGTTTAATTTCTTCACTAACTCCAATAATTCGATTTGATAAAAAATATCTAAATATGTTGTTGGCTCATCTAAACAAAGAATGGACGATTTTTGAGCAAGTGCCATGGCAATCCAAACACGCTGACGTTCTCCACCCGATAATGCATCCAATTTACATGTACGTTTCTGTACTAAATTTGTAGCTGTAAGTGCCCAATCTACTGCCGCCTCATCTTCTTCAACATTTTTTTTCATCAATTGTTGATGGGGTACCCGTCCATAAGAAACTAGTTTTTCAATTGTGATATCTTGCGGCACTGTATTTTGTTGATAAACAATTGCTAGTTTTTTCGCAAATTCCCTTGCCTTGTATGCCATTATATCTTTCTGTTCTAACGTTACCGACCCTTGTTGTGGCGAATTATTACGTGAAATGACACTTAGTAATGTGGATTTACCACAACCATTCGGGCCAATAATCGTCGTGATTTTCCCCTTTTCAATACTTGTCGTAACCCCATCTAAATGATTTTTCTTCTGATCATAAGATAGTTTAATTTGAGAAACTTTCAATATACACACCTCTTTTTACTTATCTTTTCGAATTAAGAAGATTAAGAACGGTCCACCAATTATAGCCATTATTGTTGATGCTGGAATTTCTAACGGTGAAACTAATATTCTGCCTAGCGTATCTGCAGTCAAAATCAGCAAGGCGCCAGCTAATGCCGAGAATGGAATTAACAATTTATGGTCTGAACCTACTAACCTTCTTGAAATATGCGGAATTAATAACCCGACAAATGCAATAACTCCTGCTGTAGCAGTTGAAATAGCCGCAAGTAATACCGCTATTGCAGCAATAATCAGTCGTGCACGTGTTACATTAAAGCCTAAACTCTTTGCCGTTTTGTCTTGCAAAGTCAATAAATTACACCAAGAAGCTAGTAGTAGAGAGGCTATTAAACCAATCACACCGTAAAATGATATTAAACTAACATCACTCCAAGTACGCATTGATAAATTAGAGCCCCCTACACCACCAACCATAACCTTCATATAGCTACATACCGTAACAAATGCTTCTGTTAGACCAGTAAACATCGCATTAATCGCAATACCTACTAAAATAATTTTCAAAGGATTTAAGCCTGACTTCCATGACAACATAAATACTAAAAAACAAGCAAATGCTCCTCCAAAAAAAGCCAATAATGGTGTAAAGAAAAACATCATTGGAAATAATGTAATGACAAATAATTGTACAAATGATGCCCCTGCTGAAATTCCAATTACACCTGCATCAGCTAATGGATTACGCATAACTGCCTGCAATAACACGCCGGCAACTGACAAAGATGCCCCTGCAAATATAGCGACTATAATCCGTGGGAAACGTAAATCTTTAATAACTGTGTAGTTTGGATTTTCTTCACCAAAAAAAGCCCTAATAAATTCCATCATATCCATTTTAATAGATCCAGTAATTGCCGAATATATAATAACAACTAAAAGTAATATACTTACAACTAAAAAACTACTTATTTTTTTATTCATCTAAGTCCTCTACATTTCTCATTATGGGTACATAATGTTAATAAGTTCTTCTAGAGCTTGAGGTACTGCAAGCGTTGCTGTGGTTCCAAATAACGGCTCTTCTAAATCATACACACGTCCATTTTTCACTGCATCAAAATGCTTCCAAATATCATTCGTAACAAATTCCTTATCAAACATTTCCACAACTTGTTCGGGCATCCCATGTGACAGACGAATAATAATATCCGGATTACTTTGTTGTAAAAACTCCGTATTAGACGGTAAATACTCAGGCTCTTGACCGTTCATCACATTTTGACCTCCAGCCATTCTCACTAAGTCTCCAATATATGAATTTTCTGTTGCCACCAAATAGCTACCTGGAATACCTAGTAAAATTAAAACTTTAGGTGATTCATTTAATTCCGCCTTCATTCGAACGGCTGTAATCTTTCCTTCAAGCTCCGACACTAGCTTAGTTGCCTCAGCAGTACGATCATATTTTTCACCAATCTCTACAATGGAAGCTTTCATATTATCAATACTCTGTAAATTTATAAATGAAGCATGGATACCTACTTCCTCGAATGTCTTTTTTAAATCTGCCTCCAAAGTTGTCACTGAGAAAACCTCTGTTGGATTCAAATATTTTACAATTTCCATATCTGGTGACATCGGATTACCAATTTCGGGTAAACCCTCAAATCGTTTTGGCAAATCATATGAAGTCGTGGGAATAGCAATAGCATCTAAATTCAGTGCATCTAAAATTTGAGTAACTGCAACTGTCGTTGGAATAATTCGAATTTCATCTCGTATTGCTGAATGGCTTTCATTATTTTTTTCTTGCACCTTATTTTCATCTTCCCTATTTGAATTGCTGCATGCTGAAAGAATGATACAAATAATATATAACCCTACAATATGTAACATTCTAGTATATACTTTCGAATTTTTGATTTTCTCTATGTTCATTCACTCCTTTTAAAAAACACCCTACTCCTACCAAGTGAAGTAGATGAGGGTGCTTCCGAAATATTTTAAATGATTTCTTCTTCCTTTATACGTTTTTTAAAATTAAATAAGATAAATCCACTAACACAGAACAATAAAAGTAAACCTAGTGGAAAAGCATCACTTGTCTGAGGATTTGTTTCTTTTTCTTTAACTGACGAAGTATTTGTTTCACCGGTATTATCTGTTTTTATAGTCTTGTTAGTGTTACTTTTATTTTGTTCTGTTGTAGCTACTACTGCACTACCATCTTCATTTTTCAATGACGCCGCATCCCAAACAAAATCTACTGTGTATTCATGATGGTAATTCAAGTCATCAATATCCACCTTCATCGCAACAGCAGTCGGTGATGTATGAGAAGGAAGTGCAAATTGGACGATACGTGTATCCTCTGCCTTATTTTCACTAATAACTTTATTACCACCTGTACTCGATTCAAATTTCGTCATCCACGAACTATTTTTCAACTTCAGCTGTATTACCGAAGAGCCATTCTTAACAATAATTGTCCCAGGCTTCAAAAAGTAATCATTTGCCATTGAAGCAGATGTAGAATCTGGTTTATTCACTTGATAATTGATTGTGTATTTCCCATCTACAAGTGCAGCAAATGCATATAAATTTGGTGTAATGAAAATTGTTAATAATGCTACTAACATTGAAACTAAAAATAACTTTTTGATAGTAAGACCTCCTTTCAATTGATAATCATTATCAACATTTTATAAATAAAAAGGGATATTAAAAAATACCCCTTTTTATTCTGCGTGTTCGACATATTGATAATGATAATCATTATCAATATGTAAATGATAGTATGCATATATTAATTTGTCAATACTAATATAAAATACATTATTTTTCCTAAACAAATTTTAAGTAGGACTTCAAAGAAGAAATAACAACAGATTGTGAGTCGAGATAACGCTCTCATTTGCATTCTTGGTAAAATCCTACTAGGACCCCACCCCACCACATTTATCACATTTCCTTCTATTATAATCTTCTTCAGTATTCTTGAAGAGTACCCTACTTGAACACTATCTAGCTCAAGATACTCTCCATTTTTCAAATCATTTCAAAGGGTCTCAAAAGCTCTTCTTCCAACCTCTTCTGGTCCGTTTTCTCCATGGTCATCCAAATAATCTTCAGCACAGTATCAGATAGTTGTCTTGCCTCAAATCTCGAATTAGAAATTAATGTGTGAATAAGCTTTTTTGGAGATTTCATACGAATAATAATAGAAGATTGCTCCTTTTACAAAATCATTAAAACGCCGGTCATTAGCAATTAATTGGAGTACAGGCAAGAAGTATGGTGATGAGGAGCAACTACCTGAAGTCAAAACACCGTAGAAAAAAGGTATGATGTATGATGGAAAATGGGGAGAAATCGTCGGTGATTGGTTAGAGTAAGATGCAAAGCTAAAGAAAAAGAAGCGTCAAACAAACAAGCAAATGTACGAAGGTCTCATTAAATTGGAATTATCTGATTCTTATCAGAGTGTAATAACTGATTAAAGATTATTTATGAAAGTTACCCAGATCAATGGGGTAAGAAAAATGCTGTCTGTAAAAATACAAACAGCATCTTCTTCAAATTGATAGTGTCTTTTTGTTTGGATTAATCATTTGAATTACCACTCAGAAACTTGTCGAGAAGTAACTACTTTCGTTATTTTTTTTGGTTTTTTAATTTCGTGTGGCAGATTTTCATTTTCAAGATTCTGTTTTTTAATTTCTCATTAAACTCTTTTTCCGTTACCATTTTGTTCATAAAGCTTTACCTCCTTTCAAGAAAATTTATATATGAATGCTTTCAACTTCAAGAATGCCATTTTTAGATAACTTAATAGATTTTATTTTTTTATCAAAAAATGAAAAATGAGTTTCAAAGAAAAGGGGAACAACTACCATATCATCTAATAGAATCTGTTCTGCATTTTGGTATTTTTGTAGTTTTAACATATTATCCTCAGTATTTATGCCTTCCATCAACAAGCTTTCAAATTTAGGGTTATTGTAATTAGAAGTATTGAACGTATTGCCACTAGTTAAAGGGAAAAGATAAGAAGCAATATCACCAATTTCAGAGTTCCAAGTTTCGCATAACATATCATAGTTTTGCTCATCAATTGCAGTTACGTAATTTCCCCAATCTAAAGGTTTCACAATAATGTCTAAATTAAGCTGTTGTTTTAATTGTTGTTTTATCAACCTAGCCTTTAAAATTTGATGTTCATGATTTATCACAATGAGTGTGAGTGAACTTCTATTTAAATTATTTTCCTCTAATACCTCATCGAAACTACTTGAAACAATTGGAATTTGTATTAAATCATTTATAAATTCAGCCTTTGAATCAATAATGTTTTTTGGTATCAAAGAGTATGCTGGCTTTAAGTATGGCTCTGTTTTTCTAATTAGCTCTTCTCTATCAATTGCTAAAGAGATCATTTTCCTAACATTTATATTTCTTAATAACTCATTTTCATGGTTTAAAGTTAGAACTATGGTTCCCATAACAGGAGTAGGATTAAGTTCTTCCATTCCTTTCAACTCTTCATACATTGATACTGGACCATGATTCAAAAAATAATAATTTATTTGATTATCATCATTCTGTGATTCAGTTTGAAAGAAATTTAACCTTTCTAATGCATTAGTTATTTTTATAAATGTTACCTTATCCAATTCTATTTCATCAAATAACCGATGATATGGATTTTTTTCTAAGACTAATATTTTTGAATCTACATATTTAATTTTAAAAGTCCCAGAAAAACATGAAGGAAAGGTATTATCTCCTTCAAATTCATAAGTTCCCTTTTTTACTATAGAAAATCTAGGTGTTCCTAAATAAGAAATAAAATTATCCAATTTTTCAGATAATGAAATTTTTATTTTTCTATTATTTAAGTCTATTGTTGTAATTTCAATTGAATTTAAAGCAAGAATCCTTTCTAAAGAATAGACAATGTCTTCATTTAATATCCTGTCTCCATTTGAAAAATATGCATTACTTCTAATCGAAAAAATATATTCTTTATCTTTTTCAATCTCTTCCCAATTTGATGCTATAGCTGGTTTTGGCTGAAATTTCTCCATATCTAGTTTAACTAAACCTTCAGAAATATTATTCAATACGTTAGCTGTTAATAAATCGAAACATTTAATTGGATCATAAGAAAACGGCAATGTTTGAGAAATAAAAAATAACCATTTTAAAAGGAGCTGGAGAATATGGTGAACATTAATGGGGAAACGAAAAATATTTATTATCGTGATGTTTTTAAAAATCGAAATTACATTTATCTTTGGTCAGGACAATTAATATCACAATTAGGTGATGCTATAAGTTTAATAGCGTTACCTTTGCTAATTTTCAAATTAACAGAATCTGCTATAAGCCTTACAATTGCATTCATTTTAGAAGCGATTCCTTGGATACTTATTGGACCACTCGTAGGTGTATTCATTGATAAAATAAATAAAAAATATGTCGTAATTGCTACTGATTTTATTAGATTCTTTTTAATTTTATGTTTATTCTTCACTGAAAATTTAATTATTATTTATACTATTTGCTTTTTAACACAAGCGTTTGCAGCCATTTTTGCACCAGCAAGATCAGCTCTCATACCAGAAATTGTTGAAAAAAATCTATATGTAAAAGCAATTGGACTTTCGCATGTAGGATTTCAAATAGTTCAAGTAATCGGTCCCTTAATCGCTGCTTCTTTAATAGGACTTATAGGACTACACACAGCATTTATTATTGACAGTGCTACATTTTCAATCTCAGTAATCTGTTCGATGTTTATCCAATACACTTTTGAAAAAAACAAGAAGATTGATAAGAAGGATAAACAAAAAAGAACGTTTTTCTTTGATTTTAAAAAAGGAGTCGCTGAACTAATTAAAAACAAAGTATTAAAATATGTTACAGCTATTAACCTTCTAAAAGGATTAGTCAGTTCATTTACTACAGTAGGAGCATTACTTTATGTTAAAAATAGTTTGGTATTGAATTCGCAAGACAGTGATCCAGTGTATGGTTTAGTAATGGCTATGTTTTCCATAGGATTAATACTAGGTACTTGGTTAATTGGATATTATGAAAAACAACTAGATCGTAGATATTTAATTAATGTAGGATTAATCCTACAAGGTTTATTTTTATTAATGATATTTTTTGAACCAAATTTTATATTCACTTGTATCATCTTTTTCTTTGCAGGACTCACATCTAGTGGTGCTATGACACCTGTATCAGCTTACTACGCAGAACATACAACGAATACTATTCGAGGTAGGGTTTATTCCGCAACAAATGCATCAATTAAATTAGTTTCAATAATTGGTTATTTTATTGCTGGATTAATAGGAGAATATATCGGATCCACTAGCCTATTCTTATTAACTGGTATGTTATTAATAATTTTAACAAGTGTTACAACTGTTTCATTGAAAGGATTCACCATACTAGCTCCCCAAAATCCCGAAAAAAAGACAGCGGTACAAAAGAAAAACATATAACATATAACATATACTATGTAAAATATACTCAAATTTTAATTTAAACTAAATCAAGCAATTCGAAATTGTAAAGAAACAATGTTGCGAACTTGGACTAATTAATAATATTGCAACATTGTTTCTTATTATGTATTGATCTTTTTGATTTCATTTGATTTATTGTTGCTGTTGTTTAAAAAGTGCTCTTATTGCAACAGGTAATAAATATTTATTCACCCCCACCACCAACTTTTTTCCCCTTCATATTCAATAGAATCAGATCGAATATTGAGGGGGAAACGTATGGGGATTGAATTTACTGCTCTCCATTGGATTTACGTTGTTTTTATTGTCCTTATCATCGGCTTTATGGTTGAACGTCGCGATACCACCCTCATTTGTGTACTAGGCATCTTCATGCTAGCAATCTTTGCGACAGGTGATTTAACTGCGTCCATTAGTGGCGTTTTTAACAGTTTTATTTATGCCATTACAGAGCTGTTATCGATCATTCTTATTATTTCTATTATCGTTGCCATGAGTCGGGTTATGATGATTTCTGGTATTAATAAGGTCATGATTGCTCCTTTTACAAAAATCATTAAAACACCTGCACTTGCTTACTGGACGATTGGTTTGTTAATGATGTTTATTTCGTGGTTCTTTTGGCCATCACCTGCTGTGGTTAATATCCCTAGCCTTGAAAATCGTTGATCTCAATTAAGTATATTTTTATCAAAAATAAAATTGCATGCGATGAATTAATTAATGTTTATAGAAGTCTACAAAGCAAGTTACAATAAATGTGATCATAGGAGGTAGGCGTTTATAAAAGCAAGCTACCTTAACTATTTTGTTCACTTACCTCTTGTTAAAATATAACCCTCAAATCGCTATTATATAAACAATTTCCATTTCGACATTTGGCTCAATATGTGCCTAAAAATACTCTTTTCATCTTCAACAAAATGCCCCGTTAGCCATCCATGTAGCGCAAAAATCAGCTCTTCACCACAGAAAATGAAAGATGATTAAGTTCTTTCATGGGAGTTTAAGTACATTTCTTCACAATCTTCATAGTCATAATAATATAAATACCCAATAAGAAATCATCTCACCCTAAGAATCTAATGAATTTTAGGAATGGTTTCATTTCACTTATAACCAAACTTTGTAACGCCATTGGTTACTTTGAAACTCTTCCAAGTGTTGTTGTTTAGTAACCATTAAAAACTTTAATGTCATATAACTTATCTCAAGCTTTTCTAGAATTAAGGATATAGACCTCCAGCTAAAGAGAATATTGCATAGCTTACCCTATCTGAGAGAGCACCTCAGAGGCTCTTGCAATTAAAACATCACTGATTTAACTAATTATCAAAGATACTCCGATTATGACTATCCAAACTGTTTTAATTAAATCACCTGATACATATCCATTGTAAGCCTTTAAAAGCCAGTCAAATTTAATTAATGAGTATGTAGGTACGCACCAATCACACGAGAAAAATTTTAGTATCCATAATTTATCTCAAGCTTTTCTTGACCAAATGACAACTGGAATAAGGATTAAAGATAATAGACCTCCTGCTAAAGATAATGTCGCATAGCTTGCATTAGCTACTACCATGCCTGAGAGAGCACCACCAGATGCCCCTGCTAATGCAACTAAAACATCTATTTTTCCTTGTGTTTTTGCACGTGTGGAAGGTTCAGTCGAATCAACTATTTGTGCAGTACCACTAATTAAGCCAAAGTTCCAGCCTAACCCAAGTAAAGAAAGAGCTACGATTAATAGAACCATAGAATCGCTTGGTGCGAATGCTGCTAATAAACCTGCACATAACAAAGTCACTCCTGAAGCAATACTCATGGCTATTCGTCCAATTTTATCAACAAGAATACCTGTTACGAGCGACGGAAGATACATGGAACCCACATGAAAACCTATAACAATTCCTACTTCCGATAAACCATGACCATGGTGTTTCATATGTACTGGTGTCATCGTCATGATAGCAACCATTACAATCTGAGTAAGAACCATAACCGTTGCACCGACTGTAAGACCTCTTTTATTGATAGCTTTTTCACTATAGGATTCCGTCATATTTCCGTATTCTTTCTCTCGTCTGTCCGCTTCTATCATTTTTGCAATTTCTAACGGATCGGGACGTAACATAACAAAGAGCACAAGACCTGCTAAGATAAATGCTGTTGCTGATAATATAAATGGACCTGCAAGCGCTGGCACTCCTATAGAAACAGCAAATTTACCCATTATCCCTACTAAATTTGGACCTGCCACAGCCCCAAATGTTGTCATCATCATTGTTGTGCTGATAGCCGTTGCGCGTTGTTTATTATTGGCTAAATCTGTCCCTGCATAGCGTGCCTGTAAATTTGAAGCAGTCCCTGCACCATAGAATAATAGAGATGCGAATAATAAAATGACACTATTCGTAATAGCAGCAATCACAACACCGATTGCACCAAGTCCACCTACAAAAAAGCCTGTCGATAAACCTGTACGGCGCCCGTAACGTTGTGATAGTTTCCCTACAATTAAAGCTGCACCCGCCGACCCTAAAGTGAATAAAGCGGATGGTACTCCTGCATAAGCATCCGTTCCTAGCATTTGCTGCGCTAAAAGAGCCCCTACCGTAATACCTGCTGCAAGCCCTGCCCCACCAAAAACTTGTGAGAGACTTACAACGATTAGCACTCGCTTATATAAGCTCTTTAGCTTTTCAGGTGAATCAATATAAGTCTCTGTGGTTGCTTGTGCTTTTCCAAGCATCTTTCAACACCTTCTTTCCCCTTTTCTCTTTTCTCAATAATTAAAACGTAACCATTTTGTCAGCCCATTCGACAACTTCAACACAGTCATTCATAGTAGAAATTGGACAGGAAGTTGTTTGATCTAGTAATCTCGATTTTAAACATGTTCCACAAGCTAAAAGATCACCCTTTAATTCATTAAATTTATTCATTTGATCTTTTACATTAAAACTCGGATGTTCAATGTTTTCACATTCTACAGCTTCACCCATTAAAAATAACTTAACTTCATGTTCTTTCATTAATGCAGCGTTCGCGAACCTAAATGCATTCCACGCTTTTTCCGGTTCTTTCGTCTCCAAAATAATTCCTAATTTCATTCTTAGTTCCTCCGCTCTATTTCGCTAATTGTAGCCATTCTTTAACGCCCTGTTCCATTCGAAATGCCTTAATTCCTTTTGATTTTAAAATCTTCACCGCTTCTACTGACATTAAACAATAAGGTCCTCTGCAATAAGCAACAACATCACAATTGGCTGGCAAAGATGCAAGCTTCTCTTCCAATTCTTCGATAGGAATAGAAATAGCACCAGGAATGTGTGCCTCTTCATATTCTTCTTTCGGTCGTACATCCAATAGTAAAACCTCACCTTTTTCCATTCGAGGAAGAAGTTCTGAAAGTGTTATTCCCTCTAACCCAAGTTGATCATTTAAAAACTCGTCTTTTATTTGTTGAACTTGAATTAGTTGCTTTTCTGATAAAGCATGCAATGTAATTAAGAAGTCAGAAATAATCTCATCCGCAAGTTCGTAAATGACATAATTTCCCTCCTTCTTAAATTTAACCATTCTCGAATTAAAAAGGGTTTTCAAATGTTGCGAAACATTAGCAACTGACATTTCTGTATTTTTTGCCAAAGCATCCACAGACTTAGGACCTTGTGATAAAAGATCAAGAATTTCCAATCGTTTAGGGCTTGATAAACTTTTTCCTATTCTTGCAAACTCTTGATATAATAAATCCTTTAAATTTCGTTCATTAAGCATACAAATATCCCCCAAACTATTCAATTGATTAATTGAATAGTTGAATTCTAACTATAAGAACAATCTTTGTCAATTACCTTTACTTTAACAAACCCGACCTCTTTAATCGTATAAGTTCTCATTAGGATCACCAAAACTTAATTAAAAATTAGAACTGTCAAAAGCAGTTTACAAATTTGACAGTTCTTTTTTGTTTATATTTAATGAGCATGCATAACAACATTCTTTTTCTTTGAATATAGTAAAAAAGTGATGGTTAAACTTAAGCTAATAATACCGAAAACAAGTCCCAATCCACTTAAACCAACTAAATCTAGCATCATGCCTGTTGACAATAAGACGACCTGAAAGATGACAGAATCAATCATATTACGGAATGAGAAAAATCGCCCATGAAATTCTTTTGGCACTTGCTTTTGAAAAATCACCATTGTCGTTGGGAAAAAACAGCCTACTGAAAAACCAAAAACTCCAAAAGCTACTAATGCCAAAAATTTAATATCCGAGAATATTAGCATTAGCTCCATCGAACCGATGATAAATGCTAATATAAAAAGGAGTGTTCCAGTGTTCACCCGTTCTGTAATCAATTTCAAACCAGCTGCTCCTAACATGAAACCTATGCCCTCAACTGTATATAATAATCCTGATATTGTCGCTGTATGATGAATCTCAGAAATTTTCATTATAACTAAATTAAAGGAACCTAAAAATAATGTTGGAATTAACATTAAGACAAGTGTCATTAAAACAACAGGGTGCTCCCTCACCATCGGTAACACTTCTTTAAAGTCGCCCTTTTCTTTAGTTGCTGACGATTGATTTGCCGTTTCATCTAATTGTAGGAAGTTCGTAATAACAAACATCAAAATATAGACAATAAATGAAATGATGTACAACCATTTCAGCTCAAAGAAACTTAGCATGAATCCTGCTGCAGCAGTACCAATAATCCTTGAAATCGTTCGAGCATTCATTTGCCAAGCATTTAATGTAATTAAATCCTTATCCATGACAATCATTGGTATAATAGATTGTAGTGCAGGCATATAAAAGGCGGCTGCTATTTGCAACGTTATTAAAAAAAGAATCATCCAAACAACCGAATTTGTATAAAGTGCCATAAACATAAATAAAACACTTATAATTCGCCCTACACTTGCCCACTGTATAACTGTTTTTTTCTGCGAGTTATCAATAATACGCCCTGCTAACGGACCAACTATTAAACCCGCCAATATACCGCTAGAAATAATTAATGATTTGTGAAAGTCAGAAGGAACAACCTCTTGCATAAAAGCTAAATTCCCTATAATCCCTGCCCACAAGCCAAGACCTACAACAAATTCACCTAATAAAATTATCCATACATTCCGATTACGCCACATGCTGTATCTCCTTGTTGTTTCATTTATTAATTAATAAATAGTAACAAAATTACAAATATTAGTACATAGTCGTTTTACAATAATTTCACTAAATATATGTCTTGAAAATATTCACTATTTTAAAATTATGCATTTATGAAATCTTGCTCATCAGATCTTTAATTTTGCTATATCGCCTTTTTGAACCACTTCCAAAAATATACCAATCAAAAAGCAAGTGATAAAAGACACCGTTTGATTCCGTTATCAAACGAAGTCGGCTGTAGACAAACGCTATTTTTTTTGCATATAGCTGTATGGTAAATTTATTGGCAGACTAGCCATTAGTATTTTATGAGGAGCGTCGAAACTAATTCTACGCAACATTAGAAAGATCATGTAATCAATTTTCTTACAAGGCGGCGCCAGCCTATCCAGAAAATAATGACCAGCATTCCCGCCCCAACAGACTCGGTCAGCTTCCATAAAAGTATAAGAACCAGCAAAATAATTAACGGAAGAATCGTCAACTTCAAATCATCTAAATCTTTCATTCATGCACTCTTCTTTCTTAAGTGACATAATTAGTACTCAAAATACTTCCGAATAACACAAAACACCAGCATTTCTGGTATGAAACGTGTTGGTGTTTACTCTCAAATTTATATTTTTGTATAATTTTTAATAGGCAATATCTCCCCCATCCTTTAACAACATGACATTGCTTATCTTCATCATATTCTGAAAGAAGTACAATGGAACCTCATATTGTGCTATTGTCACTTGATGAAATTGCATCAAAATTTTTAGTGCCCCTTCTTTTTTGTAACAGCACATTACAAAAAACATTCGTTTCCTCCCGAACAATCACGAAATTTTTTGCGTTTACAAATATTTAACCTTCCCCAAATTTCCGCTGATACTTTTCCATTACTCGGCTAAAGAACGACGCTAGAACTTGCTGAAATAGCATGCCAAACACTACAGGCATGACCGCTTTTGCAGGAAAGTATGTAGTCGCTATCACTACACCTATAGAAATATTGCGCATCCCTCCTGTAAAAACGAACATTGTAACGATACTTAAATTCTTCCAAAGAATATGACCGAGTACTAAGCATAAAACATACCCAGATACCGCTAGTATAAATACGATCAAAATAATACAAACAAGCTCCCAGCTAATATTTTTAATATACGAGGCAATTGAGCTACCATTAATCATCACAATGCAAAACAAACTTAGTTTTGCAAAAGGGGCTAATTTTTTTCCTAATGTCAACGTAATATTGCCTTTAGTAAACTCGTTCATCGCTACACCTACGAGAGATGGCACAACAATCATCCAAAATAAATCTAGAATCAGACCAGTAGTATTAATTTCGATAGTTTTACCGACAACCACATGTAGTAAAGTGGGAATAACTACGGGTGATATGAGTGTATCGATTAAAATAATCGCAAGGCACAATGCAAGATGTCCCTTACAAATATTTACCCAAATAAAGCTCGTTACCCCCGTTGGTATCGCGACAGCTAAAACAAAGCCAATCGTCAGTAAATGATCGTGAAAGATAACAGTTGATACAAAATAAGCCCAAATTGGCATGATCAGATGTAAAAAAGCAATGACTATTAAAATAACCTTTGGATATTTTTGAATACTTTTTAGCCCTTCAAAATTCATATTTAAACTACCTACAAATGTCATGAAAGCAAACAGCCATGGCATTAAAAATAAAAACTGATGCCCCACATTCCCTAACAATACACCAATCACTAAACTAAGCGGTGTTAAAACAGGCATCCATTCTTGGAGGTAATTATTAAAACTATTCAACATCCCTGTTTATTCCTTCTTTCCTAAAAGAATCCCCTATAAGATTTCTCCACCCTCCTTTCTAGTAAAATAAACTAGAAAAATTTGCAGTTTATATCCATATCCTTCAAACTATTAACAGTACTAGAAAGAAAGGATGACTGAGACAAATGAAAAAATTAGTATGCGCTTTATTGCTTCCCCTACTTGTTGTGGCAACTGGCTTCACTGTCCAAGCTGCTGGCTTTAAAGATGTGCCAGAAGATCACTATGCCTATGAAGCCATCATGTGGGCAGAGGAATATGATATCGTTAATGGTTATGCAGATGGTACATTTAAGCCCAATGCAATAATCACAGAGCAACAATTCGCAAAACTACTTGCAAATTTTTATGAGCTTGAATTACCGTATGATGAGTTAAAAAAACAGACCCCTGCTGCAAACTGGTCTGACGAATATTACAATCGTCTTGCGAGCTACGGTGTTCCATTAAACGGATACTTCGATAATAAGATTCGCGCAACTAGTGTAAAGCGCGGTGTTGTGGCACAGGCAATTACACATTTAGCTAATGGTAAAAGTGGATTAGATCAATCCATACAATTTTTACTCGATCATTACATTTCCACTGGTCAAAACTTTCAATATGAAAATCGCAATTTACAGAAGTTTTTTGGCGTTACAAACAATATGACACGAGCTCAAGTCGTAACAATGCTCCACCGTATGGATGAAAGAAATTTTTATGAAATTTCAGAGAACGCACAAGCAATTCATGAAAATACGAGTAATGCTTCTTTAAATGTACTTGCGAAAAATGGCCAAAATCAACTAGATAAAACAATGCAGCTGACAACACCTTCTAAAAGTGCTTGGGATGGTACCTATTCGTATTACTATAAGTGGGGTACAGGCTCAACTGATTTTAATCGCCGTGATGCCTATATTACAAACGCAACAAGCAAAAGCTTTACTATATTCATTACTGCCAATGATGGGACAGCTGCAGGGAGTGTCGATGGGACAGCAACGATTACTTCTAGCACTAAGGCCGTGATGAACAAATCCTCAAACGGCAATCGGTGTGTATTAGAATTTGAACGCCTCAATAATGCACTAAAAATTACCGAGGTAGATTGTCGTACAGAGCATGATGAGGGAACTAATTTTTCTGGGACTTTAAAGAAACAATAAGTTTTCAATAGGTCCAACTGAAAATAAAGGAACACCCTTGAGGTACTTTTATAAATCACCATAATATTCTTCCATAGTGAAAAGAACTAAAAAGTGCGAAATGGATTAAAAAGAATCATTCGCACTTTTTTAAATTACACTGAAATTACTTCCACGCCTATCAAAACTATGATTCTCCCCTTTCTATATACGCAAGAATACTGTATACACAACAATGCGTTATTCGTGTGCCTTTTTAAAAAGGCTGTTTTTGAAAAGATTGATGCTATTCAACTATCGGAGCAGGATAGTTAAAGAAGCAGGATTAATGAAATGTTTGAAGAACTAATATGTAAACAATTAAAAATTGGTGATATAGTGAATTTCAAAACGAAAAATGGTGAATTTAATAATTTTGAGCAATTGATTAGGTCAATTAATTCAATTGAAAAAAAACAGCCAACCTTGTTAATTGGAATAGATGGTTGTGGGGGTTCAGGAAAGAGTACATTTGCCAATAAATTAAAGGATGAATTTTCTAATATAACTGTTGTACATATGGATGATTTTTACTTACCATCCTCACAACTTATTAAAACTCATCCAGAGAAAAAGCCTATTGGTGCTGATTTTGATTGGAAGCGCGTATTAAATCAAGTTCTTGAACCAATCAATCAAAATATTGAAACACGATATCAGCGATATGATTGGGAGGCGGATGATTTGGCAGAATGGCATAGTGTTCCTGTTGGTGGAATTGTCATAGTAGAAGGTGTCTATTCTATTCGCAAGGAATTATCAAATAAATACGATTTTACAATATGGGTGGACTGTCCAAGAGAAACTAGGCTTTCAAGAGGTCTTGAAAGAGACGGAGAAGAGGCTCGTGATATGTGGGAAAATAATTGGATGATTTCAGAAGATATATATGTTGAAAAGCATAAACCATTTGAAAGAGCAGATATCATAGTTTTTGGAACCAATTAAATCTTTTTCAACTGATTTTGGCTTTTTCAATAAAGAGTAATGCCTTTTTGTTATTCAACGAAAGGGGTGTTTAGTTAAATTTCGATTCACGAAATATCAAACCAAAAAGACAGAATTTATTCTACACGTTTTGTAGATTAAATCTGCCTTTTTTGTTTTAACAGTAACAATCTTTGAGAAAACAGCCTTTAAAAAAGACATTTGCATAGCCTTATTAACAGCAAACAAAAAGAATCCATTTTAATAAAGGATCGTTCAAAATGGATTCTACAGTTTTTATTATAGATATAATTATTAGTTGAATTGTTTTGTGTATCAGCGAATTTAATAAGCAGTCCGGATTTACAAATTTTAGCCTTACGGAAACCATCAAACACACTAAAACGGTGCCCTATTTCAGTGGCCTGCATCTTTTATCATCAGTCCGGGTATAACAAGCTCTTAAAACTTCTTATACATCTTCATGGCAATTTCTATAAAATCAGCGAGATACGGAGATATGTGTTTGTCCTTATGCCAAGCGATATCCGTAAAAATATCTGCTAAATTCATTGATGTAGTCAGTTCTTTTAAACTATGGCTTTCTAACTCCTTCTCCACCACCATTTTGGGTAGGAATGAAATACCTAAGCCTGCCATCACACATTGCTTAATGGCTTCAATACTTGCAAATTCAATCATTTGTATTGGTAGCGTACCTTCCTGCTGTAGCTGTACTTCCAATTGATTACGGTAGGAGCAACCATTTTCCGTCAGAAGCATCGTTTCATTTGAAAGTTGCTGTAAAGAAAATACGTCTCTTTCCGCGTTGCTATCAGTAGGTGCACTGACAAATACTAATTGCTCTTGAATAAGTCGCTCACGATGTAACATAGGCGTTTCCTTATAGGCATCTGTAATAAACGCTAGATCTAGATTGCCTGACTGCAATAAATCTTTAGCGATTTCGGTTGTATGTACAGGCTTGAAAATGATTTTTACTTGTGGATGGGCTTTCTGAAAATGTTGTAAAATACTCGGAAGACGATACACACATTGACTTTCCTGTGCACCTATTTTTAACACCGCTTGTGCTTGTTCATTTAATACAGCTTTTTTCATATCCACATTTAAATCTAGGATTTTTTGAGCATACTGTTGTAATCGCTTGCCCTCCTCCGTAAGGGTAATACGTTTTCCCAGCCTCTCAAAAAGAACAACACTTAGCTCATCTTCAAGCGATTTAATTTGTGCTGTTATACTTGACTGTGCATAATCCAGTAGCTGAGCTGTCTGCGTAAAGCTTAACGTTTCTGAAGCTGTTAAAAACGTTTGTAGCTGTTTCATATCCATCTTCTTCACCTCTAAATCGTTTTTTTCGATACATTTCATCGAAACATTCATCTTTATCGATAATAAAAATAAGTTTACACTAGTTATAACTTGAATGACAGAGGAGGATTCATATGAACATTACCGCATTTATTGGAAGCTCTAGAGCCGGTAGTAATAGTGAACAACTAGCTGATTATGTATTAAAGGGCATCAATCATGAAAAAATAGATCTAAAAAATTTAACGATTGAGCCCATCAACGATTTACGTCATGATGACAATGGCTTTCAGTTTGTAGATGATGATTATGATCAAATCATCGATGCATTTTTAACAAGTGATATCGTTATTTTTGCAACACCAATATATTGGTACAGCATGTCGGGAATCATGAAGAACATGGTGGATCGACTCAGTCAAGCAATTCGAGATGAGCGTTTTCCACAGCTTAAGGAAAAACTACAAACTACCGAGGCTATTGTTCTTGCTGTTGGTGGCGATGATCCCTATATAAAAGGCCTACCAATGATTCAACAATTCCAATATATCTTTGATTTCTTAAAGATGCCGTTCTCCTCGTATATTATTGGAGAAGCAAACAAACCTGGTGAAATTATTCACGATGAACAGGCACTAATGCAGGCATCCATATTAAATAAGAAGTTAAAAGCACGTATCTATCCCATATAAAAAAACGACCTGAAAGAGGCTAATCTTTTAGGTCGTTTCATTATGTTAAAACAAAATGGTCGAGGAAATCCTGGTGAGAATTGTGGCGCTTTAAATGAAGGAGTCTCCGTTCCAGGCTACTCACCAAATCAATCAGAATCACTAATAACTGTGTCGGCGATTGTTATTTGTTGTTGCTGACGCTATTGCCACTTTGCTTTCGTACAAAAAACATTTGATGGCGCAAGCAGCTCATCAGCCCTTCAGGAAAGCGCCGAGTCGGAAAGGAAATCAACCCCTCGCTTTGGCAAATGGGTACACTTTATTTAATAGGAAACCTTAATTTCATGAACATAATAGTTTTTCAATGTTAAACTTCCGCTTCCACCGGAATATGCTGGAATGTTGTAACATCAAATAACCCTGTATCTGTCAACTTTAAGGCAGGAATAACAGGTAAAGCAACAAATGAAAACGTCAATAAAAAATGGAAATCTAGTGTTGGGTTGAGCTCGTGTAGGGCGTTATGCAAACTTACTAATTGCTTTTTTGCTTCATCAGCTGGTGCATCAGTCATTAAGCCTCCAATTGTTAATGGCATTTCCGCTAAAATCTCACCATCAGCTACTATGACAAAGCCACCTTGAATTTCTTGAATGCGTGACAAAGCAAGTAACATATCTTCATCATTGGTGCCTACTACTAATGCATTATGAGAATCATGAGCTACAGTAGTGGCCACTGCCCCTTTTCGTAAACCAAAGCCCTTCACAATACCAAGACCTGTCGTATGCAAATTGTGATGACGCTCAATAACTGCCAGTTTTAGTAAATCCTGTTCAACTGACGGTACAAATACACCTTCTTTCACAGGTACATCTATTACTAAATGATTCGTAATAAGCTGATTCGGTATTATTTCTATTACATTTGCCTTCGTACCTTTATGGAATGGAATGCTGAGCTTGTCCTTCATTACATGCGGTAAATGTACAGAATGATGAATATGTGCAGGTACATTAGGCTCTATGCGATTCGTTACCATTGCACCGTTTTCAGCAACCTTCATCCCATTTTTCCAAACTGCCTTTGCACGCATACTGTCAATGTTCTCGATTAATACAAAATCAGCCTTATAGCCTGGTGCTAAAACGCCTCGATCATATAAACGATAACACTCCGCTGTATTAACAGTTGCAAGCTGAATGGCCTGCAACGGCTCCATCCCTTCCTCAATGGCCATTGCCACATCGAAGTTAATGCTACCTTCATCCATTAGCTCGTCAACGTATTTATCATCGGTACAAAAGCCAAAACGGCGAGCATTTGTTGCATTGACAGCAGGCAATAAATCACGTAAATTTTTTGCTGCTGAGCCTTCACGAATTAGTACATACATCCCTTGCTCTACTCGATCAGTAGCTTCTTGTGCCGTTACACATTCATGATCTGTATGGATACCAGCAGCACGATAGCCTGTAATTTGATGACTATTTAAGCCCGCACAATGCCCATCAACCACTGGATTAGCCTGTTGCGAAAGGATAATCTTTTCAAGCATGCCTGCTTCTCCATTTAATACAGCAGGAAAATCCATGACCTCCGCTAAACCTCGAACATCTTCGTGCTTTAAAAACGGCTCCAAATCAGCAGCTGTCAGTGTTGCTCCTGCATAACAAAGATATCCATATCTGCTTTTTTGGCATCGTCTAGCATAAACTGAATGCCCTCCGCACCAGCAACATTTGCAATTTCATGAGGATCTGTAATGACTGTTGTAATGCCATGTGGAATCAGTATACGGCTAAATTCTGCAGGTGTTAGCATCGACGACTCAATATGTATATGTCCATCAATTAGACCAGGTACAACATATTTCCCTGCGGCATCCTCTTCTTTTTAGCTTTAAATCTATTCATTGTATCAAGTGCCACAATTTGCCCATTGTTAACGACGATATCTGCTTTTTTCCACGTCAATGTAAAAACATCTGCAATTTGTGCGTTACGTAAAATAAAATCTGCCTCCATTTTCCCTTGCGATGTTAAAATATTTTGTGCAAGCTGTTGTAATTTATCTGTCATTCTTTGCACTCCTTTTTTTCTTTTTGAATTATCATGCATGAACGCTCGTCTAATTTCAAGTAATGGTTGTCATTTAGCAAAAAATATTTTTTCCTATATTATCTAAAAAAACGACCACATTTTAATGGTCGTTTGTAAATTCAAGCTCTTTAGGTGGCTCCCCTTTTTGATTCATTAGACGCATACGAATCGGCTCGATTTTTAGTGTAATCATTTCATCTTGATTACCAACAAAAATGCTTGTAAAAAACTCAGCTAACCTATTTTTTATTCCTTCCTCTAGAATTTCTGTTAGCTTTCCTTCAATTTCAACGTACGTGTCACCAAAGCCTCTATTATCATATCCATATAAGATATGTGTATATGGATTTTCGCGAAGCTCCTCCATTTTTTCAGAATGTTTATTCGTTACTGTGTATAATACAAAATCTTCATGTTGGAATGTCATATAGCGTGAATATGGTTTACCATTCTCAACTGTTGCCATCGTTCCTATTTTTTCTCGGTTTAAAACTTCTAATATTTCATCTCGAACAGAGGTCATGTCATCTCATCCTTTCTTATTTTCTTATATTTTGTCCTAATTTACCGAGCCTAACCTTATTTTTTGAAAAATTCGAAATGACAATCTTCGGCTTATTTTTAAATTTATTGCTATAATATTTTGTTAGACAACACGAATTTTTAGAATGAGGTTTTTAATGATGAAGGAAGCATTTTTCACAAGGTGTCTGTTCTTCTTTACAGGCATTTTAGTTTTAGCCTTAGGTATAACGTTGACGATTAAAGGTCAGGTTTTTGGTGTTGGTTCGTGGGATGTGTTACATATCGGGCTAGCTAAATCATTGGGATTAACCATTGGTACTTGGTCAATTCTCATCGGACTAGCCATTTTAGCATTTGATATGGTAGTAACGAAAAGGTTTCCACGGGCAGGCACATTTATAGATATGTTTTTAGCAGGTATTTTTATTGATATTTTTAACTATTGGCTTCCTGATATAGATGGTTTTTGGATGCAGCTATTTTCTTATGTATCTGGCTTAGTATTACTTGGCTGGGGCTGCGGTATGTATATGGTGGCGAACTTAGGCATTGGTCCTCGGGATACATTAATGCTTCTAATGGTCCATAAACTTGGCTGGAGTGTCACACGCTCTCGAACAACTATGGAAGTAACTGTTGCTATACTTGGTTTTTTACTTGGCGGACCTATCGGAGTTGGAACGGCTCTAATGGCTTTTGGACTTGGGCCAATTGTACAATTTGCTTTAACTTTTAACGAAAAATTATTTATGAGATTGACAGGCGTGAAAAGCGCTGTAATATAAAGGGAAACTTTAATCAGTGAGTTTTTCTTCATCTCCTACGGATTTAGTTTTCACCAAGTAAGCTTTTAAGGCAATGCAGTCAATATGCATTGTCTTTTTTAGATACTGATCGGTTAAGAAGGTAACGCTTTTTATCCAAATTTATTCTCTATCACTTAGATTATTCCGTAAGATTACAAGAAATGGAACCTATTTACAGATGTAAATCGGCCCCTTTTTTCATATATTCTTAGCTTCTCATCTAATATGGGAGCAATCGAATCGTTTTTGTACGACTAATCGGTACTGCTGAATCATGCTCGACGACAACAACAGTTGAAAATTTATTATAATACTGGTCATCATGAGCCTTAGGAGATAAAATAATCAGCTTTCGTTGTAACTCGTTTACATACAGATCAAACACTTTTTCTTTTCGCTCCTCATCTAATGCACTATCATCTCGTCGTGCTTGGAAAAGCGAGCGTCCAATATCATCCTGTAAATAATAGGCTAATGAATCGTTCGCAAGACGAATAAGTGCATCCATCATCCGTTTACCACGGTCTAATAATTTTATTTGACGCGTTTGCTTTGTAAGCCAGCTATTACGTGCCAAAATGTAAATTAAGTGATCAAGTTGCTTAATGGTTGGTGGTGCATCGTCGATATATGTATTGCGATAGCGATAATACAGCATTTCTGTATCCTCTATCACGTCTGCTAAACCTAAAGATTCTTCATATAAAAGCTGAATCGTATTCAGAAAGCGCAAAATTTCAAGCGGTGACTCATAAATTTGCTGGCTCCCAAGCTCGTTTAATACTCCAGCCAATGAGGCAATATCACGCATTGATGTTTTAAGCTCAGCTGTGTTCGATTCAACATTAAAAATAGAGATTGGCGCACGCTTTACTGTATCCATTTCATCCATTGTTCTACATCTCCTAATTGCTGCTCTTGTTCGTGTTCAGCTACTTCAATTTCACCAAATAGCCACTTTTTATAGACTTCGATATCAGAAAAAGTCTGATTATCCCTAGCAATGATTTTATATGATGTATTAATCATTTGTACTGCATGCATAGCTATTGTTAAGCCTGCAACATCAAAATCCGTCCAAACTATCACAGTTTGAGTGGTGACTAGCTGACGAATCAACATTGTATGCGCAGACCTTATTTGACCATCTAAACATAAAATAAAGGAATTAGTAAGCTGTAAAAAGTTCGTTTCCTTTGCCATTCGTGTAAGAATTGCTCTATTTTCAACAAGCCAAATAATGTTCGCCTCTGTTTTATAAGTATCTTTTAAAATGGCATCATCGGTTAATGCATGAATAACACCTTGTCGATAATGGCTAAATGCCCCATTAACTCACCCGTAAAAAAAACCGGTGTAATTTTCCCTAAACTAATTAATCCGCAATCGATTGTCTGTACAGAGAAGACACGCTCTAGCTCTTCGATAAATTCTTTTTGGTCACGGTCGAAAGCTTTTGAACCTCCAATTTTATCAAAAAGCGTTGCACCTATTTCTTTAAAATCAAACAATACTCCTTCATTTGCCAATTGGAAAAAGCCAATTGAAAAATGCAAAAAGCGTAATCGTTTTTCAATCGACCAATGAGGTGTTAATTTTGTCGTATGTGCTAATTTTTCAATTGGCATTGCTACAAATTCATTTAATTGTTGCACAGCTTGTAGGAGTTCTTTTATTGGTTGTATGTCAGCACTTTTTTGCAGCTGCAATACATAATTTTCTAACCTTTGCGTCTGCTGCTCGTTCTGTGCATCAAAATAGTACTTTAAACTTGGTCCGATTCGGTAATGGATTGCTTTTGCGGTACGTCCATCTTGTGCGAAAACAATTTCTTCTATAATCCACCCTTCCTTAATCCAGCTTTGAATTGTAGAAAAATCTTCTGTTAGCTTTCGCTTTGCATTTTTTGTGAATTTATAATTTATAAGCTCTTGTGATGGCTTTGTTTTTGTTAGTTGCCCTACCTTTAAAAACGATACATTGCGATACGTTCGTGCAGTTTGTTTTGCTACCGTATACTGCTTAATTGTATCTGAAATATATTTTGGAGGTACTTCAAGGTGTTCCCCATTTTTGACAAAATACGAAGTCAAAAATTGTTCTATCATACTATCACACCCTTTCTCCTTCCATTATACAAAACTAGAGTATGGAATGCAGTAAACCTAGTAGATCAATTATGCCTCGGCATAATTGCGTCCGGATTCGGCTTTGTGCTTGCACTAAAGGTGGGAGACTTCTGCTGAAAGAAGTTAAAACACATCATAAAAAATAAAAACTACATCATCCATTAGGCGAATCTGATGGATGATGTAGCTTTTCTTTTTATGCTTCCTCTGTATTTTTCCCGGTAGCCTCGATTACTTCAGGGGTTCCATCTACTGTGTCCTCCTGCACATTTTCAGCGGCAGGTGGTGTAATTGTCACTATTGTATAATCGTCTTCCTGTAAAATTTCAAAGGAAAACTTTTCGCGAATATCTCCTACATAAAGTGATGTCCCGATGGCTACATCCGTCACATCAACCTCTATTGTTTCAGGGATTTCTGTTGGATTTACTTTTATGCGAACTTCACGATTAGGCTGTAATAGGAATCCACCATCTGCAACCCCAATGGCATGACCGCTAACCGTTACTGGAATATCAACCTCTAGTTTCTCTGCCATATTAATGGACTTAAAATCTACATGCTTTACATTACCCTTTAACGCACATCGTTGTACTTCTGTTAATACCGCGTTGATCCGTTTACCGTCTACATCTAATTGAAAAACATTTTTATTACCGAATTGAGCTAACATTTTTGCAAATTGTCTGGCATCCAGTGATACCGCTGTCGATTCCATTTGATAGCCATATACAACGCCCGGAATAGCACCGTTCTGTCTAAGTTGAGTTAATGATGATTGACGCCCTTTATCGCGTTTTTTTACAGATAAAACAGTATTCATCGTATTTTCCCCTTTCATGGAAACTAGGTCTCATAAAAGGTTTTGCCCGTTCTATAGATTTTTATACATGAGCACAATGTTGTAGCTTTCTCTGACGTTCGCTCCGTTGTACTGGAAGTTCTTTACCCCAACAAAAAAAGCCGAGATATTTTTAAACTCGGCAAATTTTATCTAATTACAATCTTCCAGCTGCGCTCAAAGTCACTGCTAACATTTTAGCAAACTCTCCACGGGTAATAAATTGATTTGGCAATAGATTTGTTTTGTAGTCTAGAGCACCGATTTCATACAAAGTCTCAGTATGACGCAATGTTTCCCCCTGAAGATAGTAGCTATCCTGATAAGGTAAAATCGCATATTCTTCTTGGACAAAATCAACAGCATCTAATGTTCGACCAAGCATTAAAATTGCCTGCTGGCGTGTGATTTTTCCATTTGGATCAAATGTAGTTGGCGTTTTTCCGTTTATGATTCCTAACGAATGCAAGGCTCCAATATAACCACCATACCAAGATTTTTTGGCATCAACGTCTTTGAATTGTTTTGTTTGTACTTGTTGAAAGCTGAATGCACGAGTTAATAATGCACTAACTTGAGCACGTGTTAACGAATCATTCACACCAAAATTATCAGCTGTTTTGCCTTGAACGATGCCCCTCTTCGATAAAGTAGTAATATACGAACTATACGTTGATTTCCCTATATCACGAAAATAATTAGGCGGTGAATTATCAAATTTTAATTCTGCATTATTGTGAATAGTGGCAACTACTCGGTCATTTAAATCTCGATAAGCAACCGGCTCCAATACGCCTTTTTTAACAACTTGTTTTAGGATCCCACCCTGACCATTTTTGAAAATTTCTACTTCTAAGGGCTGACGGTTATTAACAATATTTGCTTTAATGCTAAAAATATCCCCTTTTTCTGATGCATTAATTGTGGCACCATATGCAGAGTACACCGTCATATTTGGCGTTTTCATATGTACATAACTGGTTGGCTCTTGATAAGCATGTGCTTGCATTGGAATAACCAATGATATGCTTAACAACCCTACCAATACACCCTTTGAGATTTTCCCTTTCATCTTGTTTCTCCCTTCTTTTCATCTACCACTATCATACTGGATTTAACTATCCAAAAATATAGTATATTTAGAGAATTATTCTATCCAAAAAACTACACTTCAATTGTTCAGTCTTATGTACAGTTGAAGCGTAGTTCAAACATGTATTTACAAAATTGTTACTTTGTTATCTAACAATAAATGTAAATCATGAAGCTTTTTAATTTCAAAATGTGGTTGGATATCGCTTGTATTTTCAATATTACGTATATTAAACCAGCATGTATCAATTCCGGCTTGTAGTCCACCTTTAACATCAGATGTTAAGGAATCACCAATAATCATGGTTTTATCCTTATTGATATCATCGATACGTTCAAAAACATAATCGAAAAAAGCTGGCATTGGTTTTTGATAGCCTGTTTGCTCCGAGACAAAAATGCCTTTGAAAAATGGAGCTAAATTTGCATCCTCTAGTCGTTTATTTTGGGTAATTGTTTTACCATTTGAAACGACATATAAATCATAGTTATTTGCAAGCTGTTCGATTACTTCGTAAGCGCCGTCAACATAATGATGCGCCTCTTTCAAATATTTTTGAAAAACCGCTTCAAAGTACTCTCCATCTACATCTAAGTCGAATTCCTTTAAAGCAATCGAAAAACGAGTGTTATGTAATGCATCTTTAGACACCTCACCACGTTCAAAAGCACGCCACATGGATTCATTAATCTCCTTATAACGTGCAATCATCGTTCCGTTTACTGCAATATTTTCCTGTTTAAATAAACGGTCAAGTGCTGCATTTTCAGCTAAGTCAAAATCTAATAATGTGTCATCCACGTCAAACAATAATGTTTCATACTTAGTCATGTCATTTCCTACTTTCTTTGGTGCTGTATTACCATTTCACTCCTTCTATCATAACGTTTTTCGAGAAAAATAACAGTAAATTTACCCATTCATCCACTTTACTGAATTTTAAGAAATATCGTTTAAGGAAAAGTGTTAAAGATATTCCTTCACTGCGTATTAAAAATGATCATCTTACCTAAAAATAGCCCTTTCGATAATTTCATATTTGAAAATAACAGCGAATATGAGACAATAGAATGCTAGAAAGGAAGATGTACCAATTATGAAGACCCTACAAAAAATCACGCCTGCCTTTGATCCATGGGAAGCGTATTTAGATGTTGAACAACATGGGCATATGACCCTATCTAATATAGAGTTCACAACAACGACTCTTTGCAATATGCGCTGTGCACACTGTGCTGTCGGCTATACATTACAAACTAAAGATCCAGATGCATTACCAATTGAGCTAATCATAAAGCGTCTCGATGAAATTCCACAACTTAAAACAATCTCTATTACTGGTGGAGAACCGATGATGTCTAAGAAATCAGTTCAAAACTATGTATTGCCTTTATTGAAATATGCGCATGAACGTGGCGTACGAACACAAATCAACTCCAACCTAACATTGGAACCAGAACGTTATTTACTGATTGCCCCCTATTTAGATGTACTACATATTTCACATAACTGGGGTACTATCGATGAATTCGTCGAAACGGGCTTTGCCATGATGGAGCGAAAACCGACTTATGAACAGCGTGCAGCTTTGTTCCAACGCATGATTGATAACTCAAAAATGCTTGCAGAACATGGTGTAATGGTATCGGCGGAAACAATGTTAAACAAAAAAACTTTACCGTACTTAGAGCATATCCATAACCAAATCATCAACGAAATGAAATGTGCACGTCACGAGGTGCATCCGATGTACCCTTCAGATTTTGCAAGTGCCCTTACGTCTTTATCACTTGAAGAAACTCGTGAGGCGATTCATCATCTACTTGATATTAGAGATGAAAACACTTGGATGCTATTTGGTACGCTACCTTTCTATCCATGTAGCATGAATGAAGAAGATCAAAAGCTTCTAAAACGACTAAGAGAAGAAAAAAACGTGACGATGCGTAATGATCCAGATGGTCGTTCTCGCTTAAATGTCAATATCTTTACGGGTGATGTCATTGTAACAGACTTTGGTGACACACCTGCGCTTGGCAATATTGCGAACGACAAGTTACCAGCGGTTTTTGATAAATGGATGGCAACAGATTTAGCGAAATCACTAAACTGTCACTGTCCAGCAGTAAAATGCTTAGGCCCTAACGTTCTTGTTCAAAATATGTATTATAAAGATACGAAGTTTATTAGTGGCTCTGCCAAAATATAAAAGGAAAAATGTCCAATGCGGATGTACGCATTGGACATTTTTTTAGGATCAATGATACTTTTGCTCCAACAATAAAAAACTACCAAATGTCCCAGCATCAGGTAGCTTCAATTTTTTGAAAAAGTGAAAGATAAAAAAATTATCTATACCTTCACTACTTTAGTATGTGAGATCATTTCCTATAGCTATTTCTCTCACCATTTGATCGGTAGGAGTCATTTAAACTCGCTAATTCTCTTTTAATTTTAGTATTTATTCATGAGGTAAATTTAGACATTTTATTCTTTCAATTTCCTCTCTCGATATATCTAATAAATCCATTATTTCTTCAATCGGTTCATGCCGTTTTAGTAATTTTTTCACTAACTCTATTTGCGCTTGTTTACGCCCTTGTTCTAATCCTTGTTCTCTTCCCTTATTGATTCCATCAATGTAGCGGGCTTCTTCATCTAGGATATACTTTAACCGTGACTGGTAAGCAAGAATTGTTTCAGGGGATTGGCTAATTTCTTCCCATGTATCAAATGCTGCACGTAAGTTTTCATCTTTCATCGCTAACTCCTCCAATTCACGATAGATCTCTGCATATACTTTCTTTTTGCGACCATCGACCATACCGAGTAATAACAACCATCGAATTAATATATCGTTAAGGGCATCCAACTTCTCTTCATGCCAAAGCGTAATAAACTTGTTCATTTCTATAAAGTGAATTTCCAGCACATCTTCTTCTGGCATTAGCCTTGAAAATGTACTGTCATCATACAGATGATAAGTACTATGATAATCTTTTTTGTCTTTAAACATTGTAAAATTACAAATATTGATCGTAATGGTTGGACGTAATTCACTATATCCCATACCTCTAACTAGTTGTGACTCATACATTTTTGCCCAATAATATAGCGTTCTCTTTGTCATATCTTGCTGATTGGATAGTTGAATTTCCACATTGATAAAGTCACCATTTTGTGTTTTTACAAGAATATCGAGCCGAGATTGTTTATCGTCTTGATATTCACCGCCCAATTCTTGCTGAATAAATGTTACTTCTTTAATAGTATCTCGTCCGGTAAGCTTTAATACTGCATTCAAAAAGACTATAGTAATTTTTTTATTTTTTTCACTACCGAACAATTGCTTGAAGGCAAAATCAACCTTTAAATCAAAAAACTTTTCTAACGGAACTCTTCGTATTGCTTTTCGATTCATCAGAGATCATCTCTTTTTTATTACTATCATTATATCATGGGTATACTACTAAACCTCTTTTTAACATCAAAATGTATTTTGTTATTTATAAAAACATGAATTTCTTTAAAGACCTACACAAAGTCTTTGAAAGCAAATAAGTTTATATCAAAAAAGCGATGTTTCCGAACTAAACATCGCTTCTTTTTTGTTGTTTTCCACAAAACTTCTTATATTTCTACGACCACATGAATACAACTCGATTTCTCTTGATTATTTGCTGTACTTCCTTTTACATGATTCATAGAGTTTTTTCTCTTGCAAATTAGGAGCTTTTCTTGTTGATTAGCAAGTTTTGTGTAAGTACTCGCCGCTATAGCCGTGTGTTTCCTATTAATTCCTTTGCAATTAGCTTATAAGTATTCATGCGGCTTTCTAGTGCGTATTGATTGCAGTTTAGCATCACTTCATCAAATCTATAATGCTCTTGCTCTGCTACTAAAAATTCAGCGATTTCCTTAGGCGTTCCGACAAGATTGGCTTTTCGATTATTGGCGATTGTCATTTTATCCAACTCCGTAAGCGGAAAATCCTTTGCTTCCTCAGGTGACATTGCTTGGATGATTTGTCCCTTCATGAGATGGAGACGTGTAATATCAATCGGCTTTGCCAAATATTCCGCTTCCTCTAGCGTATCTGCAACTGTCGCCGCATAAGTAACGATAATTTGTGGCTTCTCCATATAATAGGAAGGTATAAAGTAATCTCTATACGTATCAAATATATCCTTTGACATATTGCCAGTGAAAAACTGCGCATATGAATAACCCACACCTAATCGTCCTGCCTGCATAGCACTTTGACCACTAGACCCAAGTAACCAAGCCTCAGGTAATTGGATATTAACTGGTGCCGCTATCACTTGATCATAGACATCTTCGCCTGTTTTTTGATTATTCATCAGTTTTAAAATGATTTCGAGCTTATCGTATTGCTCTGTAAAACGTTGTCTTCTTCCCTCTGCTAGTGCATTAATAGAGGCATGGTCACCACCAGGGGCTCTGCCGACGCCAAAATCAATACGATTCGGTGCCAAGCCACTTAATGTTTTAAAAACCTCTGCCAGCTTATATGGAGAATAGTGCATCATCATAACGCCTCCAGTACCGATACGAAGACGTTTTGTTTTCGCTGCTAAGAAAGCTGCTGTAACCTCGGGAGCTGAACTTGCCAGTGAATGACTATTATGGTGCTCTGCTAACCACATACGATGATAGCCAAGTTCTTCACCTAAGAGCGCTATTTGTTCTGTACGCTGAAAGGCTTCCTCAGCTGTATGACCTTTTGGTATAGGCATTTGATCTAACATACTTAATCTCATTGAAAACACCCTCTCTGTCTCTTAGCACTCCTCTCTACTGTAATATAGGAAGTTCTTTTTACAAAGCAAAAGACCTTACTCATAGGCGAGCCGATTTATATGCCACGTTTCATAAACCATGCCAATAAGTAACCGTTTTTGTTCAGGCTTCAAAACGACATCATTAAATTTCATAGCATAAACAGTAAATTGCTTGGAATGTTCATCCACCACGAACTGTAAAATGGCATGTCCTTTTTCACCTTCAAATGTAATATCACCTGATAATTCGACAACACGCTCGCCTGTTTTTGCCTGATAATATCGCCAATATGGTTCAAAAAATGCATAATTAAATGCATTACGAACAGATACTTCTGAAAAATCCCCCAAATACCCTTCTTTTACTGTATCGATATACTCATTATCAGTTATATCTTTTTTGGCATTATATACATATCCGACAAGTAGCCCCATAAACACAACACAAATAAATACTCTTACATGATTTCCTAAACTCAAATGTCATCACGTCCCCTTTACGCAAAAAACACTATCACCTACATAATACATTAAAATATATACACAAAGTAGAATATTTTTGATTTTTGTAGAATTTTAAAATTTAAAAAAGATTAAATTCTCAAAATTAATAGAGAAATACTATTTAAGCTATTTACAGCGAGATTTCATTTCGCTACTATCAGATTATTATTATAGAAAAGAGATGACCTAGTGTGCCTTTTGATTTAGATGTAAACATTTTACTCATTCTTATTTTTTTTGGCTTTCTAGCCGCATTTATTGATTCTGTTGTAGGAGGTGGCGGACTTATTTCATTGCCAGCTCTTCTGTTTGTTGGTCTTCCACCATCTGCAGCCGTGGCTACCAATAAGTTAGCGGGCACTATGGGGTCATTAACGAGCACCATAACATTTTATCGATCTGGTAAATTGGATATTAAAGCCGTTTATAAATTGTTCCCTTTTGTTTTTATAGGTTCAATGATAGGTGCTTGGATTGTCCATCTTATGGATCCCAGCGTTCTAAAGCCACTTATGCTGATCATGCTAGCAGCTGTGGCGATTTATACTATTTTCAAAAAAGACTGGGGTAGCAATTCTACCTATAAAAAATTGACACCTAAGCGTTACGCATTTTTTGTGGCGATCATTACCTTAATCGGCTTCTATGATGGCTTTTTAGGGCCAGGGACAGGCTCGTTTCTACTGTTTGCCTTTTTAATTGTTGGCTTTGACTTTTTAAAATCTGCAGGAAATGCCAAGTTTTTGAATTTCGGAAGTAATATCGCCGCCCTTCTTATGTTTATATACTTAGGGCAAATAAATTATGCCTATGGGTTACCAATGGGACTTGCGCAAATTGCCGGAGCTATTGTTGGTTCTAAATTTGCCATTAAACGTGGTAGCGGGTATGTACGTAATTTATTTATCGTTGTGACAATTCTATTACTTTTGAAAAATACATATGACTATTTTTCATGATTGATTTGTAATATCTTTAAAAACAAATTAAAGCGGTGCAATTAAATTAATTGCACCGCTTTATTGGTTTTGTATATATGTTGTTTTATATGTCACTACTTTACAATCACAATGGTCAATTCTCAATTTTTAAATTGCCATCTACTCTTCACTTTTCTTTGTCGTTTATCTATAATATTGACTTTTATTTTTTTCTTTTACGGATACTCTTAGTTTCCAAAGCTCTTTAGCTAACTGAAATACTTCTTCATCATTCCCGTCTTCAATCGCTACTTTTCTTGCTTTTAATAGAGCATTTGCAGAGGGTGATAAATCAGGACAATCCAGTACCCATTTTTTATAATCTTCTATAAAATGTGCTGTATCACTCCAAAGATAATTATGTTTTAAAAATGCAGCACCCACTGTATTTCTATTAAGCTCTTGTTTATAACGAAACAGCTCTTTCTCATCGTTACCTAACAATACTAATTGCTTTCCATCTATAAATACTATTGAAATATCTTCCTTTTTTAAGATAGTTTCATCATCTCTAAGTTTTAACTTAACTTTCTCATCGTAAATAATCATTTCTAAGCTTTCATGAAAAGAAAATAATGTCACCATAATTCCCGCAAGCAATCCGAGTACCATTGTGATAAAACCTACCCATGCTCCATTATAAGATGCAATTAGATTTAAAGGCCCTTGGAAAGGTATCCATGGTAAAGTACTAGTCCATTTAGCAATACTCGGAAGAAACCATCCAAGCACTAAACCAAGAAGTGGGAAACCAAGCCATAAGATCACTTTATCGGTTTTGGAAAAATTTAATAACGTATAATTATTATCCAAACTTTTATTCATCATTTCACCTTTATTTACTTAATTTTAGGTAAATAATAACACTAGATTAATATACTGTCAAAATGTTTCGTTGTGTTCTAATCGCATTACTCCTTTGCATAGATTGAGCATTCTCCTGGAAATTCCAACGTTCTCCAACAGTTATTTCAATAATTTCAAAAGCTCTTCTTCCTGCTCCCAATAACAATTGCACAATACCATTTCCAATTAAATCCAATTTGGTTTTTCCCCTTTCTAAGCAATAACAAAAGGTTTATAATTTGCTATGATTTTTCGCCAAAATAAAATGGACGTTAAAGTGAAACTTTAATCTGCGGAGGTTTTCTTCATTCCCACTGATTGTTAGTCTTCACTATTTGGGTTTTTACGGATAATTAATGAAGGATAAATTACTAATTATCTTTGATGTTAACAAAATAAGATAATTGTTTATGCTATAAACTTTTTTCCCCCTTTCACACGTCTAGTAGTTGTATACAATTTGAAAATGTTAAAAAGGAGCTTCTTTGGACATGAAAACAAGAAATGCATTTCAACATGAAGAGATATTTGTCCAGTTTATTCGTGAACAGAAAGAACGTTTTTATTTGCTCGCGTATAGCTATACGAAAAATGAACAGGACGCACTTGATGTTGTACAAGATAGTATTCAAAAAGCAATGCTTTCTCTCGATCGATTAGAAAATGTCGAGTATATGAAAAGCTGGTTTTACAAAATCGTCGTACGAACATCTATAGATTTTTTACGCAAACATAAACGCTTACAAGTAACAGACGATGATACATTGCAATTTTTAACACCTGCACAAGAGGATGTCTACGAAAACGTTGATTTAGAGCATGCGTTAGATGACTTACCCGTAATGTATCGTGAAGTTGTCATTTTACATTATTTTGAAGATTTAAAACTCGCTGATGTTGCCGATATCCTTAACATTAAGCTGAGTACCGCTAAATCGCGTCTTTATAAAGCGTTAAAGCTATTGAAAATACAATTGCAAGATGCGAAGGGAGAAACAGCACATGGATGAAAAATTAAAAGAATTAGAAAAACAATATAATGAAGTACCCATTCCAAAGGAGTTAGATTTTGTGGTTGAAAGCGCACTAAAGCAAGGCAAAAAGAAGAGAAAAAACCGAGCACCACAATGGTTACTTGGAACTGCAGCTGCTGCAATGCTTTTTACAGCTGGTTTAAATGTCAGTCCTGCAATGGCACGAACACTTTCAGATATTCCTATTGTAGGTAGCGTCGTAAAAGTCTTAACTTGGACTGAATATGAAGTAAAAGAAGAGACATATGATGCAGACATTAAAGTACCTTCTATTGAAAACTTAGAAAATAAAGATCTTGCTAATGCTTTAAATGAGAAATACCGTTCAGAAGGTAAAGCTCTTTATAATGACTTTATTGCCGAAGTTGGGGATTTAAAGGCTAACGGTGGTGGCCACTTAGGCGTAGATAGTGGCTATGACGTAAAAACAGATAATGATCAAATCTTGTCGATTGGTCGTTACACTGTCAATACAGTTGCATCATCTTCTACAACTATGCACTACGATACAATTGATAAGCAAAATGAAATTTTAATTACACTACCAATGCTGTTTAAAGGCGATAGTTATATTAAAGCAATCAGTGAAAATATTAAGGAACAAATGCGTGAGCAAGCTGCAAAAGACCCAGATAAAGTGTTCTGGGTAAAAGGTGGGGGCATTCCTGACAACGAGCTTTTTGACGAATTTAATGCTATTAAAGCTGACCAACAGTTCTATATTTCCGATAAAGGTAAGCTTGTTATTTCCTTCGATAAATACGAAGTGGCTCCAGGAGCAATGGGCCTATTGGAATTTGAAATCCCAACCGATGTTCTTAAAAATGATCTTGTAAGCAATAATTATATTCATTAATCATTTGCTAATAATGTAAAACTAGTATCCGTGGGGGGTTCTTCTTTATCCCCCACAGTACCTAATCGGATTATTACGAGCAGTTATTGCCGACCTCACTTTTTTGCTGTAGGAGAAAAACTGCTCGTTGCATGCAAAAAATATAATTCTAAAATACGAGGTATTTGACCATTCAATGGTTAAATACCTCGCTTTTTTCTTTTTCATAAACGATGTGGAGATAATAAGCTCATGAAGTTTTAATTTTTCACATTCTTCTTTTCAGAGTAGTTTGTCACGCTTATAATCCTCTCATTTTTTGTCTAAGCTAAAGTGTATCAATTAACGTTAGAGGGTTTTCATATGAAAGGTGTAGGATCAATAAGTATTTTACATGTCATCTTCTTATCTATGACAGTCATTGGCTTAAAAAATCACGTGACAATTATTCCTCCGCTACTAGACGCTGTAGGGAGAGATGGTTGGATATCTGTAATAATGGCCGCATTTATTATATTCTTCTGGCTATTTCTTTTAGTTTATATTCAAAAAAAGACGAATCAGGAACCTATTAGAGATTGGTTAGATGGGAAAATTGGAAAAAAAGGCTCTACAATTGTCATCTATATTATAGTTATTTATTTACTCATTTTAGCTGCTTTTACGATGGTTGAAACATTGCAATGGGTAAACACAACGTTTTTACCTCAAACACCGGCCATTATATTATTACTTATTTATGCGATTCTTTGTCTTCTTCTCGTTACAACAAGCTTACAAACCATGGTTATTTTAAATGTCTTTGTATTATTCGGTGTAATAGTCTTTGGTTTTTTTGTAGCATTTACAAATATACAGGTAAAAGAATACGAGTTATTACGCCCATTTTTTGAGCACGGATTTCAGCCCGTTGTAAAAGGGATGATTTACCCTGCATCAGGATTTATTGAATTATTAATGCTTTTATTTTTACAGCATCAATTTAAAGAACGCATTCGTTGGTATCATTTTGGCATCATGCTTTTCATTTTAATGGGTCTTACTTTAGGGCCTCTTATGGGCGCAATTGCAGAATTTGGTCCAACCGAGGCCGCAAAGCAAAGATATCCTGCCTACGAGGAATGGGGATTAGTATCAATTGGTCGATATATTGAGCATCTTGACTTTTTCTCTATTTACCAATGGCTTACTGGAACATTTATACGAGTTAGCTTCCTCTTATATATTATAGCGGATTTATTGAAAATGACCGGGGATCCAAAGCAAATATGGAAAATGATAGCTCCCCCCTTCTTTCTACTTTGTCTACCGCTAATTATTTTAAATGAAAACATATTTTTGAAAGTGAAAGGGAACTATATATTATCAGCTACTTTTATTTTCTTTTTTCTTTTGTCAATTTTTTTCGGACTAGTAGCTTTCTTTTCAGGGAAGTCTTCTAAAAAGGGTAAACCTGAAAAACAAGAAATGGAAAGTGGTGAATCATAATGCCTCAGCAGGAGAAGGCGATAGACCTAAACACCTTAAAAAAACTATTTCAAAAATCAGCAGATATCCAATTTCAGGAATATACATTTAACCAAAAAAAGGTTCATTTCATTACCTGTGATGCAATGATAGACCAACAGCTACTCAATGAAGTCATTGTTCGGCGAGTTCAATTTCTTTATGATCATCTAGCTGATATACCCTTAGAAGAAAATATTACAAAACAGCTTCATATCCCGACTCTCCAAAAAATCAAAGATAAAGAAGAAGCCATTACCTTTGTATATACTGGTTTCCTACTGCTTTATTTTGAAGAGGAAGAACTTTTATATGCTAGTAATATTGCAAAAAAGCCTAATCGAAATCCAGAAGAAACGAGGATGGAGGTTCTCGTTAAGGGGCCAAGGGATAACTTTATTGAAGACATTCGCGTCAACATTGCCCTATTGCGAAAACGTTTACCTACGAATTCATTTTGTGTAGAAAAAGTAGAGTTAGGCAGACGTTCAAAAACAACCGTGGCCATTCTTTATTTTGACGATATTGTCGATATGGATATTTTACACGGAATTAAAAAGCAACTGGCGGCTGTAGATACAGATATTGTCTTTAGTGGGGATATCTTAATGGAGCGAGTTAATAAAAACTCTAAGCTTTTCCCGAAATTCGATTACACAGGACGACCCGATTATGCAATTCAGGCTCTAATTAGAGGACGTTTTCTCATTTTCGTCGATGGTGTAGCATATGCCGTCATCACACCTGTAAATTTATTTTTATTATTAAAATCCGCTGAAGATAATGAATATCCCATCGTTTTCAGTTCTATAGAACGACTTTTGAGGATTGTTGGCATTTTAATTGGTTTGCTATTGCCTGCATTTTGGCTCTCGCTGACGACTTATCATCAAAATCAGCTACCATTCCAACTTTTAGCAACAGTTGTCCAAGCAAAAACAGGTTTACCTCTCCCCTCCTCTCTCGAAATGCTAATAATGCTATTAATGTTTGAATTGTTTCGAGAAGCAGGCTTACGTCTGCCTTCTGTTATTGGAGGTACGATAAGCGTTGTTGGAGGTTTAATTATTGGTGATGCAGCCATTCGCGCAGGTGTGACAAGTCCAGAAATGATTGTGGTTATTGCGATCTCTACAATTGCATCATTTACTCTTGTGAACCAATCTCTTGTTACAACCATCAGTATATTGCGTATTGCGTTCATTCTTGCCAGTGCTTTCTTAGGTTTATTTGGATTTTTTATCTCACTATACTTTACACTTCTTTACCTATGTAATATCCGGATCTATGGTTACTCATACATGAATCTTGCAACAGATTTAAATTGGACAACTATAATGAAATCGATCTTCCGCTTATCACCAAAGGGCTACACTGAGCGCAATAAAGCACTTGCACCCCAGGATAATACTCGTACCCCTAAAAGCAGGAAGAAGCAATGAAGAAAAATTTTTTTTTACTCTCAAGCTTAGCTACTTCACTACTTCTTTCAGGATGTTGGGATGTTACCGAACCCCAAAGAATGTATTATGTACAGGGCATTGGTATAGATTATAAAGATGGTCAATATGAAATCTATATGCAATTAATTAACTTCACCAATGATGCAAAATCTGAAGTGCCTAATCCTCAAGCTGCACCGTCAGAGGTTGGACGTTCTAAGGGAAAAACGATGGAAGAAGCATTTTTTAAATTATATCGGTCAATCGACCAAAAAGTGTTTTGGGGGCATATGACTTACCTTCTTTTCACTGAGGAAGCAATGAAAAGTGATAATGCCATATCCAATATCGACAGTTTTTTGAGGCATAGGGAAACAAGGTATCAAATATGGATCTATTGTACACAAGATCCTATTCAAGACATCCTTCTAACAACGCCGATTTTAAATAAATCTCTTACAGCCTCAAAGCTAAGTAATCCTTCAAATATGGAAGAGCAAGAAACATTCGTCGAGCCCGTAAATTTACGAAATTTAGTTATTGGCTTAAATGAACCAAGTCATGAAATTGGCATCCCTTATGTAACCATCAATAAAAACTGGGAAACTACAGAGCGGCCAGCACATGGTACCGCCTTAATGGGGGTTGGGGTGCTTTCTAAAGATGGATTTAAAGGCTTTATTAAGGATGAAGCTGTAAGAGGAATGCAATGGATGAATAATAGAACACACAGAGCTGAATTAACCTTTAAGTTAGATGATAACGGAGATTATTTAACGACAACAATGAAAAAAATAAGCGTAAAAATCAAACCACTTGTGAAAAATGATCAAGTAACATTTGAAGTTGATGTGAAATTAGATGCAACCATAAATGGTTTCAAAACGAATGTTTCAGAAGAAGAAATAAGAAAACAGATTATAAAAGAAGTGAAGAAAGAAATTAGAACAACGTATGAAGAAGCATTAGCGAAAGATATTGATATTTATCGCCTTTCTGAACATCTATACCGAAAAAATGTAAAAATGTGGAAAAAACTAGAGGGGGATGGGAAGATCCCATTAACACGTAGTTCTATTAGTAAATTAAAAATAGACGTGAACCAAGTAAATTCTGGTCGTAAGACATTTACAAGTACAATTAATGAATAATCTAAAAATATCCTCTCGAATGTACATAACTATTTGTGAGGATATTTTAATTTTATTGAATCAATTATGCCTCGGCATAATTGCGTCCGAAGGCTTTAACTTCTTTCGGCAGGTGTTTGGACAGCCACTGATATAGAGGGACTCAGTCGGAACGGAAATCAACCACACGTTATGATGAAAAGTTTATTATCACACAATTCCCAATTTTTATTTATATCCCCTCTTTGAAATATCCTGCGCTATTGTCCTGATATTTATTTTAATATGGAATTACATTTATACAATCCTCAAAAAAAATATTTGAATAGTATACTTGTAGAATAGTTTTTCCTGACAACAATCATCAAAACTTTTAACATTGCGTCACGATTTTATTTGCAATTGATGATCAGCATGCTATAATTCATGTATAAAGAATTGAATAGCTTTTGACAATTATGTCAAAGGGGAGTAGCTAGCAGATGTGAAAAAGCATCTGATTTCACATTCGTCATTACATGGTTATTTACCATCGGGTGTGAAGGCATATTTTAACGTACAGATATTCTGTGCAACAAACCGTTAATTAGCTTAGCAAGACCTTTGCCTATTTTTTAGGCAGGGGTCTTTTTATTTTGCCTAAAAAAGCAAAGAATACGTTAAAAGCAGTACATTCATTTCTGTTCTAAGTATAAAGGAGGAAGTCAATTTGGAGGCAATTTTACTAGAATACGCATGGGTACTCGTCGTATTAGTTGTTCTTGAAGGTTTATTAGCTGCCGATAATGCTGTCGTTATGGCAGTTATGGTTAAGCATTTACCAAAAAATCAACAACAAAAAGCACTATTATACGGTTTAGTGGGAGCATTTGTTTTCCGCTTTGCTGCACTATTTCTTATTACAACGCTCGTTAACTTCTGGCAAATTCAAGCTCTAGGTGCTGCCTATTTATTATTCATGTCAACGAAGCATATTTATGATTCGCGAAAAGCCGCACAAAATCCCGAGGAAATTCATGAGACTAAAAAACAATCTGGTTTCTGGATGACCGTACTAAAGGTTGAGTTTGCTGACATTGCCTTTGCCATAGATTCAATATTAGCTGCTGTCGCCATTGCAGTTACACTACCTCATATCGGAAATGTTGATGTTGGCGGCATTAATGCAGGGCAATTCGCAGTGATGTTTTTAGGTGGTATTATCGGTGTTATTATGATGCGTTTTGCTGCTCGTTGGTTCGTGAAAATTCTCGATAAATTTCCATCACTTGAAACAGCTGCATTCTTAATCGTTGGTTGGGTTGGTGTAAAACTGGCAGTTCTAACATTAGCACATGAAAAACTAGGTATAATTCCACACGAGTTTCCACACTCACCACTTTGGAAAGCCACTTTCTGGATTGTATTAATTGGAATTGCCCTTGGTGGTTATTTAATTGGTGTGAAAAACCAAAGAAAAAGTGTAAAATAATACGAAAAATATTACCTGGTCCTAGCGAAGACCAGGTATATTTGTATCACCATATCGAGTTTACTTGGCACTCAGTCGAAGGAATTCAAACCCACATTATGATAATGATACAAATTTTTTTATGGTTGAATCTTTTTCTAATTTGACTCGTATGTTACTATATAAAAGTTATTTTACAAAAGAAAGGATTCTTCTATATGGCGTATGCTAAAAATCAAAACTTAAATAAAATTTTAAAACACTTTGCTTTCATGTGGGTATTGACAGTTGTCGGAATGTACATCGCAACATTACTACCTCCTGCAATTGTCATGCCGCTATCCATTATTGCTTTGGTACTTCTTATCATTGCCTTCTTTGTGCGCAGTCTGAAACTTGCTAATTCCATTATGTATACAATCCCCTTTTTAATGGGAATTTTACTATTTTGGACAACACAATTTTACATTGCGGAGCTAGGGCAACAGCTTGTTTTACTGGTTTTCGTAGCAACCGTAGCTATTTTCATTATGCTAGCACTGATTGGTATGATGATGAATAAAGACATTTCTAATTGGGGAAGCTATTTATTCACTGTACTAATCGTCGTAATTGTATTTTCACTAATCTTTATGTTTATCCCTGTTAGCAACATGGTCGCATTGATTATTGCTGGAGTTACTGTATTACTTTTTAGCCTCTATACTGTCTATGACTTTAACCAAATCCGACATAATCATGTGTCAGATGCTGAAGTCGTTGGTATGGCATTAAATCTTTATTTAGATTTTATTAATTTATTTGTCAATCTTTTAGAAGTAATTTGGCGTTTAAAAAAATTATTTGATTAAATTTTTTAATTGAGAATGAACATCAATTAATCTTTGAACATCGCCTTTTTCCGCTGTATACTATAAGAGATGCAGAAGGTATTTACTGAAAAGGGAGGAAATCTTTCATGTTATCTGAAAAACTACACACAGCACTAAACGAACAAATGAATTTTGAATTTTACTCTGCGCATGCTTATATGGCGATGGCGGCATATTGCACAGATCAAGATTACGATGGCTTTGCTAACTTCTTTTTAGTACAGGCTGAAGAAGAGCGCTTTCATGCAATGAAATTTTACAATTTCCTTAGTGATATGGGCTACCGTGCAACAATCCATGGCTTCGATAGCCCAGATAATCATTTCGAGTCTATTTTACACGCATTCAAAACTGCTCTTTCACATGAGAAAGAAGTGACTCGTCGTATTTATCATTTATCGGATATCGCTTTAGATGAACGAGAGCATGCGACAATGGCTTTCTTAAAATGGTTCATTGACGAGCAAGTGGAAGAAGAATCAACATTCGACACATTAATCCGTAAAATTGAACGTATAGAAAATGATTCTAACGCTATCTTTATGTTAGACGCTGAATTAGCTACACGTTCATTTACACCAGACGCTGAAGCTTAAAATTTAATATTAAATTGAGTCATTTTTTATTTCTCCTCAATGTTTTAGTCGTACTTAACATTTACCCAGGAAGAATAAAAATGACTCTTTTCTTTAACATAGTTATATGGACTTATTCAAAGCCGCCACTATAATTAAGAAACCCTACTTCTTCGTTTGGTTTTAAAAGCAATTGTTGTTCTGTACCCTTTAAGTAAAATAAAGGCGCTTCATCATTGACATACGGTTCTCCTAGATCTTTATACCATTTTTCATTCAGCTGTTTAGGATAAAATTCAAGCGATATGTTTTCAATCTTATCGCTTATACCTATATAAGAACAATATTGCGTCTCTATATCTTTTCCTGTACTATCTTTCAAGTAATAAATATTACAGTCTAAATCACCACTTGCAGTTTGGAACTGTTCCCTCTGTGGAGTGTATCTGGCAAACAGGATGCTGGTGCGGTTTAACTAATGACTAGGTCCCTTCAATAGTGGAACCTAGCCATTTTTCTTACTTATCTTCTCATAGTTTCTTTATCAACTTAAGCACACTTTAGATGAAGAAAATAAGAGACGCTTATTCAACAATCGCGCCCGATTATTTAACACGAGTTAAACAACACTTTTAAACTAACCTGCTCCGTTAGTTCAATAAGAAAAAAAGAGCTGCCTATGCAACTCAATGATCTTCAAGTAAAGCGCCCGTTTGTTTAAGATTCCCTCAGTTACCTAATTCCACTTCAGAAGAAGGTTACTTATATCCCAATTTACCCTTTGTAAAAATCAGAATTATCAAAGCGAAAAGACCTAATCCTAGATCAACTGATAAATCAGATTCTTTCAAAGCAGGGTTAGTAAGATAAGGTTGTATGAAACCAAAAGTATTCAAACTAGCGTGAATCAACATTACAATAAACAAATTCCCTTGTTTGGAGTTGAACACCCAAGTTAAAATGATGGAAATAGCTAGGCATAGCACAATAAAAATAGGAAAATTAAAATAAAAAGAAGAAATGTTTGAATCTGGACCACCTTTTTGTGCTGCGGTTAAAAAATGAGGTAAATGCCAAAACGCCCAAAGAATTCCGAGCAATAGTGTTGCCTTTAACGGCCCAAACTTAGATTGCATTCTAGGTAAAGCAAAACCACGCCAACCGATTTCTTCTGGAAACGGACCACCAAAAAAGAAGACTACAACAAGATAAATAGGGTATCTTACGTAAAATTCCGTTGTAAGGCCTTCAAAAGTTGGAATCCCTCCGTTTAACATTACAAATCCCAAATATATCACAGCAGGAATGACAATAAGTGCAAAGGAGTACCATTTTAAACCTACTTTAAGTTTCCACATTCCTTTTGCAAAAACTCTCCAAGCTCCTTTTCCTTCAAGAGTACGAATCATAATATATGCAGATAACATAGGACCAATGAAAGAATTAAGTATAAAGAAAACCTCGAAAATTTTAGTATTGGGGATGATATTCCATTGAGATAAGATAAATGGAATTAATACAATCCACGAAAATAAATATGCCATAACAAAGAATGAAGTTAATGGATGGGATTTTAAAATTTCTTTTAGATTTCTTGATGTACTTTTTGATTCGGGTAAAGGTTTCAGTACAAATCACTCCTTCGATTACAAAAGACTTCTCTAGGTATTGATCAATAACACCTCGTAAACCCGCATTTTAAGTTAAATTAATTTAATCCGTTTTGAAAAAGAATTGATTAAAACGGATTATTAATCCCCCTGTACATTAAACTTTTTTCATCAATCTGGCCCGATAGTTGAACATAAGTTAAACAACACTGTTTAACTAACCTGCCTCTTTAATCACAACAACCTCCCTCTTTTAAATATCTCCACCATATTAAAAGATGTTTAAAACAGCAAAAGTATTACCTCCTTGTCAAACTAAACTGCCCCGTTAGCCATCCATGAAGCGCAAAAATCAGCTCTTCACCACAGAAAATGAAAGATGATTAAGTTCTTTCATGGGAGTTCAATAAAGAAAAAAGAGCTGCATATGCAACTCAATGAGCTTCAAGAAAAGCACCCCGTTAGTTAAAGTATGATTCTTCACAAATTCGTGGATATTCGTATAAGTAGTGGAATACCTTATTTTTAATTTCCCCAATTTGTTCAACAACACTCATTTATATTTATCGATACTAAAACTTACAAAAATATAAGTTTCATGTAACCAAAACATGATTGTTATTACTTAAATTGTGTTTTAGAATAGCTATTGTTGAAAAACAATAATAAAACATGATGTGAGGAAAGAATTTTTATGAAAGACAAAAAAATTAAATTTTTATCTATTTTTGGTGGTACTACAATTATTGCTTTAGCTCTAATAACTTTTTTCCTTATCGACCAAGGTATGCCTAAGGAATTTAGTGAAGAAGCATGGTCAGATACAAAAGAAAAAGCAATACAAGCTACATGGATGTATTATAGATGAGTGGACATACCTCGGTTAAATCAATAGAATTGAGCATAAGAGAGGACGTGTCCGACCATGAGTCAAAAAAAGTA
>NZ_JBIVRU010000008.1:0-181441 GCF_044755845.1 Lysinibacillus sp. NPDC092081
TTGATGTCCAAAATTTTGTTTCGTTCACCAACTCAAGGTTAGCTACTAAAAACTTTATTGATTACGTTTTGCTTGTTCAGTTTTCAAGGTTCATTTTTTCGTTTACTGCGTCACCTCTTGGCGACTTATACATAATAACATCGATTATTCATGAAAGTCAACATTAAATCATAAGTTTTTTTAAGAACTTTATTTTTTCGTTTAAAAATATAGAAACGAGGTTGTTATGATGGTTCGTAAAACGTTGATTTCACTGATTTTTATCGTAATACTGTTTGTCTTTATAAAGCCGATAAATTCTACTATGATTTCTGTATTTAACATCGCTGATGCTCCAGCAGTTGTAACAAAAGGACATTATGGTACATCACTTATTGTCGAAATTTCTTTCTCTGATGAAACCCTGTTGGACTGGCTTAAAACTGTAAAAGAACCTTATCCGCTTCTTTTGTTAGATGCTGCATGGATTGAACGTTCACCCGAGCACCTAAAAGTCATTCAAGAACGAAAACTACCTAGAGGATTATTAGGGCCAGAGGATTCCGTGGATAAGCCAATTGATTTTGCCGTTGTTCAAAAAGATATTAATACTTACGAAAAGCATTTTCAAGAAACCCCACTTTGGTTTGCAACACGAAATCACCAGTATTCGCAGGATTTACAAAATAACTTATTTCAACAGCAGATGAATATACTTTCTCCCTCTCTAATCTGGAAAGGTGAAAAAACACCTAAATTACAAAAGGGAGATTTTGTTTTTATGTCTTTACACCAAAATAATAAAATCCCGATTAAAGAGCTGAATACATTTCTACAACAAAATAAATTTATGTCGATTGAGGAAAATATATTCGGTTATAAAGTTCAAACTAAAAAATCACCATAAAGTGAAACTTTAATCCGTGGGGATTTTCTTCATCCCCACGGATTATTAGTCTTCACCAATCGGGCTTTTACGGGCAGTTAACCTCCCATAATTTTTTGCTTCCGGTTAAATCTCAAGGTTGTACCGATGCTTCTCTTTCGGTACACAATTACTGCCCGTTAATGCGGGGTAAAGTGAAACTTTAATCAGTGGGGTTTTCTTCATCCCCACTGATTATTAGTCTTCACCAATCGGGCTTTTACGGGCAGTTAACCTCCCATAATTTTTTGCTTCCGATTAAATCTCAAGGTTGTACCGATGCTTCTCTTTCGGTACACAATTACTGCCCGTTAATGCGGGGTAAAGTGAAACTTTAATCAGTGGGGTTTTCCTCATCCCCACGGATTATTAGTCTTCACCAATCGGGCTTTTACGGGCAGTTAACCTCCCATAATTTTTTGCTTCCGATTAAATTTCAAGGTTGTACCGATGCTTCTCTTTCGGTACACAATTACTGCCCGTTAATGCGGGGTAAAGTGAAACTTTAATCAGTGGGGATTTTCTTCATCCCCACTGATTATTAGTCTTCACCAATCGGGCTTTTACGGGCAGTTAACCTCCCATAATTTTTTGCTTCCGATTAAATCTCAAGGTTGTACCGATGCTTCTCTTTCGGTACACAATTACTGCCCGTTAATGCGGGGTAAAGTGAAACTTTAATCAGTGGGGATTTTCTTCATCCCCACGGATTATTAGTCTTCACCAATCGGGTTTTACGGGTAGTTGATCTTCCACCTATCTTCTTTACTTTCGCTAAATTTTACGGCAGGAGTCTTGTACCTGACGCTTCTCTTTCGGTAATTACTGCCCGTTAATGCGGTATAACAAAGAAGTTGCCCCCAACTAATAGAGGCAACTTCTTTTGTTATTATGCATTTTTAGCTTGTTCACGACGCGCTTTGCGGCGTGCTTCTAATCTTTGACGATCTTCTTCGGATTTTGCATTATATTTTGGTAATACTAATAATTGATAAGCATTTACAGCGAGTAACGGGAAGAGTAGTAATGCAACATACTCGTTAATATTTTCATCGCGACCCATTAATGCAATTGTCCATTCCAGAGTTGTAACGACAATCATAAAAAATATAGCGGAAATGAAAACATGTTTTTTTCCTGTTAATTTTACTTTTTGAGCGGCTGTTGCTATAGCACCTAATAGTAATACAATTAACAAGCCAACATAGAATAACCAGCTTTGTCCATCTTTTACACCTGGTATAAAGCGGAAGAATATAATATCAAAAATAGTAAAAGCAATTAATAATAGCTGTACCCAATTCCATAGTGTAAGTGTTCTAAAAATATTAACCCCTACTTGATGAAGCGTTAAATAAGCAAAAAAGCCTGCTTGTGCAATAACACTCATTGTAAATCCTAAGAAAACCATCCATAAAAGCCCGGCAAAAAATTCACCCCAGTGACCATTTGTTATATATGGCTGGAAGAAGTCCCATCGAATAAATAAACTGCAAATTCCGTTGACTGCGCCACCAACGAGCATTGCAAAGAAGAAAAACTTTGCCCAATTTCGTATCGTCACAACTAAAAGTCCCCCAATTTCTCAATATATATCTGTACTTATTTTAACAATGCATTGTTAAAAAAGCTATTTCTCATCGTAACCAATACATAAAGTCATCATAAATGTGAACAATAATTGAAAGAGTCTATTTATAGAAAGGACTGATGATTGATGCGAAAATTCATCTTACTGCTAATTCTAATGCTGTTTCTTTCTGCCTGTTCACAAGAAAAAGCCTCTACCATGTCCTATGAAGAAATAAAAAAAATAATGATCGACTCTTTACAAACCGAGGATGGTAAAAAGGCGCTGCGAAAGCTTTTAGAGGAACCAAGTTTCCGTGAATTATTAGTTTTGGAGCATGATGAAGTGAAGAAGGCTACTGAGACTACCTTGCTTTCCAAAGAAGCAGAAGACTTTTGGAAGAAAACGTTCGAAGATCCAAAATTCAAGGAAACCGTAGCTAAAAGTATGCAGAAGCAACAACAGGATATTATGAAGGAATTAATAAAAGACCCCTCTTTCCAAAAAGATATGGAGGCTTTCTTCGGTCAGCCAGATATGCAAAAGCAGTTAGAGACTATTCTAAAATCCTCCAATATGAGAAAACAAATGGAGGAAGTCGTCAAGGAAACGATTGAAAGTCCGCTTATGCAAACAAAATGGCAGGAGCTTATTAGGAAGAGCGGCGGCGAGACAGGTAAAACTGGTGGTGAGAAAAAAGAAGCTGGCGGCGGGAAAAAGGAAGCTGGCGGTGGTTCTGGTGGCGGAGGCTCAGACTCGGAGCAATCAAGCTCACAATAACCCTTTATATTTAAAAACGGATTTCCTCCATTGTTTGAGGAAATCCGTTTTCATTATTAATTTAATTTATTGATGATGTTCGTCGCGATGTCTAAATAGATTTGTCCTGTTGTGTGTTTTTCAGCATAAACAGAAGGTGCAAAATCTTCTTCTGACCAGTCAGGCTGACCAAGAGGAATTTGACCAAGTAGCTCTGTACGTAGTTCTTCTGCTAACTTTGGACCTCCACCTTGACCGAATACGAATTCACGGTCACCTGATTTCGATTCATACCATGCCATGTTTTCAATAACACCTAAAATCTCATGGTCTGTTTGTAAAGCCATTGCACCTGCACGAGCTGCAACAAACGCTGCCGTTGGATGCGGTGTTGTTACGACGATTTCTTTTGACGAAGGAAGCATTTGGTGAATATCTAATGCAACGTCACCTGTACCTGGTGGTAAATCCAATAGTAGATAGTCTAGCTCACCCCATTCTACATCACGGAAGAACTGATCTAACACTTTACCTAACATTGGTCCACGCCATACAATTGGTGCATTATTTTCAACAAAGAAGCCCATTGAAATCATTTTCACACCTAAACGATCAACAGGAAAAATTCGATTGTCTACCACTTTGGGCATATCTGTAACACCCATCATATCAGGCACACTGAACCCATAAATATCAGCATCAATCAAGCCAACCTTCTTACCTAAACGCGCTAATGCAACAGCTAAGTTAACTGATACTGTAGATTTCCCTACACCGCCTTTACCAGAGGCAATTGAAATAACTTGTACTGTGCTAAGTGGAGATAAAATATCTTGTGCCTCAGCCTCAGTTGCTACGCCACGGAAGCTCTGTAGTTTTTCTGTTGACAGCTCTTCGAAACGAATACCAACTGTATTTGCACCCGCTTCCTTCAATACTTCAACAATTTTCATTTGTAGCTGTAATTGTTCAGGTGTATTTGTTTTAGCAATCGCAATTTTTACACTGACGTGATTCTTCTCTTCTTTTATCGCTACGTTTGTAATACCGTCTGTTTCTGCAAATGATTTATGTAAAAATGGATCTTGTAGTTGTCCTAGTATTTCTCGTACTTGTTGTTCAGTTATCACGACGAACACTCCCCTTATATTATCTCAATGTTAGTATATCATAATGGCTTGATTTACGTTGTGTAGTTGCTCTATTCAATTTTAGCTAATAAATACTCTTCTATACCTTCAACAATAGCATCTCCCATTTTTTCTTGGTATTTCTTATCGGTTAATAGTGCGCGTTCCTCTTCATTACTTATAAACCCTGTTTCTACTAGTGCAGCAGGTACCTCAGCTTTTTTCAGTAAATAAATTTGTTTTATAGACATTGCTTCCCGGTCTGTATTTTTCAAATTAGTGCGAATGGAATCTTGAATGCTCTTTGCTAATAATTCACTTTCAGCATGTCCTTCTTTATGATAAAACACCTGTGCACCACGCCACTTTGTTTCAGGAATGGCATTTGCATGAATTGTAATAAAAAGATCCGGTTTTTCTTTTTCTACTATGTCTTTTCTTAAAAAGATGTCCTGCTTCTTTCGTTCTCTCAATGTTCCAAACTTTTCTGACGACGCGTGCTCATCAATAACATCTCCATCTTTTGTTCGAGTCATTACAACTGTTGCGCCTTTTTTCTTTAATTGCTTCTCCACATGCTGAGCAATTGCAAGTGTAATATCCTTTTCAATTACTTCGCCCTTTGAAGCACCTCCATCCTGACCTCCGTGTCCCGCATCAATGACAATTTTTACGCCACCAAGTGGGTCCGGTAAGAAGAAGTTACGGTTCGAAGCATTCGTTTCATATGCCACGACCACTATACTCATTAGCATAATTACTCCTAGTGCAAGCCAGCGCTTCACCCATATCCACCACCCTTTTACAGATAGTGTACGAAGTTAGTGATTGAACTATGCCAGAAAGTAAAAAAAACTCTCAAGTATTAAAGTTGAGAGTTTGAACTTGTAATGGAAGACACTTTTTTAGTAATGCTAAAACGGCATTAATCCATTAACAATACAAGGACTAATGCCGTTAATTTTTATTTTAGTGTAAATTCTGGTTTAAAGTTGCCTTTATAAGGTTCATGCTCAACGAATATTGTTATATCCTTACCGTCTTTATCTTTACCAGTTCTGATATATGTGAATTTCTTATTATTTAGCTCAGTAATTTCGAGTACAGCACCATATTTATTTTCACCAATCGAAACATGAGCTCTTAATTTATTCCCATCGATCACATTAAAGTATCCATAGTCGCCACGACTTTTACCTGTTTCAGGATTGAAAAATTCATATTTATTCGTATTAGCATCATATTTCGCAATGCTAATAAAATTTGTATTATATTGTGTTACATCATTTTTGTTTGCATCTAATACAACCGTTCCTTGCCACAGCGTACCAGCTAAAATTTTGTCTCCATCCACGTCCTTAACAATAGGGCCTGTAGACTGATTTAATTTTTTATCTGGTGCTGTAAATGTTAGGTGTTTTTCCTTATAAGGAGTATGCTCAACGAATACCTCTACATCGCTACCATTTGCATCTTTCCCCACTCGTTTATAAGTAAACATATTATTTGTTAGCTTAGTAATATCCACGACTTCTTGGTAATTTTTCGTTTCTGAGATCAATATTCTATGCTTTCCGTCATTCGTAATAAAGAAAATTCCTTTATCGTCGATGCTTCCAGCTGTATTTGGATCGAAGAATTCATAGCGTCCTGAATCATCATCATATTTCGCAAGGCCCATTAAATTTGAATTCTCTGCTGTTAAATCTTTATTGTTTTTATCGTAAACTTTTGTAGCTTGCCAATCTGTACTACTGAGAATTTTGGCATTCGCTTGACCTTTTGTTATTTCTACCTGTCTTTGATCTGCATTATTTCCTGTTTTTACTTCCTCAGTTTTTTTCACGTCAGTTTTATTTTGACATGCACCAAGAAGTGCCATTGCTGCAAGTGATAATATTAATAACCTTTTCATATATTGACCTCCATTTTCAGAATAAACAACCTAAAAGTAGTATCAGCCATATCTATGTAAAATACACATCACAATTGCTACTTCAAGACAATAACATTGCTTCAGGATATCTTGAAATCCTTGAACGTGAAGTATCAAGAACTAAAGTGTAGCATTTTCCAAATAAAAAACCCTTTCTCGAAAATTCGAGAAAGGGCTTGAAAACGTTGATATAACAACGATATTAACGTTTTGAGAACTGAGGTGCACGACGAGCGCCGCGTAGACCTGGTTTTTTACGTTCTTTCATGCGTGAATCACGAGTAAGTAATCCAGCAGATTTTAATGCAGCACGGAAATCTGGGTCTACTTGAAGTAGAGCACGAGCGATACCGTGACGTACTGCACCAGCTTGACCAGTGTATCCACCACCGTTAACGTTTACGTGGATATCATAGCTTCCTGTAGTTTCAGTAGCTACTAATGGTTGTTTAATTACTTCACGTAATGCAGCGAATGGTACGTATTCTTCGATTTCACGTTTGTTGATAACAATTTTACCTGTACCTGGTACTAAACGTACGCGAGCTACAGAGCTTTTACGGCGACCAGTGCCGATGTATTGAACTTGTGCCAAAGTAATATCCTCCTCTTAATTTATATTATCCGCGAAGCTCGTATGCTTCTGGTTTTTGTGCAGCATGTGGATGCTCTGTTCCAGTGTAAACATTAAGTTTAGTGAACATTTTGCGACCTAAAGAGTTTTTAGGAAGCATCCCTTTAATTGCTAATTCGATCATTCTTGTTGGGTACTTATCTAGCATTTCACCAGCAGTACGAGTTTTTAAACCACCCGCAAATTGAGTATGGTGACGGTAAAGTTTACCCTCTAATTTGTTACCAGTTAAATGGATTTTGTCAGCGTTGATGATGATTACGTGATCACCTGTGTCAACGTTTGGTGTGAATGTTGGTTTATGTTTACCACGTAAGATAGCAGCTACTTCAGAAGCTAAACGTCCAAGAGTTTGGCCTTCTGCATCAACTACTAGCCATTTACGGTCTACTTCGTGACCTTTAGCCATGAATGTTGTACGCATGTATATATCCTCCTAATCAATTCGATTACCGTTATTTTTCATTAGACTACACTATAAGTTTTCGGGGCTTATTTGTGGTGGTAATGAAAATACCATCTGTTATCATATAATGAATGACTTTTAAAGTCAAGCAATTTCAATAAACACCTGGAGAAGTTGTTCAGATTCATTTCTTGGTTAAATTAGGGCTTTTATTAGCCTTCATTTTTAATATAATGTTATTTCGTTTCAAGATTTCTATAACATTCGCGGGCACAATTCAAAATCCGGACGCAATTACAACGCTATGGTGACGAACCCTTTTAATAGAATACTTTCTCAAGATACAGACCTTGAGGAGGTGCAGTTTTACCTGCTTTATCGCGATTCATAGATTTAACGACTAACTCCATGTTCTCAATGTCACGGCGTCCTATACCAACTTCCCACAGTGTGCCTGCAATAATACGAACCATGTTATATAAGAAGCCATTTCCTTCAATCACCATATGAAGCTCTTCACCATACCATTCAAATTGTAGTGAAGTTACTGTCCGTACCTTATCTTTGACACTTGTATTGGCTGCACAAAAGCATGAAAAATCATGGGTACCGATAATAGCTTTTGCTGCCTCCTGCATTGCCTCAACATTTGGTTTCACACCATTTGTCTCTACAGTGTAATGTCTGCGGAATGGACTCTGTACAGGCTCACATGACCATATATATCGGTACCGCTTCCCTGTTACACTGTAGCGCGCATGAAAGTCTACAGCAACTTCTTCAATCAACATTACCCGAATATCTCTTGGCAGTTGAACATTCAATGCCTTCATGTATTTATCTACTGGAATCGCGAGTGGTGAATCAAAATGCAATGTTTGACCTGTTGCATGCACCCTTGCATCTGTACGTCCACTAGCTGTTACCTTTATCTTTTCCCCTTTATGCATAATGGCTAGAACACGCTCAAGCTCTGCCTGTACTGTGCGTTCTCCAGGCTGTACTTGATAGCCAGAAAATTGCGTTCCATCATAACTTATAATTGCTTTTAATCGTCGCATAAAGCTTACTCCTTTTTAACTTCTATAGAAGAATAGTAAAGCGGCCATCGCTACTAAAAACACAAGGGAAAATGTATCACTCATATCCCACTTTAGCTTGCGATACCTTGTACGCCCTTCGCCTCCACGGTAACCTCTTACTTCCATAGCTGTTGCTAAGTCCTCAGCTCGTTTAAAAGCACTTACAAAGAGAGGTACCAGTAATGGCACAACCGCTTTAATACGATCCTTTATTGGTCCAGAAGATAAATCCGAACCACGTGCCATTTGTGCTTTCATAATTTTATCTGTCTCATCCATTAACGTTGGTATAAAGCGCAATGAAATAGACATCATCAGAGCTAACTCATGTACAGGTACTTTCACCGCTTTTAATGGATTTAGCAGTACTTCAATGCCATCGGTAATGGAAATCGGTGACGTTGTAAGCGTTAAGATAGATGTCATAAACACTAGAACTAGGAAACGTATCGAAATAAATATCCCTTGTCGGATACCTTCCTCATAGATAGTGATAAACTTCCACTCAAATACTGGGGCACCTTCTTTCGTCATAAATATATGAATCAAGAAGGTAAATGCCATTAAAAAAAGTACTGGCTTTAGACCATTAATTAAAAAATACAGACGAATACGTGATACTAGCACAATGAGTAAGGTAAAAGCCAATAGCAAGGCATATGTCACTATGTTGTTTGCTAAAAAAACAATAATAATGAATGCAAACACAAATATAAGCTTTGATCGTGGATCGAGCTTATGAACTGGAGAATCCCCTGGAAGGAAGCGCCCAAATATCATTTTCTCCATCATGACTGTCCACGCCCCTCTCTTAGCACTCGAGCAATTTCAGTGGCCAGCTCTTCTTCGGTTAAGCATATCTTTGAGAAGGTTTTGTTTATCATTTTTTCGATTTTTTGTTGAAAGCGTACGATACGAGGTGGTTCTAAGCGGAAATTTTTTAATGTCTCTACATCTTTGAAAATTTCTTGTGGTATGCCACTTAGTACATTTTTTCCTTCATGCATAATGACAATATTGTCTGCATAACGAGCTGCGTCCTCCATACTGTGCGTAACGAGTATCGTCGTTAGGCCACGTTCCTTGTGTAGCTTATAAAACATATCCATAATCTCTTTCTGACCGCGTGGATCAAGCCCTGCAGTTGGTTCATCTAAAACAATAACTTCAGGTTCCATCGCTAAAACGCCAGCGATTGCTACCCTGCGCATTTGTCCACCCGATAAATCAAAAGGTGATTTTTCAAGTACGTTCTCTGGTAAGCCTACTAAGCCTACAAGCTCTTTTGCTCGCGCTTCAGCTTCTTGCTCTGATACACCAAAGTTCATAGGACCAAACATGATATCCTTTAATACGGTTTCTTCAAATAGCTGATGCTCCGGGAATTGAAATACAATACCTACCTTTTGACGTACAGCCTTCAAATTCTTCGCCTTTTTTCCAGCTACAACAATGCGATCTCCAATATGTACTTCCCCAGAAGTTGGTCTTAGAAGTGCATTAAAATGCTGAAGAATTGTCGATTTACCGGAACCGGTATGTCCGATAATTGCCTGATACGTATGTGAAGGAATTTCAAAATCCACATCGAATAATGCACGTTTTTCAAAAGGTGTACCTTGTGAATAGGCATAGCTTACTTGTTGAAGTTTGATGTCCATAAATCATTCACCAACTCTTCTTCTGTCATATGTTGCCCCATTAACGGAACACCTTCCTTTTGCAATAACTTTGATAACTTCATGGCAAATGGCAAGTCTAGCCCAAACTCAACTAACTTGTCCCCAAGTGCAAAAATTTCAGCAGGTGTACCCTCAGCAAATTTCTGTCCATCATTCATAAAGAGTACACGATCTGCCAGCATGGCTTCCTCTAAATCATGCGTAATAGATATTACCGTTAACCCTGTTTCAGCACGCAAAGTTTGAACTGTTTGTAATACCTCAGCACGCCCCTGGGGATCTAGCATAGACGTTGCCTCATCTAAAATAAGGAGCTTGGGTTTCATCGCAAGTGCACCTGCAATCGCAACACGCTGCTTTTGCCCGCCTGATAAATGATGTGGCTCATGATCTAAAAAATCACTCATTTTTACTTGTTCGAGTGCTGCATGTACACGTTCTACCATCTCTTCAAACGGTACTCCGTTATTTTCAAGAGCAAAAGCAACATCATCCTGCACTGTCGCTCCAACAAATTGATTGTCTGGATTTTGAAAAACCATGCCCATCTGTGAGCGGCTTGCCCATAAGTTTTCTTCACTTAATGGTTCACGTAATATACGTACATCGCCCTGTTGGGGGTAAAGCAAACCATTCATAAGCTTTGCAATAGTGGATTTACCGGAACCGTTATGGCCAACAATGGCAATCCATTCCCCTTCCTGTACCGCAAAGCTTACATTTTCAACAGCATTGCGATTTTCTTTTTCTTCTGGTGTATATGAAAATGTCACATTATTTAATGATAAAATTTCTGGCATTTCTAGAACTCCTCTCTACATGCTCAGCTCTACTAACTAACTTACACTTTTTTATGTATGAATTCTACTACAATAAGTATGTCGATAAAAGAAAAGTGCTAAAATCACTTTTCATATATTTCACTTGAAATATATAGGGATAAATATAATTTATAGGTTATTTTTTCAAGAATACATCAAATATTGGAGTGAGGCACCCCAAACATTCTGGCGAGCGCTATTATAAAACGAGTATATAAAAAAAAGCACCACTAAATTGGCGCTATCATACTTCCTTAAAAAATAAAAAAGCGCGCACCTCATTCGATAGAAATGCGCTAGTCGTTACATTTTCAAGAAACACGGGTGCTCAAGCCCTTGTTCCCTCTGAATGAGGTGCGGAGAGCTAAACGAGACGCCACACAACAGTGTCCGCTCATCATAACGCTCAGCTTAATTATTTGTCGTATAAATCATTTTATAAAGAAAGAGGGTGGTGATTCCACCCTCTTCACCACTTGTCTTCTCTTATGATTAAACTAATTCAATCACAACAACAGGTGCACCGTCACCACGACGAGGACCTACTTTAAGAATACGAGTGTAACCACCTTGACGTTCTGCATAACGTGGTGCAACATCATCAAATAACTTTTGAAGTGCAAATGATGTTGTTTCGTTACCTTCTGCATCTGTAGTTGTTACTAGTTCACGACGGATGAATGCAGCAGCTTGACGGCGTGCATGTAAATCTCCGCGTTTACCTAAAGTAATCATTTTTTCAACAGCTTTACGTACTTCTTTAGCGCGAGCCTCAGTAGTTTCGATACGCTCGTTGATGATTAAATCAGTAGCTAAGTCACGTAACATCGCTTTACGTTGAGAACTTGTACGACCAAGTTTTCTGTAACCCATGGATGTTTCCCTCCTTTATAAAGAATATCTGATCTTATAAGTTTTGTTTAAATCGCTTAGTCTTCTTTGCGTAATCCTAAACCAAGCTCTTCTAACTTCGCTTTTACTTCTTCTAATGACTTACGTCCAAGGTTACGAACTTTCATCATGTCGTCTTCTGACTTATTCGCAAGTTCTAGTACTGTGTTAATACCAGCGCGTTTTAAGCAGTTATAAGAACGAACAGAAAGATCAAGTTCTTCGATAGTCATCTCTAAAACTTTTTCTTTTTGATCTTCTTCTTTTTCGACCATGATTTCAGCAGTTTGTGCCTCATCTGTCATGCCCACGAAGATGTTTAGATGCTCGGTTAAAATTTTTGCTCCGAGCGAAATCGCCTCTTTCGGACCGATGCTACCATCTGTCCACACATCAAGAGAAAGTTTATCGTAGTCAGAAGACTGACCTACACGAGTATTTTCCACTTGGAAATTGACGCGTGATACTGGAGTGTAAATAGAGTCGATCGGGATCACGCCGATAGGAAGATCCTCACGTTTGTTTTGATCAGCAGGAGTGTAACCACGGCCGCGTTGAGCGTACATACGCATACGTAAATGACCGTTTTTAGCGATTGTTGCAATATATAGATCCGGGTTTAAAATTTCTACATCACTGTCATGTGTAATGTCAGCAGCTGTAACTGTACCATCGCCTTTTACATCAATCTCAATAACTTTTTCTTCGTCAGAGTAGATTTTAAGAGCTAGTTTTTTCACGTTCAAAATAATTGAAGCTACATCCTCTACAACGCCTTCTACAGTTGAGAATTCGTGAAGAACACCGTCAATTTGAATTGAAGTGACAGCAGCTCCTGGTAATGAAGACAGAAGGATACGACGTAAAGAATTACCCAAAGTGTTTCCATATCCGCGTTCAAGCGGTTCTACAACAAACTTTCCATATTTGGAATCTTCGCTGATCTCCACCGTTTCAATCTTTGGTTTTTCAATTTCGATCATTTTATTTACCCTCCTTCAAAACATCGAATGTATAGGTTCTTTCCATCATAGATTCGATCGTCATTGACGTATCGTTTATTATCTGCACAAGACAGTCTGTACAAAAAATGATGTTCTCATACAATATGAGACGCACCCATTACACGCGACGACGTTTTGGCGGACGGCAACCATTATGAGGAACTGGAGTAACGTCTTTAATAGCAGTTACATCTAAACCAGCAGCTTGAAGTGCACGAATTGCAGCTTCACGACCTGCACCAGGACCTTTAACAGTTACTTCCAACGTTTTCAGACCATGTTCAAGGGATGCTTTAGCAGCAGTTTCTGCAGCCATTTGAGCAGCGAATGGTGTAGATTTACGTGAACCACGGAAACCAAGAGAACCAGCACTTGACCAAGATACAGCGTTACCTTGCATATCTGTAATCGTTACGATTGTATTGTTAAATGTAGAACGAATGTGTGCGATACCAGATTCGATATTCTTTTTCACACGACGTTTACGAGTTTGTTGTTTACGAGCCATGTTAAGAAGGAACCTCCTTTACTTATTATTTTTTCTTGTTCGCAACTGTTTTACGAGGACCTTTACGCGTACGCGCATTGTTCTTCGTATTTTGACCACGAACAGGTAAACCACGACGGTGACGGATACCACGGAATGAACCGATTTCCATCAGACGTTTAATATTTAATGAAGTTTCGCGACGTAAGTCACCTTCAAGTTTGTATGAGTCTAATTGTTCACGGATTTTGTTTAACTCATCTTCAGTTAAGTCGCGTACGCGTGTATCTTCTGAAATACCTGCGTCAGCTAATACTTTCTGAGCTGTAGTTTTACCAATACCGTAAATGTAAGTTAATGAAATTACCACGCGTTTGTCGCGAGGAATATCAACACCAGCAATACGTGCCATGTACGTTGTGCACCTCCTTTGGAATTATCCTTGTTTTTGTTTGTGTTTAGGATTTTCACAGATTACCATTACTTTACCGCGTCGGCGAATTACTTTACATTTTTCGCAGATCGGTTTCACAGATGGTCTCACTTTCATCTAACCTAACCTCCTTAGTAGTCCGGAGCGCAAAAGATTATTTAAAACGGTATGTGATACGACCGCGAGTTAAATCATAAGGAGATAACTCGATAGTAACCTTATCTCCAGGTAGAATGCGGATAAAGTGCATACGAATCTTACCAGATACGTGTGCTAAAATCACATGTCCATTTTCTAATTCTACCTTAAACATCGCGTTTGGCAAAGTCTCAACAACTGTTCCTTCGACTTCAATTACATCATCTTTCGCCATCTACTCTGTCTCCTCTCTATATGCAAATTAAAGTTCTCATCGTTACATCAAACGGATATCTGCTGCAACTATAGAAGCAACCTCGTTTCAACATATGTTTGGATTGTATGAGAGATGTTTGAAAGACGCTCGTCTGGTTTCGCTTCACACAATCCACGGAATATACAGAACCATTAAGGGCACTGAACCTCCCATGTTTACACGAATACCGGAATGTCTTTGATGAGATATTCATACCCGTTACACAGATGCTTCCACGAAACCCATTATACTCTTCCAAAAGTAATGTTGCACTTTTTAAAAGAAATATATACCGGGCACAATATGCTTTTGCAACTCTCAAAAAAAATTATGTTTCGGTGTTGCTCCCGCATGCCTCCCGCGGAAGCAGTATTCTGCGCCCGGAGCCGGGTATCAGCTGCGGCTGCCCTGTAATAGAGCATCAAGATCAGCAAACACTTTGTTAATATCCTGCTGTCCATCAATATTTGTTAACACACTTTTTACTTCATAGTAGTCAAGTAAAGGTTGTGCTTGTTTCATATTTACTTCCAGACGGTTTGCAACCGTTTCAGGATTATCATCCGCTCGTGTATAAAGCTCGCCACCATCTTTATCACATTTTCCTTCCTCAGCTGGAGGATTGAAAATTAGATGATAAGAGGTACCACAAGTTTTACAAATACGACGACCTGATAGACGAGCAACTAGCTCATCTTTTTCAACTTGGATGTTAATTGTATGTTCAATAGCTTTACTAAGATCAGCAAGAATGCTGTCTAAAGCTTCAGCTTGAGGAACAGTACGTGGGAATCCATCTAATAAGAAGCCCTTTTCACAATCAGGTTTAGCAAGTCGTTCACGAACAATACCAATCGTTACTTCATCAGGTACTAGAGCACCTTGATCCATAAACGATTTAGCCTGTAAGCCTAGTTCTGTACCATCTTTAATAGCAGCACGGAACATATCGCCTGTAGAAATATGAGGAATCGCGTACTTCTCAACAATTTTATCTGCCTGTGTACCTTTACCAGCACCTGGCAGACCCATTAAAACGATATTCATACGGAAATAGTCCTCCCACAAAAGGTTTGCTGATTTCAGGAAACGATAGAACGTTCCCTAAAAACCAACATTACTTCATAAAGCCTTTGTAGTGACGTTTAACAAGTTGAGATTCTAGCTGTTTCATCGTTTCGAGCGCTACGCCGACTACGATAATAATACTAGTACCACCGATCTGCACTGTGGCAGGTAGATTCATAAAGTTCATGATAATCATCGGCATTACTGCAATAACAGTTAAGAAAATCGCACCGACAAATGTCAGACGATATAACACGCTTGTTAAATACGTTTGAGTACTTTCACCCGGACGAATACCCGGAATGTAAGCACCTTGCTTTTTCAAGTTATCTGCCACATTTTCTGGATTCACTTGTACGAATGCATAGAAATATGTGAACGCGACGATCAATACAATGTAAATAATCATCCCAACAGGATTAGTGTAATTAAACGTGTGTTCAATGAATGTTGATACAGGACCATCACCAAAGAATGGAGCTAATACACGTGGTGTTGTCAGAAACGCTGATGCAAAGATTACCGGAATAACCCCTGCAGCATTTACTTTTAACGGTAAATGCGTTTGTTGACTACCTGTTTGTTGGTTGCGTCCAGTAACTCGTTTGGCATATTGAATTGGAATTTTACGTAGTGCTTGTTGCACGTAGATAACTCCAACAACAACTGCAAGCATAACTAAAACAAGCAATCCAAGAATTACTAGATTGATAAATAGTTTATCACCAGCACCCTCGATTTGCTGTGCATAGATTTGGTTAATGGCATTCGGTAATGCCGCAGTAATACCTGCGAAAATTACAATCGAAATACCATTCCCAACGCCATGTGCAGTAATTTGTTCAGCAAGCCATACTAGGAATGCTGTACCCGCTGTTAATACAATCGAAATTGTAACATAAGTTAAAATTCCCTCTTCTTTAATCAATGATCCGCCATACATTCTATTAAAGCCAAATGACATTGCAAATGATTGGATAAAGGCAAGAATAATTGTAAAGTAACGAGTAAATTGAGCAAGTTTTCGTCTTCCGACTTCACCTTGCTTTGCCCACTCAGCAAATTTCGGTACTACGTCCATTTGCAATAACTGAACAATGATTGAAGCAGTGATGTAAGGCATAATTCCCATCGCAAAGATAGAGAAGTTCTTTAAAGCACCACCGCCAAAAGTATTCAGGAAACCAACGAGATTGAACTCATCAGTTGCCTTTAATACATTAGCGTCAACGTTTGGTACTGGTACGAACGTACCAATACGGAAAACGATTAACATTAAAAGAGTAAAAATGATTTTATTTCGTATATCTCGAACACGCATAAAGTTAGAGATCGTCTGAAACATTAAATCACCTCAGTAGTTCCGCCGGCATTTTCAATTGCTTCTTTAGCCGAAGCTGAGAATTTATGAGCTTTTACTGTAAGCTTTTTGTTAAGAGTTCCGTTTCCAAGAACTTTAATTCCAGCTTTTTCATTGCTCACTAAACCTGTTTCAAGTAATAATGCAGTTGTTACCTCTGCACCATCTTCAAAACGGTTTAATGTGTCAAGATTAACGATCGCGTACTCTTTACGGTTAATGTTAGTAAAGCCGCGTTTCGGTAAACGACGGAATAAAGGGTTTTGACCACCTTCGAATCCTGGGCGTACACCGCCGCCAGAACGAGAGTTTTGACCTTTATGACCTCTACCTGCAGTTTTACCGTTACCAGAACCGATACCGCGACCTACGCGGTTACGTACTTTACGGGAACCTTCTGCTGGTTTTAACTCATGAAGTTTCATATTGGATGGCACCTCCTTGTTCGTTAATTAAAAATTAGTTTTCTTTTACAGTAACTAAGTGAGCTACTACATCAATCATACCGCGAGTTGCTGCATTGTCAGCTTTCTCAACAGTTTGGTTTAATTTACGTAAACCTAGAGCTTCAACAGTTTTGCGTTGTGCTGGTTTAGAACCAATCACAGATTTTGTAAGGGTGATTTCTAATTTGTTAGCCATTATCTTTCCCCCCTTATCCTAATATTTCTTCCACTGATTTACCACGTAATTTAGCTACGTCCTCTACGCGTTTTAATTCAGTTAAACCTTGAACAGTTGCACGCACCATATTGATTGGTGTGTTAGTTCCAAGAGATTTTGAAAGAATATCAGTAATACCAGCAAGTTCTAGTACGGCACGTACTGGACCACCAGCGATAACCCCTGTACCAGGAGCAGCAGGTTTAATTAGGATTTCTCCTGCACCAAAGCGACCTTGCACTAAGTGTGGAGTTGTTCCACCTACGCGTGGCACTTCGATTAAGTTTTTCTTCGCATCTTCAACAGCTTTACGGATAGCATCTGGCACCTCTTGAGCTTTACCAGTACCGAATCCAACGTGACCGTTTTTATCGCCAACAACAACTAATGCTGTGAAGCGGAAGCGACGTCCACCTTTAACAACTTTAGCAACACGGTTAATAGTAACTACGCGTTCTTCAAGTTCTCCAAGTTTGTTTGCGTCAATTCGACTCATGAAATGTGTCCCTCCTTTTTATTAAAATTCTAAACCGTTCTCACGTGCAGCTTCAGCTAAAGCTTTTACACGTCCATGATATAAGTAACCACCACGGTCAAATACTACAGCAGTAATATTTTTTTCCGTAGCGCGTTTTGCGATTGTTTCACCGACTTTAGTTGCAGCATCAACATTGCTACCAGCAGCTTCAAAAGCATTTTCTTGAGAAGATGCGCTAACAATTGTTACGCCTGCTACGTCATCGATAAGTTGAGCGTAAATGTTCTTGTTTGAACGGAATACGTTTAAGCGTGGACGCTCAGCAGTACCCGAAATTTTAGAACGTACGCGTGCATGACGTTTTTTACGAACCTGATTTTTATCTTGTTTCGTAATCACAAGGGTCACTCCTTTCTAATGCTTAGGCAGCATTATTTACCTGTTTTACCTTCTTTACGACGAACATATTCGCCTTCATAACGGATCCCTTTACCTTTGTAAGGCTCTGGTGGACGCACGTCACGGATGTTAGATGCAAGAGCACCAACGCGTTCTTTGCTAATACCTTTAACGATGATCTTAGTGTTAGAAGGAACTTCAACTTCTAGACCATCTTCAGGTGTGAACTCAACTGGATGTGAATAACCTACGTTAAGAACAAGTTTTTTACCTTGTAATTGCGCACGGTAACCTACACCGATTAGTTCTAATGATTTTTCGAAACCTACAGAAACACCAGTAACCATGTTCGCTAATAGCGCACGAGTTGTACCGTGGTTTGTGCGGTGTTCTTTTGAGTCAGAAGGACGAGATACAGAAATCGCATTACCTTCTTGCTCAATTTTCATATCTTGGTGGAAAGAACGAACAAGTTCGCCCTTAGGACCTTTAACGGTAACTGAGTTGTCAGCTGCAACAGTAACAGTTACGTTAGCTGGTACCTCGATAATTTTTTTACCTACACGAGACATTTAGTTGCACCTCCATTCATTTATTGCTAATTACCAAACGTATGCTAAAACTTCGCCGCCAACTTGTTTAGCGCGAGCTTCTTTATCTGTTAATAAACCTTGTGAAGATGACACTAAAGCGATACCAAGACCGTTCAGTACTTTAGGCACTTCATTTGTTTTTGCATATACTCGTAGACCAGGTTTAGAAATACGTTTTAAGCCAGTGATAACGCGCTCGTTATCTTTACCATATTTTAAGAAAATACGGATAATACCTTGCTTGTTGTCTTCCACGTATTCTACGTCACGTACGAAACCTTCACGCTTTAAAATTTCAGCGATTTCTTTTTTCACGTTGGAAGCTGGTACTTCTAACTTCTCGTGACGAACCATGTTCGCATTACGAATGCGAGTAAGCATATCTGCAATCGGATCAGTCATTGTCATTACATTTACCTCCTTCCCAAATTAGGGGATTACCAGCTGGCTTTTTTCACGCCAGGAATTTGTCCCTTATATGCAAGTTCTCGGAAACAAATACGGCAAAGTTTAAATTTACGATATACAGAGTGTGGACGGCCACAGCGTTCACAACGTGTATATTCTTGCACTTTAAACTTTTGCTTACGTTGTTGTTTAACGATCATAGATTTTTTAGCCACGTTTTCGCCCTCCTTGTTTAATTACTTTTGGAACGGCATACCGAATTGTGTCAATAACTCGCGAGCTTCTTCATCAGAATTCGCTGTCGTTACGATCACGATGTCCATACCGCGTACTTTTGAAACTTTATCGTAATCGATTTCTGGGAAAATTAATTGCTCTTTAACACCTAAAGTGTAGTTACCGCGACCATCGAATGCTTTTTTAGAAACACCACGGAAGTCACGTACACGTGGTAGTGAAATTGAGATTAATTTATCCAAGAATTCATACATACGCTCACCGCGTAATGTAACTTTAGCACCGATAGGCATACCTTCACGTAGACGGAAACCAGCGATCGATTTTTTCGCTTTAGTTACAACTGGTTTTTGACCAGTGATAATTGTTAATTCTTCTACAGCTGCATCTAATGCTTTTGAGTTTTGAACTGCATCACCAACACCCATGTTGATAACGATTTTGTCAACTTTCGGCAATTGCATAACTGATTTATATCCAAACTTGCTCATAAGAGCAGGAGAAACTTCATTTAAATATTTTTCTTTTAGGCGGCTCATTTGTGTACCTCCCTTCTTTTATAGAAATTAGTCGATTACTGCACCTGATTTTTTTGCAACACGAACTTTTTTACCGTTTTCGATTTTATAACCTACACGAGTCGGCTCGCCAGATTTAGGATCGATTAGCATTACGTTCGAAACGTGAATTGCAGCCTCTTGGCTTACAATTCCACCTTGTGGATTCAATTGGTTAGGTTTTACGTGTTTTTTCACGATGTTTACACCTTCAACAAGAACGCGATCTTGTTTAGGGTAAGAAGCAAGGATAACGCCTTCTTTGCCTTTGTCCTTACCAGTGATAACCTTAACCTTGTCACCTTTTTTTACATGCATGCTGTCGCACCTCCTTGATTGGCACTATCATGAAATTAAAGAACTTCTGGAGCTAGAGAAACGATTTTCATGAAGTTGCTGTCACGTAATTCACGTGCAACAGGTCCGAAAATACGAGTTCCGCGTGGTGATTTATCATCACGAATAATTACACAAGCATTTTCATCAAATTTGATGTACGTACCATCTTTACGACGTACGCCTGATTTAGTACGAACGATAACAGCTTTAACAACGTCACCCTTCTTAACAACGCCACCTGGTGTTGCTTTCTTAACTGTACAAACAACGACATCACCGATGTTAGCAGTTTTACGGCCAGAGCCACCAAGGACTTTAATTGTAAGAACTTCACGTGCACCTGAGTTGTCAGCAACTTTCATACGACTTTCTTGTTGGATCACTTAGGTTACCTCCCTTCGGAAATTGGTTGTTCCGAAATAGTTATTAAATAATAACCGCTTTTTCTACAACTTCAACTAGACGGAAACGTTTAGTAGCTGATAGCGGGCGAGTTTCCATGATACGTACGATATCACCGATTTTCGCTGTGTTTAACTCATCATGAGTCTTAAACTTTTTAGAGTATTTTACACGTTTACCATAAAGCTTGTGCTTTTTGTGAGTTTCAACTAAAACAGAAATAGTTTTGTCCATTTTATCTGAAACAACGCGGCCCGTGTAAACTTTGCGTTGATTACGCTCAGTCATACTTGAAAACCTCCTTTATCAGTTATTTGCACTGATTTCTCTTTCACGAATAACAGTTTTCATACGCGCGATTGCTTTACGCACTTCACGAATACGAGCTGTGTTTTCTAATTGACCAGTCGCCAATTGGAAGCGAAGGTTGAAAAGCTCTTCTTTCAGTGATTTCACTTTCAATTCTAATTCAGAAGTGGCAAGGTCACGGATTTCATTAGCTTTCATTAGATTCACCACCAGTTTCTTGACGTTTTACGATCTTACATTTAACAGGAAGCTTATGTGATGCTAAACGAAGTGCTTCACGTGCGATCTCTTCAGATACACCAGCGATTTCGAACATTACTTTTCCTGGTTTTACTACTGCAACCCAACCTTCAGGAGAACCTTTACCAGAACCCATGCGGACTTCTAGAGGTTTTTTAGTGTAAGGTTTGTGCGGGAAGATTTTAATCCAAACTTTACCGCCACGTTTCATGTAACGAGTCATCGCGATACGTGCAGATTCGATTTGACGGTTAGTAATCCAACTAGCTGTTTGAGCTTGTAAGCCCCATTCGCCGAAAGATACTTCTTTACCGCCTTTCGCTTCGCCACGCATGTTTCCGCGGTGTTCACGACGGTATTTTACGCGTTTAGGCAATAACATATTATTTGCCTCCTTCCACAGATTTCTTCGTAGGAAGAACTTCACCACGGTAGATCCATACTTTAACGCCTAATTTACCGTAAGTAGTGTCAGCTTCTGCGTGTGCATAGTCGATGTCAGCACGTAGAGTATGAAGTGGAACAGTTCCTTCACTATAGTGTTCAGCACGCGCGATATCAGCGCCACCTAAACGACCAGATACTTGTGTTTTAATTCCTTTTGCACCAGCACGAATTGTGCGTTGGATCGCTTGCTTTTGCGCACGACGGAATGATACACGGTTTTCTAATTGACGAGCGATGTTTTCAGCTACTAGACGAGCGTCAAGATCAGCACGTTTGATTTCGATAATGTTGATGTGTACACGTTTACCAGTTAAATCGCTAAGGTATTTACGAAGATTCTCAACTTCAGAACCACCTTTACCGATTACCATACCTGGTTTCGCAGTGTGAATTGTAATGTTTACACGGTTTGCAGCGCGTTCGATTTCTACTTTAGAAACAGAAGCGTCTTTAAGAGCCGTTTCAATATATTTACGCACTTTGATGTCTTCGTGAAGTAGAGTTGCATAGTCTTTTTCAGCGTACCATTTTGACTCCCAGTCACGAATAATACCAACGCGCAGTCCTATTGGATGTACTTTTTGACCCATGGATTAACCCTCCTTCTTCTCAGATACCACTAGAGTAATGTGGCTTGTGCGTTTGTTAATTGCGCTTGCACGTCCTTGTGCACGTGGACGGAAACGTTTTAATGTTGGACCTTCATCAACGAATACTTCAGAAACTACTAAAGAGTTGATGTCAAGATCGTAGTTATGCTCAGCGTTAGCAACTGCAGATTTTAATACTTTTTCAACGACTGGAGACGCCGCTTTTGGAGTATGACGTAAAATTGCAACTGCCTCACCAACTTGCTTGCCTCGAATTAAGTCTACAACTAGACGGACTTTACGAGGAGCAATGCGAACAGTACGAGCGATAGCTTTAGCTTGTGTCATTAGGATTTACCTCCTCTCAAAATTAGCGTCTTGTTTTCTTGTCGTCTGCACCGTGACCTTTGTAAGCACGTGTTGGTGCAAACTCACCAAGTTTGTGGCCTACCATATCTTCAGTTACGTATACAGGAACGTGTTTACGTCCATCATAAACAGCAATCGTTAAACCGATGAAAGTCGGGAAAATTGTAGAACGGCGAGACCAAGTTTTGATAACTTGTTTTTTCTCAGAAGCCTCTTGCGCTTCCACTTTTTTCATTAAGTGGTCATCAACAAAAGGTCCTTTTTTCAAGCTGCGACCCATGTAGGAACCTCCCTTCGTGATTCCACCACGGCTCTCACATAGAACCGTAGTTTAACCACATTATTTTTTACGACTACGGATGATGAATTTATCCGATTTGTTTTTCTTCTTGCGAGTTTTGTAACCAAGTGCTGGTTTACCCCAAGGAGTCATTGGTGATTTACGTCCGATTGGAGAACGTCCTTCACCACCACCGTGTGGGTGATCGTTAGGGTTCATTACAGAACCACGAACTGTTGGGCGTTTACCTAACCAACGGCTACGACCTGCTTTACCGATGTGTACTAGTTCGTGTTGTTCGTTACCAACTTGACCGATTGTAGCGCGGCAAGTAGCTAACACTAAACGTACTTCACCAGATTGTAGACGAACGATTACGTATTTGTCTTCACGACCAAGTACTTGTGCAGAAGTACCAGCAGAACGTACTAATTGTCCACCTTTACCAGGTTTTAACTCGATGTTATGGATTGTAGTACCCATTGGAATGTTTGCTAATGGTAATGTGTTACCTACTTTAATATCAGCATCTGGACCAGATACGATTGTTTGACCAACCTCTAGACCTTTAGGTGCTAAGATGTAAGCTTTTGCTCCATCAGCGTAGTTGATTAATGCGATATTCGCAGAACGGTTTGGATCATATTCAATAGTAGCAACTTTAGCCGGAATGCCATCTTTTACACGTTTGAAATCGATAACACGGTATTGCTTCTTATGTCCACCGCCATGATGACGAACAGTGATTTTACCTTGGTTGTTACGACCAGCTTTGCGTTTAGTTGGTTCAAGCAATGATTTCTCAGGCTTGTTAGTTGTAATTTCCGCAAAGTCTAAAGACGTCATATTACGACGACCATTAGAGGTAGGTTTATACTTTTTAATCGCCATTGTGTTTCCCTCCTTCTTGATTGTTCAAATCATAAATCCATAATGGATTACACTTCGAATAATTCGATTTCTTTGCTATCAGCAGTTAATTTAACAATCGCTTTACGACGTTTGTTAGTGTAACCACCATAACGGCCAACGCGTTTGAATTTACCTTTGTAGTTAAGAACGTTTACTTTCTCAACTGTTACACCAAAGATTTCTTCTACAGCGTCTTTTACTTGAGTTTTGTTAGCGCGAGTGTCTACTTCGAAAGTATACTTTTTCTCTGCCATAAGTTCTGAAGAACGCTCAGTAATGACCGGACGTTTTAAAATATCACGTGCTTCCATTATCCAAGCACCTCCTCAACTTTTTCTACTGCAGATTTCGTGAATACAACTTTATCATGACCTAATAGATCAAGAACGTTGATTCCATTTGCAGTTAAAACTGTTACACCAGGGATGTTACGAGCAGATAATGCTACGTTTTCATCTAGGTCAGCAGTTACGAATAAAGATTTTTTCTCTAAAGAAAGATCTTTAAGGATTTTTGTGAATTCTTTTGTTTTTGGTGCTGCTAGTGAAAGAGCATCAAGAACTAAGAAGTTCTGTTCTACAACTTTAGCTGATAAAGCAGATTTAAGAGCTAAGCGACGAACTTTTTTAGGTAATTTGTAAGAATAGCTACGTGGAGTTGGGCCGAATACGACACCACCGCCGCGCCATTGTGGAGAACGGATAGAACCTTGACGAGCACGACCAGTTCCTTTTTGACGCCATGGTTTACGACCACCACCAGCAACTTCAGAACGGTTTTTAACCTTATGATTACCTTGACGAAGAGAAGCGCGTTGTGCCACTACAGCGTCGAATAATACTGCTTCATTTGGCTCGATTCCGAAAATCGCATCGTTTAATTCGATTTCACCAACTGAAGCACCTGTTTGACTAAGTATAGATACTTTTGTCATTCCTGTTTCCTCCTTTCCTTAGGTGATTACTTAGCTTTAATTGCAGTTTTAACTGTAACTAGAGCTTTTTTAGAACCAGGAACATTACCTTTAACAAGTAGTAAGTTACGTTCCGCATCAACTTTCACGATTTCTAAGTTTTGGATTGTAACTACAGTGCCACCCATTTGACCAGGTAATTTCTTTTGTTTGAATACGCGGTTCGGAGCAACTGGACCCATTGAACCAGGACGACGGTGGTAACGAGAACCGTGGGCCATAGGACCACGAGATTGACCATGGCGTTTAATTACACCTTGGAAACCTTTACCTTTAGTAACACCTGTTACATCAATTACATCGCCTTCTGCGAAAATTTCCACTTTGACTTCTTGACCAACTTCGTATTCTCCCACGTTTACGTTGCGGAATTCACGAATGAAGCGCTTAGGAGCAGTGTTCGCTTTTGCTACGTGACCTTGTTCTGGTTTGTTAGAAAGCTTAACACGCTTGTCTTCGAAACCAACTTGGATCGCTTCGTAGCCGTCTGTTTCAACAGTTTTCTTTTGAAGCACTACGTTTGAAGCAGCTTCGATAACTGTTACCGGAATTAAATCACCGTTTTCAGCGAAAACTTGTGTCATACCAATTTTTCTACCTAAGATTCCTTTAGCCATTTGTCACACCTCCTGTAAGTTTTAAAAAAGTTATATTTTTTACCATTAAAGTTTGATTTCGATATCAACGCCAGATGGTAAATCAAGTTTCATTAACGCATCAACAGTTTGTGGTGTTGGGTTAACGATATCGATCAGACGTTTATGCGTACGCATTTCGAATTGTTCACGAGAATCTTTGTACTTGTGAACAGCACGAAGAATTGTGTACACAGACTTCTCAGTTGGAAGTGGAATCGGACCTGATACACTTGCACCTGAACGTTTTGCAGTTTCCACAATTTTTTCAGCAGACTGATCTAAAATACGGTGATCATACGCTTTTAAACGAATACGAATCTTTTGTTTTGCCATTATTTTCCCTCCTTCTCGCCTATTTTCTAGACATTCTCCACGAAAATTCTCCAACACACCGCCATGGCAAAGCGGCCGGGTGTGTCGGCAACCTCTCGTTTCATCGCAGTCAAAGACCAACATTCAACATTATACACAATAAAAAAAGAATAAGCAAGTCTTTTCGCTAAATTCTTTTAAATGTTGCAGATATTCTTGTACTACTATTATTCACTCATTTTTTTCGCTTATCTAAGCCGTTTATTAGTATATAAAATTTCAATAGACTTTGCAACACATAAGGCTGTTATATCAACGTTTTCGGACATTTCTAACAATTTAGCGATACCAATATGTAAAAAAAGCAGTCTCTACTATTTAGAAACCGCTCTTACTATTACTTTATAAGAAGAACACACATGCAATCCAGCCAAATATAATAAGTGGAATGTTAATAAAAATAAACGTGGGCACACATGTATCCCAAATGTGATTATGCTGTCCATCTACATTTAAACCTGCAGTTGGTCCAAGAGTAGAATCTGAAGCAGGAGAACCTGCATCACCTAAAGCACCTGCTGTACCTATTAGACAAATAATAGCCAAAGGGCTCATTCCTAATCCTTGTGCAAGAGGAACAAATAAGGTCGCAATGATAGGTACTGTCGCAAAGGAAGATCCGATTCCCATCGTCACAATTAAACCAATGACCAACATAATCAATATAGCTAGACTCTTATTTCCTTGAAGAATTGTTAAAGAGTTTGAAATTAAGCTATCTACATGACCCGTAGCTTTAATAACAGATGCAAAACCATTTGCAGCGATCATAACAAAACCAATAAAGGCCATCATCTTCATTCCCTCTGAAAGAATCTCATCTGCCTCTTTCCATTTAAGTGCACCAGTAAAATACATCATCATAATTCCTGCAAAAGCACCTACAATCATCGAATCCGTATAAATTTGTGCACATAGAGAGACAATTAAAGCCACAGTCGTAGAAAAAATAACGAACTTACTGACATGAACATTTAAAGACTCTGTCTCAACATCATTATTTTGATATTGTCGAGGTTTTCGATATACGAAAAAGGCTACACATAATCCAATTAACATCCCCAGAACGGGTATAGCCATCGCTACTGGTACATCACGTGAAGATGCTTCCATACCTGCCTTGATTACTTGAGTAGAAACGATATCTTGGAAAATAGCTCCGAAGCCAGCAGGTACAAAACTATACGTGCCTATTAAACCAACGGCAATTAATGTAGCGATAATTCGTCGGTCTACCTCTAGCATATTTAAAACCTTTAAAATAGGAGGGATCAATAATGGGATAAAGGCTATATGAATTGGAATTGCGTTTTGTGAGAAAATAGACATCATAAAAATCAGTAGGAAAATTAAAACCTTCACTAAACCTTTTCGATTACTTGTACCGTTTTTATTTAATATCTTTAATATCCCTGCAATCATTAATTCAGGAATTCCCGTTTTTGAAATGGCAATAGCGAAACCACCAAGCAATCCATAACTTAAAGCAATCGTTGCGCCTGCTCCTAATCCTTCTGTAAATGATTGTACAGTTGCCTCAATACCCATGCCGCTTGTTAGACCACCTGCAAAGGCCCCTAATACAAGAGAAAGAACCACATTGATACGGAGCAAGCTTAATATTAACATGACAGCTACTGCCACAATTACTGCGTTCATTTCAACACTTCGCTTTCGTACACTAGATTACTAACACACTAAACTTTAATCGTCTAATAGTTGAAAGTCAAGATGTTTTTATGCCCCTATAATAATTTTCCAAATTTAAATGACACGAAAAAACAGTATGATCTTAAATAACCATACTGTTTTAGATTTCTTCCTATTATAATGATTCACGAATGACTTTTTTATAATAACCAACAGAAAGCACAGCGAAAATAGCATATAACGCTATATAGCAGGTCATAGCAATCCATAATGGTGCGGTTAACTCTGAGCCAAATAAAAACCAACCTGACTTAACAGCAAAGTAACTATGAAGCAGCCCTATTATTAATGGAACACCAAAATTAAAGGCTTGTTTCATATAGATACCTTTCATAATATCTTTTTCAGCGAAGCCAATCTTTCTTAATATCGTATAAGAACCTCGCTCCTCTTCAGCCTCAGACATTTGCTTAAAGTATAAAATACTACCGGTTGTCATTAAAAATGCTAAACCTAAAAATGCTGCGGTAAATATTGTAATTCCTAATGTTTCAATATTCCCCTTTCGTTCTTCTTCATAGGATTGTATAAAGTTTGAATAATTTTCGCCATTTGATTGCATATATAAACTCTCGGCTAAAGCTAAGTCACTTTTATTCTTTAAATTAATAGAAGTTTGTTTGTGCCATTCAGAAGTGCTTGAATGAGTAGCTAATTTTTCAAACAATGCATCAGGGATTACGAAAATTGGCCCCCCAGGCCCAGAAGTTACAGTGCCACTTATAATACTTTCATGTTGAACATCTTTTACATGAAGCGTCTCTTCCATAGTTTCCTCTGGACCTCCTGTAGTGACAACTACATCACGATCCTTTTCAAGCGGAAACATCTCTGCCATATAACCACCATAGTTTGTTAATATAACATCATTATCCGAAACGGCAGCTTCGGGAACTATTTGTTGATAATCAGAAAGTGGCATTGTATAAATGATTCCTTCTAAACCAAAAAGGGGATTATCCTCATTTTGCTGACTTTCAGATAATAATTGTGTAAACGAAGCTGAAACACTCTGTAATCGGAAATCTCTTTTATCAAAAGCAATATTATTCTCTTCCAGCTTCTTTAAAAACTCCTGACCATGTTCTTCAAGTAATACATAATCACCAGGTACTTGGCTATATGCTGACGATTCTGATGAATAATACGAAATATAAGCTAAGGTTGTAACCCCAAGTGAAACACCCGTTAAAACCGTAATAAGCGTTAAGGATTTCGCATTACCCTTCATACGATGCATAATCGGTGTTAATGCTAATACATCACGGACCGTTAGATGCCCACTTTTCTTAAGACGAATTGAATTCATAATAAATGCTACAGAGAAACGGAAAACAAGGAACGTTCCGCCAATGGTAGTGGCTAAAATAATCATCATATTAAGCGGTAAATTACCCTGAGAGTTAATATCGAAGAGCTTCGTTGATGCATAGTAGCCATATGCAATTAGTACAAGCCCCAAAAAACCAATGAACATTTGTAATGGGCTGAAACGTTTTACGCGCTCATCGGCTTGCTTGGAAGCACTGAATAATGATAGTAATGATACGCGGTAAATCATCCAAGCCATTTGTACAAGTACAATAACTAGTAGAATGGCAAATACTACGATAGACTGCTGTAATGCCTCTGTACTAAATGTCATCGTCACAAGTGCCTCTTTTTCGAGTACCCGCAGTAATATCATTGCAAATAAGCGCGAACTAAAGAACCCTGCAAGCATCCCTAAAACGATTGCTCCTACAAATAAGAGGATACTTTCTACCGCTAATAAGCGTATGATAAGCCCCTTTGTCATCCCTATTAGCTGATACAAGCCTATTTCCTTACTGCGACGCTTCATAAACAGATGGTTGGCATATAGGACGAAAAACAAGACAATAAAGTACAGCATATATGTTGCCGCAGCAAATCCTGCTTTGGCCGTACCGCTCTTGTCTACTGTAGCCAACACTTCAGCATTATTTTGCAATGTCACAAAAGAAAAATATAAAGTAACACTAAAAATAAGTGCGAAAAAATATAAATAATAATGCTTCATATTTTTCTTCATACTGCGTAACACGAGCTTACTAAGACTCATAGCCGTCACCGCCTAGCACACTTTGCGTATGCATGATTTCTTGGAAAAATGCCTGTCTCGTTTTATCTCCTTTATATAGCTCACTATAAATAAGTCCGTCCTTCAAAAATAAAACACGAGTACAAAAACTCGCTGCTACTGCATCATGCGTAACCATCATAATCGTTGCTTTTTTTGACTCATTAATACTTTGTAGATTTTTTAAAAGTGCAGTGGCTGATTTTGAATCAAGTGCGCCTGTTGGTTCATCAGCAAACACAAGTGAAGGATTTGTAATTAGTGCCCGAGCCGCTGATGTACGTTGCTTTTGACCACCTGATATTTCGTTTGGATATTTATTTAAAATCTCAGTAATACCTAATAAATGTGTAAGCTCCTTTACACGGGTCTCTGCAACAGCCTTTGGTAGCCTACCAATAGCTAATGGTAGTAGAATGTTTTCTTTCACCGTTAGTGTATCTAATAAATTATAGTCTTGGAATATGAATCCCAATTGTTCACGACGGAAATTAGCTAACGCCTTCTCCTTCATACCACGTAAGTTTTGACCATTTATTTCAATAACACCTTCTGTTGCAAAGTCAATCGAACACAGAACATTTAAGAGTGTTGTCTTCCCAGAGCCTGAAGGTCCCATAATGCCAACAAATTCACCTTGATTCACTTCTAAATCAATACCCTTTAAAACCTCTTGGGCTGTTGATTTTTTACCATATACTTTTTTTACTTTACGACCAATTAAAACCGCCACTTGTAAACGCCCCTTTCTATAGTTCAAGTGTACCCTGTCTATGTCGCCAATTCGTGCGTTTTACATGACAATATAAAAAGGTAGGTGACAATTTCGTCATCTACCTGTTAGTTTGACATATTCATTTTGTAATGGAAAACGTAATGTAAATATCGAACCTTCACCCACACTAGATTGGGCAGTAATACGAACGCCAATTTTCTGCGCCACATTATGTGCTAAGTATAGACCCATACCTGTTGATTGTGCAGACTCTCTTCCGGCTGTCCCAGTATACGATTTATGAAAAATTCGTGGTAGATCCTCCTGACGAATACCCATACCTGCATCTTTTATATGTAATAGTGTTGCTCCAGTAGCATCTACTTCAGTAAATATCAATACCTCTGAATTTGCAGGACTATATTTGATCGCATTGGACAGAATTTGTCGGATGATAAAGGCTAGCCATTTTCCATCCGTCATCACTGTCTCTGTTAACTCTTCAACATCGAAACCGATACCTTTTTCAATACACCATGCCTGCATAGCTCTTATTTCCTTATAGACCACAGTCTTTAGCTCGATCTCTGTCAGATAATTATCTTTTTCAATAGAAGCTAAACGTGTTTGGTGTAGCTGCTGATCAACCAATAAATGCAGTCTTAACCACTCAGTCTCTAATTTACGGCGTAGCGTCAAATCTTCTATGTGATCCAGCATTAAATTAATTGAAGTTAGAGGTGCCTTTACTTCATGAACCCACGCTAGAAGTTCATCCGAATATTCCTGCAGCTGTACCTTTGCTTGATTTAACTTTGTGTTATTATCATAAAAAACATCTTCAACTTTCGTAAGATATGCAGTTTGAAAAGGTGATAACGCCAAATTTTTGCTATGCACTTCATCAAGTTGGCTTTCCACATTTCCCAGGAAATCATTTAGCTGTCTTACTTCTACTACATAACGCCAAATTATAAAGATCATAAAACTAATAAGCACGCTAATATTCATATACCAAATAGATATCCCCTCTAATCCAGCATCTAAAGAAAATAAAACATTGATAATAACCATGATAAAAACAAAAAAGCCTATCCATACGAGGCGTTCTCTTAAAAATAAAATTAACATTGTCACTCACGTCCCTTGTGTTACAGCCATATAACCAAGTCCCTTTTTAGTTAAAATCACTTCTTGTAAACCTATATCCTCAAGCTTTGTACGTAATCGGTTAACATTTACTGACAATGTATTATCATTAACAAAGCGCTCATCATCCCATAACTTTCTCATTAAATCATCTCTAGAAACTATTTGATCAGCCTTCTCCACTAAAATGCGTAAAATAAAGAGTTCATTTTTAGTTAACGAAGCAAGGTTACCCTCATACATAATCTCACTGCGTGCATAGTCAATAACTGCACCATTAAACCGTGTGACATCCATTGATTCTTCTATATAATCATAGGTACGGCGTAAAATGGCTTGTACCTTTGCTAGTAATACCTCCATATGGAAAGGCTTTTGTACAAAGTCATCTGCACCCATTTGCATTGCCATTACCATATCCATTGGGTGGTCTCGGGAAGATAGAAAGAGAATGGGCACCTTTGAGATATGACGTATTTCACGACACCAATGAAAGCCATCATATGCCGGAAGTTGAATGTCAATCAATACAAGCTGTGGCTTTTGTTCAATAAAATCATCCATCACCTTTTGAAAATCTTTAGGGCCTACAACTTGAAGCGACCATTGTGCAAAACGTGTCTGAATCATTTCGAAAATTGATGGATCATCTTCAATCAGCAATATCTTCATCTCCATTTGCAAATTCTCCTTTCATGAAATGATTATATGTATTAAATAAGTTCATCAAATACTTTCCGTTCCCACTGAGTGTTTTCCTGGAGGCGCCAAGCCTTCACTCCAATAAACTTATATATGGCATGCGTTTTATCAAATGCTATCCCCACATTTTTACTATTAAAAAGGAATGCGATTACACACTCTACATGCTTCACTAGCTTTCATCCCTAGCAGTTCATAGAAAAAATTCTATTCTCACTTTTACCATGTTAAGATATTTTTGTTTTTTGGTATTCCATCTATTATGTATACATAAAATAATCTAATTAAGGTTACAAGCCTTTTCTTATTTTAACATAAAAAACCAATCTGTAAGCGTCCCTACAGATTGGTTTGAAAAATTAGCTTGCGCTAAAATTATTTTTGGATAGAAGCAACTACGCCAGCGCCTACAGTACGGCCACCCTCACGGATAGAGAATTTAGTACCTTCTTCAAGAGCGATTGGAGCGATAAGTTCTACTGTCATTTCGATGTTATCGCCAGGCATTACCATTTCAACGCCTTCTGGTAAGTTACAGATACCTGTTACGTCAGTTGTACGGAAGTAGAACTGAGGACGGTAGTTAGAGAAGAATGGAGTATGACGGCCACCCTCTTCTTTTGATAAAACATAAACTTCAGCTTTGAAGTTAGTGTGTGGAGTGATTGAGCCTGGTTTAGCTAATACTTGACCACGTTGGATTTCTTCACGAGCTACACCACGAAGTAAAGCACCGATGTTGTCACCAGCTTCAGCATAGTCTAATAATTTACGGAACATTTCTACACCAGTTACAGTTGTAGATTTAGCTTCTTCAGTGATACCGATGATTTCAACAACGTCACCAACTTTAACTTGACCACGTTCAACACGGCCAGTTGCAACTGTACCACGACCAGTGATAGAGAATACGTCCTCGATTGGCATCATGAATGGTTTGTCAGTTTGACGTTCTGGAGTTGGGATGTAAGAATCTACAGCGTCCATTAATTCAATGATTTTTTCTTCCCATTCTGCTTCGCCTTCAAGAGCTTTAAGAGCAGAACCTTTGATTACAGGAAGATCATCACCTGGGAAGTCATATTCAGATAGTAGGTCACGGATTTCCATTTCTACTAATTCTAATAATTCTTCGTCGTCTACCATATCACATTTGTTCATGAATACTACTAAGTATGGAACACCTACTTGACGAGATAAAAGGATGTGTTCACGAGTTTGTGGCATTGGGCCGTCAGCAGCAGATACTACTAAGATACCGCCGTCCATTTGTGCAGCACCAGTGATCATGTTTTTAACATAGTCAGCGTGTCCTGGGCAGTCAACGTGTGCATAGTGACGAGTATCAGTTTCGTATTCTACGTGAGAAGTATTGATTGTGATACCACGTTCTTTTTCTTCTGGAGCGTTATCGATATCAGCGTATGATTTAGCTTCCCCACCCATTTTTTTAGAAAGAACTGTTGCGATAGCAGCAGTTAAAGTTGTTTTACCATGGTCAACGTGTCCGATTGTACCAATGTTAGCATGCGTTTTTGAACGGTCGAATTTTTCTTTAGCCATTAGAGATTGCCTCCTCAAAATTATATGTTTATATTTTTTTAAAATTTATAGAATGATTGCTGATGGCGAACGGGCCCATCCACCATCCCACAATCATAGCTTACAAATTAGTTATACTTTATGCAAGATGAAAATACAATTATTCACCTTTATTTTTTTTGATGATTTCAGCAGCAATTGATTTTGGAACTTCTTCATAATGATCGAATGTCATTGAGAATACACCACGACCTTGCGTTGCTGAACGAAGAGTTGTTGCATAACCAAACATTTCCGCTAAAGGAACCATTGCACGAACAACTTGAGAGTTACCGCGAGCTTCCATACCCTCTACGCGTCCGCGACGAGAAGTAATGTTACCCATGATATCACCAAGGTATTCTTCTGGAATTACAACTTCTACTTTCATCATTGGTTCTAAAATAACTGCATCACATTGCTTCGATGCTTCTTTAAGAGCCATAGATGCAGCAATTTTGAACGCCATCTCATTCGAGTCAACGTCATGGTAAGAACCGAATACTAATTTCGCTTTAATGTCGATTAGTGGGTAACCAGCTACTACACCGCGATCAAGAGAGTCACGAAGACCAGCTTCTACTGCAGGAATGTATTCACGAGGTACTACACCACCAACGATAGCGTTTTCGAATTCAAAGCCTTTACCTTCTTCATTTGGAGAGAACTCAATCGTTACGTCTCCGTATTGTCCACGACCACCAGATTGGCGAGTGAATTTACCTTGAACTTTTGCAGAGCTACGGAATGTTTCACGGTAAGATACCATTGGAGCACCTACGTTAGCTTCTACTTTAAATTCACGGCGCATACGGTCAACTAAGATATCAAGGTGAAGCTCACCCATACCTGAGATGATTGTTTGACCAGTTTCTGTGTCAGTGTGAGCACGGAAAGTTGGATCCTCTTCTTGAAGTTTTTGTAAAGCTTGACCCATTTTATCTTGGTCAGCTTTTGATTTTGGTTCTACAGAAAGAGAAATTACTGGCTCAGGGAACTCCATTGACTCAAGAATAACTAGGTTTTTCTCGTCACATAGAGTATCACCAGTAGTAGTATCTTTAAGACCTACTGCCGCTGCGATGTCCCCAGCAAATACTTTAGAAATCTCTTCACGAGAGTTTGCGTGCATTTGTAGGATACGGCCTACGCGTTCACGTTTACCTTTAGAAGAGTTTTGTACGTATGAACCTGATTCTAAAGTTCCAGAATACACACGGAAGAAAGTTAATTTACCTACGAATGGGTCAGTCATAACTTTGAATGCTAGAGCTGAGAATGGCTCTTCATCTGAAGAATGACGTTCTAATTCTTCGTCACCATCAACATCAGTACCTTTGATTGCTGGTACATCTAATGGAGATGGTAAGTAATCGATAACTGCATTTAACATTGGGCGTACGCCTTTGTGTTTGAATGCTGTACCACAGATTACTGGGTAAAATTCTACTGCGATCGTAGCACGACGGATAGCCGCTTTAAGTTCAGCAACAGAAATTTCTTCGCCTTCTAAATATTTTTCCATGATTTCTTCATCAACACTTGCAACAGCATCGATTAATTTTTCACGGTATTCTTCAGCTTGTGCGCGGTGTTCTTCAGGAATTTCGCCTTCAGTCACTGCTGTACCTTTTTCGTCGCCGTAGAAAGTAGCTTTCATTTCAACTAAGTCAATGATTGCCGAGAACTGATCTTCAGCTCCGATAGGTAATTGGATAGGATGAGCGTTTGCTTGTAAACGTTCGTGTAGAGTTCCTACAGAATATAGGAAATCTGCTCCTGTTTTATCCATTTTGTTAATGAACACGATACGTGGTACGCCATAAGTTGTAGCTTGACGCCATACTGTTTCAGTTTGAGGTTCAACACCAGATTGAGCATCAAGAACTGTTACAGCACCATCAAGTACGCGTAGTGAACGTTCAACTTCTACAGTGAAGTCTACGTGTCCAGGAGTATCGATGATGTTTACACGGTTGCCGTTCCATTGAGCTGTTGTCGCAGCAGAAGTGATTGTGATACCACGTTCTTGCTCTTGTTCCATCCAGTCCATTTGAGAAGCGCCTTCGTGAGTTTCACCAATTTTGTGAATCTTACCTGTGTAATAAAGGATACGCTCAGTAGTTGTTGTTTTACCAGCATCAATGTGAGCCATGATCCCAATATTACGAGTATTCTCTAGTGAGAATTCGCGTTTCATAAGGTATTTCTCCTTCCATATTGGGCTTATGCGATGTTTAGATTACCAACGGTAGTGAGCGAATGCTTTGTTCGCTTCTGCCATTTTGTGCATATCTTCACGCTTTTTAACTGATGCACCAGTGTTGTTAGAAGCATCAAGGATTTCGTTAGCTAAACGCTCTTCCATAGTTTTTTCACCACGAAGACGAGCATAGTTAACTAGGTAACGAAGACCTAAAGTTGTACGACGTTCTGGACGTACTTCTACTGGCACTTGGTAGTTAGAACCACCAACACGGCGAGCGCGTACTTCAAGAACTGGCATTACGTTATTTAGAGCAGCTTCAAATACTTCAATTGGATTTTCACCAGAACGTTCTTTAACAAGTTCGAACGCACCGTATAAAATCTTTTGAGAAGTACCTCTTTTACCATCAACCATCATTTTATTAATTAAACGAGTTACTAGTTTTGAACTATAAATTGGATCTGGTAACACGTCACGTTTGGAAACAGGACCTTTACGAGGCATGTGTTTTCCTCCTTTCGAATAGTTATCGATTTATTTTATAAGAATTGCCTTGTCATATTTGTCGCGAAAATTCCCAATCTGCTAGCGAGATTAGAAATTTGCGACAACTACTTAGGCTCATTATTAAGCAACGCTCAATAATGTTAAATTATTTTTTTTCTTTAGGGCGTTTTGTTCCGTATTTAGAACGTGATTGTAAACGACCGTTTACACCAGCTGTATCAAGAGCTCCACGTACGATATGGTAACGAACACCCGCTAAGTCTTTTACGCGTCCGCCACGGATAAGAACAACACTGTGCTCTTGTAAGTTGTGGCCTTCACCTGGGATATAAGCTGTAACCTCGATTTGGTTAGTTAAACGTACACGAGCGTATTTACGTAACGCTGAGTTTGGTTTACGAGGTGTCATTGTACCTACACGAGTACAAACTCCGCGTTTTTGTGGAGATTTAACATCAGTTAAAGATTTTTTAAATGAGTTATATCCTTTGTTTAACGCAGGTGATTTTGATTTCGTGTTTTTAGATTGACGAGGCTTACGTACTAATTGGTTAATTGTAGGCATCGGTATTTCCTCCCTTCATTTATTCCTTGTTAATACCACACATCCAGGTGGTTCATTTTTTGGGTAAAAACAAAGTCTTTGTGTTTAATACACAAAAACTACTCTACAGTAATCGCAACTACTGCAGCTCCAACATGGATTCCACAGGCCTTGCCCAGTTCCTTTTTCGACTCAACAAGAATAACTGGTATACCGATTTCTCTCGCGAAAGATATGGCCGAATCGGTTACCCAATTGTCTGTATCGAGTGCCACAAAAAGTTCTTTCACTGAACCGGCTCGCATTGCTTTTACTGCTTGCTTTGTACCTATGATTGTTTGACTATCCCTTACTCTATCATAAGACATTTTCATATCCTCCGAAGTACAGACAGTTAACTATCAACCTTCAATATATTATCATTACCAATTTCGACTGTCAACTAATATCTTTAAAAAGCCCGAAGAGATGATAAAAATACATCTCTTCGGCACTTATTTTAATGATTATTCAGCAGAAACTAGGTTTTCTGTGTCAAGCTCATCTTTTTCAATACGGATTTGACGGTAACGTTGCATACCAGTACCTGCAGGAACAAGTTTACCGATAATTACGTTTTCCTTCAGACCAAGAAGTTCATCACGTTTTCCTTTAATAGCAGCATCCGTTAACACACGAGTTGTTTCTTGGAATGATGCAGCGGATAAGAATGATTCTGTTTCAAGAGACGCTTTTGTAATACCTAGGATAACAGGACGACAAGTTGCAGGGTTTTTGCCATTTAACACAGCATCTGCATTTGCTTCTGAGAATTGGTGAATATCTAGTAATGAGCCTGGTAATAATTCTGTATCACCAGCTTCAATTACACGTACTTTACGAAGCATTTGGCGAACCATTACCTCGATATGTTTGTCTCCAATTTCTACCCCTTGCATACGGTATACTTTTTGTACTTCTTTTAACAGGTATTCTTGAACTGTTGAAACGTCTTTAACTTTTAACAATTGTTTTGGATCGATAGAACCTTCTGTTAATACTTGACCACGTTCTACAAAGTCGCCTTCTTGTACTTTTAGACGAGCATTGTAAGGTGCTGCGTATTTACGTGTTTCTACTTCACCTTCAATTGTAATCTCTTTTAGACCTTCGCGGATTTCAGTGATGTCTGAAACAGTACCTGCGATATCAGTAATAACTGATTGACCTTTAGGATTACGTGCTTCAAAAATCTCTTGGATACGTGGAAGACCTTGTGTAATATCATCCCCGGCAACCCCACCTGTATGGAATGTACGCATTGTTAATTGTGTACCTGGTTCACCGATTGATTGAGCCGCAATAATACCAACTGCTTCTCCAACTTCAACCTCTTCACCTGTTGCTAAGTTCATGCCGTAACATTTTTTACATACACCATGTTTTGTATTACATGTGAATGCTGAACGGATTGTTACTTCTTCAATACCTAGCTCTATAATGATACGAGCAATATCTTGGTCGATTAATCCGTCTTTTTCTAAAATCACTTCACTTGTTTCTGGATGATAGATTGTTTTCTTCGTATGACGACCGATAATACGTTCATCTAACGCTTCAATTTGTTCTGTACCTTCCATTAACGCACCAATTGTTAAACCACGGTCAGTTCCACAGTCATCCTCACGAACGATAACATCTTGTGCTACGTCAACAAGACGACGTGTTAAGTAACCTGAATCGGCAGTTTTTAGGGCTGTATCGGCAAGACCTTTACGAGCACCGTGAGTTGAGATGAAGTACTCTAATACCGTTAAACCTTCACGGAATGAAGATTTAATTGGAAGTTCGATGATACGACCAGCCGGGTTGGCCATCAGACCACGCATACCTGCTAACTGTGTAAAGTTAGATGCGTTACCACGGGCACCTGAGTCAGACATCATAAAGATTGGGTTTGTTTTCTCAAGCGACTTCATCAGCTTCGATTGAATTTCATCTTTCGCAGCACTCCAGCTTGAGATAACGCGATCATAACGCTCATCTTCCGTGATGAAACCACGACGGAATTGCGCTTGAACTTTATCTACTTTTTCTTGAGCTACCGCTAAAATTTCGCCTTTGTCTGGTAATACGACGATGTCAGATACACCTACAGTGATACCAGCACGTGTTGAATATTTGAATCCTAGGTTCTTCATGCGGTCAAGCATTTTAGATGTTTCAGTGATGTGGAAACGTTTAAATACTTCAGCAATGATATTACCTAAGAATTTTTTACGGAATGGGTTTACAACTGGTACCGATGCAAAGTGTTTGCTCAGTACAGCTGTGCGTTGTGCATCAACTTTACCTTTTTCATCAAGTCCATTATAAGCAGCATCTGCCTCAAGCTCTTTTAACGTTTCTTCATCAATTGTTAACTTAGCAAAGTACTTGTCTGGTGTTTCTTGCTCTAAGTTGAAATCAGTTGGCTCATTAATGTATGGGAATGATTTCGGCAAGATTTCGTTAAAGATTACTTTACCAACAGTCGTTAATAGGAACATATTATTTTGTTCCTCAGTAAATGTTGGGTTATTTAACGAACTTGCTTTAATCGCAATACGAGTATGCAAGTGAACATTACCTGTATCATATGCAATTAATACTTCGTTTGGTCCATAGAAAATTGTTCCTTCGCCGCGAGCTGTTTCACGCTCAAGTGTTAAGTAGTAGTTACCTAATACCATATCTTGAGATGGTGTTACAACTGGTTTACCGTCTTTCGGGTTCAGGATATTTTGTGCAGCAAGCATTAGAAGACGAGCTTCTGCTTGTGCTTCCGCTGATAATGGTACGTGAACCGCCATTTGGTCACCATCGAAGTCAGCGTTATAAGCTGTACATACTAATGGGTGAAGACGAATAGCACGACCCTCAACTAGTGTTGGTTCAAACGCTTGAATACCAAGACGGTGAAGCGTAGGTGCACGGTTTAGTAATACTGGATGCTCACGAATTACATCTTCTAAAACGTCCCATACATCGTTGTTTAAACGCTCGATTTTACGTTTAGCAGATTTAATATTATGAGCAAGGCCACGTTCTACTAACTCTTTCATTACGAAAGGCTTGAATAGCTCAATTGCCATTTCTTTTGGTAGACCGCATTGGTACATTTTTAAGTTTGGACCTACTACGATAACCGAACGACCAGAATAGTCAACACGTTTACCAAGTAAGTTTTGACGGAAACGACCTTGTTTACCTTTCAGCATATGTGAAAGTGATTTTAATGGACGGTTACCAGGACCTGTTACAGGACGACCACGACGACCGTTGTCAATTAATGCATCAACAGCTTCTTGTAACATACGTTTTTCGTTTTGTACGATGATACTTGGAGCACCAAGGTCTAGTAAACGTTTTAAACGGTTATTACGGTTGATTACACGACGATATAAATCGTTTAAGTCAGAAGTTGCAAAACGTCCACCATCTAATTGCACCATCGGACGAAGCTCTGGTGGAATTACTGGTAGTACATCTAAAATCATCCATTCAGGAGAGTTACCTGAGTTACGGAATGATTCAACAACTTCAAGACGTTTAATGGCACGTGTACGACGTTGACCTTGTGCTGATTTCAACTCTTCTTTTAAAGAATGAGTTTCATCTTCAAGATCAATTCTGCCTAGCAATTTCTTAATTGCTTCCGCACCCATAGCTGCTTCGAATGTGTTTCCGAATTTTTCGCGATATGCACGGTACTCTTTTTCAGAAAGAAGTTGCTTACTTTCTAAGTTTGTAGCACCTGGCTCGATTACAACGTAAGATGCAAAGTAAATTACTTCCTCTAGTGCACGTGGGGACATATCTAAAATAAGGCCCATACGGCTAGGAATACCTTTGAAGTACCAGATATGAGAAACTGGTGCTGCTAATTCGATGTGGCCCATGCGTTCACGACGAACTTTAGCGCGTGTTACTTCAACACCACAACGATCACAAACTACGCCTTTGTAACGTACACGTTTGTATTTACCACAATGACACTCCCAGTCCTTAGTTGGACCGAAAATACGCTCACAGAATAAACCATCTTTTTCTGGTTTTAATGTACGATAGTTAATTGTTTCAGGTTTTTTAACTTCACCGTATGACCAAGAACGAATCTTGTCAGGAGAAGCTAAACCGATTTTCATATATTCAAATTCATTAACGTCTATCAAGGAGCCTACCTCCCTCTAGTATAGGTCTTTATAAAGACTCTTTACGCAGCTCGATAATCGTTTGCAAGAATCATGTTTCTTTAGCAAAAGATTAAAAATAGAATGATTTATTGAAAGAAAAAGCCGGACAGGGCGTTAAATCCTGCCCGACTAATTTGAAAAATAACTTTGACCGTGTTCACAAAGAATGCGAATTAACGTTTTCCATTATTCAAAAGACTCTACTGGCTCTTCTTCTGTTTCTGGCTTTGGTGCAATGTTAAGTGCGTCAGCTGGTTGAAGATCTTCTTCTTCGTCTAAGTCGCGAAGCTCTACCTCTTCATCATTGATCGTTAACATTTTCACATCCATACCAAGAGATTGAAGCTCTTTAATCAATACTTTGAATGATTCAGGAACGCCTGGCTCTGGTACACTTTCACCTTTAACGATTGCTTCGTACGTCTTCACACGACCAACAACATCATCGGATTTAACTGTTAAGATTTCTTGAAGTGTATAGGCAGCACCGTATGCTTCAAGTGCCCATACCTCCATCTCACCAAAACGTTGTCCACCGAACTGTGCTTTACCACCAAGTGGCTGTTGAGTAACAAGTGAGTAAGGACCAGTTGAACGTGCGTGAAGTTTATCATCAACCATGTGAGCAAGTTTGATCATGTACATGATCCCTACTGATACACGGTTATCGAATGGTTCACCTGAACGCCCATCATACAGAGTTGTTTTACCATCACGGTTCATGCCTGCTTCTTCCATTGTTTCCCAAACATCTTCCTCGTTGGCACCATCAAATACTGGAGTTGCCATATGAACGCCTAGGGAACGAGAAGCCATACCTAAGTGTAATTCTAAAACTTGTCCGATGTTCATACGAGAAGGTACGCCAAGTGGGTTTAACATGATATCAACAGGAGTACCGTCTGGCATGAATGGCATATCCTCTTCCGGTAAGATACGAGAGATAACCCCTTTGTTACCATGACGTCCGGCCATTTTGTCCCCTACGCGAATTTTACGTTTTTGAACAATGTAAGCACGAACTAATTGGTTAACACCTGGTGGCAACTCATCGCCATCTTCACGGTTAAATACTTTCACGTCAAGAATAATACCACCAGCACCATGTGGTACACGTAATGAAGTATCACGAACTTCACGAGCTTTTTCACCGAAGATAGCATGTAATAGGCGTTCTTCAGCAGTTAATTCTGTAACGCCTTTAGGTGTTACTTTACCTACAAGAATGTCACCATCACGGACTTCTGCACCGATGCGGATAATACCACGTTCGTCTAAGTTACGAAGCGCATCTTCCCCAACGTTTGGAATATCACGAGTGATTTCTTCAGGTCCTAATTTTGTATCACGAGACTCTGATTCATATTCTTCAATATGAACAGATGTATAAACATCGTCTTTTACAAGGCGTTCACTCATGATAACAGCATCCTCATAGTTAAAGCCGTTCCAAGTCATGAACGCAACAAGTACGTTACGACCAAGAGCAAGTTCACCATTTTCCATAGATGGACCATCTGCTAAAATGTCACGAGGTTTCACACGTTCGCCAACTTTTACAAGTGGACGTTGGTTGTATGAAGTACCTTGGTTAGAACGAATGAATTTTTGTAATTTATATTTTGTTAAATCGCCTTTAACCTCTTTACCGTCAACGACTTCAATGCGGCGAACACGGATAGAGCGAGCTTCAACGTGCTCAACAATACCATCATATTTCGCTACTACAGCCGCACCTGAGTCACGCGCATCAACGTGTTCCATACCAGTACCAACGAATGGTGCTTCTGGGTTAAGAAGAGGAACTGCTTGACGTTGCATGTTGGCACCCATAAGTGCACGGTTCGAGTCATCGTTTTCTAAGAACGGGATACATGCAGTCGCAGCTGACACTACTTGTTTAGGAGATACGTCCATGTAGTCCATTTGCGATTTATTAAATACTGTATTATCCCCACGGAAACGACCTACTACTTCTTCTTTAGCAAATGTACCATCAGGATTTAATAGTGAGTTCGCTTGTGCTACATAGTAGTTATCTTCTTCATCAGCTGTTAAATAATCAATTTGATCCGTTACTTTACCTGTTTCATGGTCAATACGACGATAAGGTGTTTCAATGAATCCAAATTTATTTACTTTGGCAAATGAAGATAATGAGTTGATTAAACCAATGTTTGGACCCTCTGGTGTCTCGATTGGACACATACGACCATAGTGAGAATAGTGAACGTCACGTACTTCGAAACCAGCACGCTCACGTGTTAAACCACCAGGTCCTAATGCAGATAGACGACGCTTATGCGTTAACTCTGCCAATGGGTTTGTTTGGTCCATGAATTGTGATAATTGAGAGCTACCAAAGAACTCTTTAATTGACGCAATCACCGGACGAATATTAATTAATTGCTGTGGTACGATAGCAGCTGTATCGTTAATAGACATACGCTCACGTACTACACGTTCCATACGAGATAAACCGATACGGAATTGGTTTTGTAAAAGCTCACCAACAGAGCGTAGACGACGGTTACCTAAATGGTCAATATCATCTGTTGCCCCTACTTGGTAAAGTAAGTTAAAGAAATAACTTACTGAAGATAATACGTCAGCAGGCGTAACATTCTTCACTTCTTCATCGATGTAAGCATTACTAATAATATTAATTTCTTTTTGCGCTTCATCTTTCGGTGCATAAATTTTAATAGACTGGATTGTTACGTCATCTTCAAGCACTCCACCTACTTGTGATAAAGTGCGGTAACCGATACCTTTTGATGTATCTTCTAGATACGGTAAGATTTTATCTAAAGTACGGCGGTCAAGAACTGTACCCTTCTCTACTAAAATTTCGCCTGTCTCTGGGTCTACAAGCGTTTCAGCAATCGTTTGGTTAAATAAACGATTTTTGATATGAAGCTTTTTATTCATTTTATAGCGACCAACATTCGCTAAATCATAGCGTTTTGCATCGAAGAAACGAGAGTATAATAAACTCTTCGCACTTTCAACTGTTGGTGGCTCACCTGGACGTAAACGTTCATAGATTTCTAAAAGTGCTTTTTCAGTACTTTCAGAGTTATCCTTTTCTAACGTATTACGTAAATATTCGTTATCACCGATAATATCGATAATCTCTTGGTCTGAACCGAAGCCTAACGCACGAAGTAACACAGTTACTGGTAGCTTACGAGTACGGTCAATACGCACGTAAACTACATCTTTCGCGTCAGTTTCATATTCTAACCATGCACCACGGTTCGGAATAACTGTCGCTCCGAAACCTTTCTTACCGTTTTTATCAGTTTTATCATGGAAATACACACTTGGTGAACGAACTAATTGTGAAACGATAACACGTTCAGCACCATTGATAATGAACGTACCTGTCTCTGTCATTAATGGGAAGTCACCCATGAAGACATCCTGTTCCTTCACTTCGTCTGTTTCTTTGTTGTAAAGACGTACTTTCACACGTAATGGAGCTGCGTAAGTAACATCTCGCTCTTTACACTCATCAACATCATATTTAGGATCTCCTAATGAATAATCGATGAATTCTAATGAAAGATTACCTGTAAAGTCCTCGATCGGCGAAATGTCACGGAACATTTCACGTAAACCTTCTTCAAGGAACCACTCGTAAGACGCCGTTTGAATCTCAATCAGATTTGGAAGCTCAAGCACCTCGTTAATACGCGCAAAGCTTCTACGCTGGCGGTGTTGTCCATACTGAACTAGTTGACCTGTCAACTCATTCACCCCTCAATAAAGCGATATTAGGTCTTTGCAAAATCCTACAAATAGTGTATGATTTCGAAAGACAAAAAGAAAACGAGTCTTCAAAAAGATCTCATTTTCGGTTAACTAAACTTATCTTGGCAAGTATACCCACATTATAACAATCATATTCAAAAAGGGCATACGACCTCAAAATAATATTTTTGCATTGTATCATGTTATCATAGCCGATTTGTCAAGTCAATAATTTATGCATATTTCACTTATTTTTTCGCACGTACTATCCAGTACCCTTTTTTCTTCTCCACAACATCGACTTCAGAAAATTTTTCTTCTAAGTAACTTACCGTTGATGGTGCACCCTGCTTCTTCTGTATTACTACCCACAGCTCACCAGATGACACTAACTGATCATAAGCTCCATCGTAAAAGCGGAAAATTGTTTCCTTTCCTGCGCGAATTGGAGGATTGGTTAAAATAGCTGCGGCGTTTACATCATTGTCAACCATCGATAGTCCGTCACTCACAAATATCCGTACATTTTGAACACCGTTTACTTGCGCATTTTTTTGCGAGAGTGTAACAGCACGTTCATTGATATCCATCATAAAAACGGTACGGTCTGGGTTTGTTTTGGCAATCGATAATCCGATTGGTCCGTACCCACACCCCACATCAAAAATCGCACCATCAATATCAGGCATTTGAAAAGCATCTATTAAAACACGGGATCCAAAATCTACTTCGCTTTTACTAAATACACCTGCATCCGTTTCAAAGGAAAACGTATGCCCTAACAACTTGAATGTCCAGTGACGAGGTTTACTCTCAGTTTGAGGCTTACTCGTATAATAGTGATCTGACATTTTCACGCCTCCTCAGAATGAAGAAAAAAGCTCGCCACAATGACGAGCTTTCCTTTTGTTTAAAAGTAACGCGAGATTACTTAACTTCTACAGATGCGCCAACTTCTTCAAGTTTAGCTTTGATTTGTTCAGCTTCATCTTTAGATACGCCTTCTTTAAGAGCTTTAGGAGCGTTATCTACTACTTCTTTAGCTTCTTTAAGACCTAAACCAGTGATTTCACGAACCGCTTTGATCACTTTGATTTTTTCAGCACCAGCTGATGCTAATACTACGTCAAACTCAGTTTTTTCTTCAGCTGCAGCAGCACCGCCAGCAACTACTGCTACAGGAGCAGCAGCTGTTACACCGAATTCTTCTTCGATAGCTTTTACTAAATCGTTTAATTCAAGAACCGTCATAGCTTTGATAGCTTCTAAGATTTGCTCTTTATTCATTATAATTTCCTCCTAATTGGATAATGTTTTATTGTTGCGGATCATGCCGCAGAAGTTATAGTGCGTACGAAATTACGCGCCTTGTTCTTCTTTTTGTTCTGCAACAGCTTTTGTTGCAAGTGCGAAGTTGCGCACTGGAGCTTGAAGTACAGATAAAAGCATAGAAAGAAGACCTTCGCGTGATGGAAGTTCTGCAAGTGCTTTAACATCTTCAACAGAAGAGATTGTACCTTCAATAATACCTGCTTTAATTTCTAAAGCTTCGTTTTTCTTAGCGAACTCGTTGATGATTTTAGCTGGAGCTACAACATCTTCATTTGAGAACGCAATTGCGTTAGGACCAACTAATACGTCATTGATTCCTTCAAGACCAACAGCTTCAGTAGCACGACGTGTTAAAGTGTTTTTGTAAACTTTGAACTCAACGCCAGCTTCACGAAGTTGTTTACGAAGTTCAGTTACTTGCGCAACGTTAAGACCACGGTAATCCACAACTACTACAGAAGCAGCATTTTGGAATTTCTCAGTAATCTCTTGAACTTGTGCTTGTTTGTTTTCGATAACTTTGCTCATGATGACACCTCCTATTAGAATGGGTCATTTATACCGACAAAAGAAAAGCCTCTGGGTCAAATAGACACAGAGGCTGAAAGTCATCATCTTTAAAATAAGAATCCGAATTCCGCTGTCCTCGGTAGGATCATTAAGTGACAAGTCACTCCTACTGTCTACGGTACAAATGGATGATTCACAACAGCAACCATCTTATCATAGATAGACAGTGCCGTCAACAGATTTACATAAAAACTTTAATTACTTTACTACTACGCTTGAAGCGTCAACTTTAAGAGCTGGACCCATTGTAGTTGTAACGTTTACAGATTTCATGTAAGTACCTTTAGCTGCAGCAGGTTTAGCTTTTTGCACTACATCAAATACAGTTAAGAAGTTTTCTACTAATTTTTCTGTAGAGAAAGAAACTTTACCGATAGGTGCGTGGATGATACCAGCTTTATCAGCACGGTATTCTACTTTACCAGCTTTAATTTCTGCGATAGCTTTTGTTACATCGAAAGTAACTGTACCAGTTTTAGGGTTTGGCATTAAACCTTTAGGTCCTAATACACGACCAAGTTTACCAACTTCACCCATCATGTCAGGAGTTGCAACGATTACATCGAAATCGAACCAACCTTGTTGGATTTTTTGGATGTATTCTGCATCGCCTACATAGTCAGCACCAGCTGCTTCAGCTTCTTTAAGTTTTTCACCTTTAGCGAATACTAATACGCGTTGAGTTTTACCAGTACCGTTTGGTAACACTACTGCACCACGGATTTGTTGGTCGTTTTTACGAGTATCGATTCCTAGACGGAAAGCAACTTCTACAGTAGCATCGAAGTTCACTGTGCTAGTTTTTTGAGCAAGTTCGATTGCTTCTTGAGCACCATATAGTGCGTTACGGTCGATTAATTTTGCTGCATCTTGCAGTTTTTTACCTTTTTTAGCCATTATATAATTCCTCCTTGATTGTGGTTATAGCGGATTTTACCTCCCACGAATAAAGGTTGCGCGTTCACAAAGAAACTCCGCAACCTTCCAAAAAACAAATACATCATCAAGTAATGGGATTAGTCTTCGATAACAATACCCATGCTTCGTGCAGTACCTTCAACCATTAACATAGCAGCTTCTACTGAAGCAGCGTTAAGGTCTGGCATTTTAGTTTCAGCGATTTCGCGAACTTTATCACGTTTAACCGTTGCCACTTTTTTACGATTTGGTTCACCAGATCCAGATTGGATACCAGCTGCTACTTTAAGTAGTACCGCTGCAGGTGGAGTTTTTGTAATGAAAGTGAATGAACGATCTTCGAATACTGAAATTTCAACTGGAATAATAAGACCAGCTTGGTCTGCAGTACGCGCATTGAATTCTTTACAGAATCCCATGATGTTCACACCCGCTTGACCTAATGCAGGACCAACCGGTGGTGCTGGGTTTGCTTTACCAGCAGGGATTTGAAGTTTAACAACTTTAATAACTTTTTTAGCCACGAGACACACCTCCTTAAGTCCGTGATGTGGTAATTGGGTTGCCCCTCCCACTCAATATCTGTCTGTCAGCTAAGTGCCGATAACATTAAAATTATCAATACAGACGTCAAACCAAAGTATGACAATCTGACCTAGAAATGATACCACTTTTAATTTTTTTAAGCAAGTGGTAATTAATAAAATCTGCGACATACGTCTTATACATATGTCACTTTAGTTACTAGAACTACATTTTTTGTATTTGCTCAAAATCTAGTTCCATAATTGTTTCGCGACCAAACATATCGACAGAAACTTTCACTTTTCCTTTTTCAGTATCAATTTCTTCAACACGTCCTTGGAAGTGAGCAAAAGGCCCTTCTAATACTTCTACTGCTTCTCCAACAGAAATATCAATCTCGACAATTTTATCAGTCATTCCCATTTGCTGAAGTAGACGATCCGCTTCTTCAGGTAACAAAGGTGTTGGCTTTGCACCACCACCAGATGAACCGATAAAGCCAGTTACACCTGGCGTATTACGTACAACATACCACGAATCATCTGTCATAATTAGCTCTACTAAAACATAACCAGGGAAAACTTTACGCATCATAGTACGCTTTTTCCCATCCTTCATTTCTGTTTCTTCATGTTCAGGTACAATAACACGGAAAATCTTATCTTGCATACCCATTGTTTCTACACGTTTCTCTAGGTTTGCTTTTACACGGTTCTCATATCCTGAATACGTATGAACAACATACCAATTTTTCTCCATAACTACTAGGACTTTTCGTCCGTCCCTCCCTTACAAATAAAAGTGAAAATGAATCTAATGCTAAGTGCATTCTTTACTCTTTTCACAAACTGCTTATTAGAAAAACATAGCTTCCGCTAATAGCTAGCGAAAGCCCGATGATATATACCAAATCTAGCATAGTCATCTATTGCTACCCTCATACTATCCCTAGTAGCATACTTACCATATTGAGAATATTTTATTGCTGTTCATTTCTTCAATTTCGCCTTGGCGTAATTGTTGCTGACGCTTCGCTTTCGCACAAAAAACATTTGCTGAATGAAGATAAAACAAACGAAAAAACCCGTTTATTGTAATGACGGGCTATTTCAGAAGTATTAACATGCTATTTACTAAATTATAACTCTAAATACCAGCGGAATAATGATGAAATGCCTAAGTCTACTAACACAAAAAATAAAGCCATAATTACAACAGTTGAAATTACAACGACTGTATATTTCGTCAGTTCTTTACTTTTTGGCCAGCTTGTTTTGCGCATTTCCGACATTACATTGCTGAAAAAGCCTTTAATCTTGCCCATTCTAGCCTAACCTCCGAATCAATCATATCTGTCTATTTACAAATTATTTTATAGCGTTTGTTTATGCACTGTATGTTCATTGCAATGCGAGCAAAATTTCTTTAATTCGAGGCGTACGGTTGAATCTCCCTTAGCTGGAAACGTATAATTTCTCGATCCGCATTTTTCGCAATTTAGAACGACTTTTTTTGCCATATAATCACCTTTTCGGCTCTTTGTCTTTTCCAGACTAACACCTATATTTGTCAATGTCAATAAAGGCATACAACCGCTAAGACATTTCTTCGAGAACTAAATGTCGCTCTAATTTACGCTTTACTCGTTGTAAAGCATTGTCAATAGACTTCACATGACGATCTAATTTCGCGGAAATTTCATGATAAGACTGTCCATCTAAGTAAAGAGCTAACACTTGTAGCTCCAATTCACTTAAAATCTCACCCATCTTTTCTTCTAAGTAGTCAAATTCTTCTCTATGAATCATTAATTCTTCCGGATCATCCATAATAGCACCGGTTAACACATCCATTAATGTACGATCTGACTCCTCATCAAAAATAGGCTTGTCCAAAGAAACGTAAGAATTTAGTGGTATATGCTTTTGTCTTGTAGCTGTTTTAATAGCCGTAATAATCTGTCTTGTAATACATAGTTCAGCAAAAGCTCGAAAAGAGGCAAGCTTATCTCCCTTAAAATCGCGAATGGCTTTATATAAACCAATCATGCCCTCCTGGACAATGTCTTCCTTATCTGCACCAATTAAAAAATAAGATCTAGCCTTCGCTCTCACTAACAAACGGTATTTCGTAATTAAATAATCCAACGCATCTGTATTACCTTGATGCACCATTTCAATAAGTTCTTCATCATTGAATCGTTCAAAATCTTGTGTCACTTGTACAATACTATTTTTAAACATGGTATCACCTCAGCCACAACAGATAATTAGGAACAGTATAACTGAATTGGAAAATATGCGTCAATCAATCATTTCAAACCACGCCGCCATTTTTCGAAGGCCAAAGCAACTTCGGGCTTTAGCTCTATGCGAGAAGGCGGCTTGCTATCCTGTTTTCGTTTCACATCATGAGAAATTTTATGCTGGATAATACCCATCTCAATTTCTAGCTCTCTTGCCGATTTTCGCAGAGCACCATTACCAAAAATAACATTTTGCTCTGCCATATCAGAGGTTGCTACGTGAATCTGTACATTTCTAGCTTTTAGTTCGTGCGTCATTTTTTCAATACGTTCATCTGCTGTTTCGTTTTTCCGTGTATAAATGATTTCGACATCATTTTCTAAATAAGTTTGCTCCACACCCGGTACAAGGTGTGCGTCAAAAACTATAATTACGCGCCACCCGATAGCTGCCTTATACTCAGCCATAAGCTCAATTAATCTTCTACGGGCATCTTCAAAATTTGTATCTCGTAATGGCCGTAGCTCTTTCCAAGCTCCTATCATATTATAGCCATCAACAAGCAAAATGTCGTTCATTGTCAATCATTCGCTTCTTGACGTTTACGATACACTTCGTACATTAAGAGTGCAGCAGCTACCGATGCATTTAATGATGTGACATGCCCAACCATCGGTAAATGATATAAAAAGTCACATTTCTCTTTTAATAAGCGGCTCATTCCTTTGCCCTCACTACCAATAATAATCGCAAGCGGCAATGTTGCATCCATTTTACGATAGTCTGCAGAACCTTTGGCATCTGTACCTGCAATCCATACCCCTCGTTCTTTTAGCTCATCTACCATCTGCGCTAGGTTATTTACACGCACAACAGGTACATGCTCAATCGCTCCAGTTGATGCCTTTGCCACTACAGCTGTCAAACTCACAGATCGGCGCTTCGGAATAATAATACCGTGCGCACCTATTGCATCAGCAGTTCGCATAATAGAGCCTAGATTATGCGGATCCTCTAGCTCATCCAAAATTAAGAAGAATGGATCTTCTTGTTTTTTTGCCGCCGCAGCAAATAAATCCTCTAGCTCTGCATATCTATATGCTGCAACAGAGGCAACTATTCCTTGGTGATTGGCATCTGATAATTGATCCACCTTTTTTTTCGGGACAAATTGAACGATGACTCCACGTTCTCGTGCTAAATCTAGAAGTTCATTAACCCCTGACTTTTTCACACCTTCTGCAATCCATACTTTATTCATATCGCGGCCTGAACGAAGTGCTTCTAACACTGGGTTTTTACCGGCAATAATTTCACCATTTTGCTCTGCCATTAATTCGACACTCCTTGCGATTCCTCGATTATTTGAATAGCGTATGCAATGATTGCATAAACGCGTTCTAATTCATTTAATAAATATAAACTACCAAGCACAGCCTCAAAGCCTGAGCTATTACGGTATGTTTGAACATCTGTATTTTTTGGCACAGAGCCGGATTTGGCATTGCGTCCACGACGGAACACAGCCAACTCCTCCTCTGTTAAAAAGCCTTCATCCATCATTCGATGTACAATCATAGATTGCGCTTTCGCTGATACGTAACGTGTCGCTTCTCTATGAAGTGTATTAGGTTTGACACGGCCGGCACGTAGCAAATGCTCTCGAATCTTTTGTTCTAACACCGCGTCTCCCATATAGGCTAACGCTAATGCATTCAATTGCTTAACATCTTCGTTGCGGAGTTTATCCAAGTTACTTACCCTCGTTTCCATCTAGTTCCTTGTCGCGTATCTTCTAAAATGATACCTTGCGCTTGCAAATGGTCACGAATTTCATCTGAACGAGCAAAATCACGATTTTTTCGCGCTTCTACACGTTCCTGCAAAAGTGCTTCAATTTCTTCATCTAATAACTCTTCTTCTTTTGCGAATTCAATACCTAAGACGTCACCTAACACCTCAAAAGTTTCAGTAAAACTCAATAATACTTTTTCATCAGTATTCGTTTCATTTAAATAAATATTGGCGATACGTGCTAATTCAAATAATACAGAAATAGCATTAGCTGTATTAAAGTCATCATCCATTGCTTCTTCAAATTGAGCTTTTTGTTCAGCAATTTTTTCAAGCCATTCTTCTGAGTGATCGCCTAAGCTCGCCGTTGCTGTTAAACGGTGTTTCACATTGTTGTAGGCAGTACGAATTCGTTCTAACCCATTTGCGGCTGCATCTACTAAATCCTTTGCAAAGTTAATCGGATGACGATAGTGCACAGAAAGCATAAAGAAGCGTAAAACTTGTGGGTCAATTTGTTTACGAATATCATTAACGAGTATAAAATTACCAAGGGATTTGGACATTTTTTCATTATCAATATTAATATACCCATTGTGCATCCAATAACGCGCAAATGTTTTATCATTATGAGCCTCAGATTGTGCAATTTCATTTTCATGATGCGGGAATGTTAAATCTTGCCCACCAGCATGAATATCAATAGTATCTCCTAGATGCTCACGTGCCATTACTGAGCATTCAATATGCCAACCTGGACGTCCTTTGCCCCAAGGACTTTCCCAGTAAATTTCACCTGGCTTCACAGCTTTCCAAAGAGCGAAATCTAACGCATCATCTTTTTTCTCGCCTGCTTCTATACGAGCACCAATTTTTAAATCATCCACCGATTGGTGAGATAATTTACCGTAACCATTAAATTTACGAGTTCGATAATACACATCACCAGCTGACTCATAAGCATAGCCTTTATCGATTAAAACTTGAATGAATTGAATGATATCATCCATATGCTCTGTGACGCGTGGATGTACATCTGCTTTCTTGCAGCCTAGCGCTGTAACATCTTCAAAGTACGCGGCAATAAAGCGCTCCGTCAATTCATGAACTTCTTCTCCAAGTTCATTAGCAGCCTTAATAATTTTGTCGTCAACATCTGTGAAATTTGAAACAAATTTCACATCATAGCCTTTGTATTGGAAATAACGACGCACTGTATCGTAGACAATTACAGGACGTGAATTCCCAATATGAATGTAGTTATAAACTGTCGGGCCACAAACGTATATTTTAACTTTGCCTTCTTCCAGCGGTACGAAAGTTTCCTTTTGTCGTGTTAATGAGTTGAAAATTTGAATACTCATTGTGTTTCTCTCTCCTTTTGTAAGCGTTCGATTTCCTGATGCAATGCTGCAATCTGCTTCTCGAAAGCTTGACAACGTTCTTCTACAGGGTCAGGTATATTTTGATGGTCTAGTTTTTTCTCTAGACGAACTCCATCCTTAATCACTATTTTACCAGGAATACCGACAACTGTAGCATTTGGTGGCACTTCTTTTAAAACAACTGAGCCTGCACCAATTTTACTATTTTCACCAATAGTAATAGAACCTAAAACTTTTGCACCTGTTGCAACTAGTACATTATCCTCTAATGTCGGATGGCGTTTTCCCTTTTCTTTTCCTGTACCACCTAAAGTTACACCTTGATACAACGTTACATTATCACCAATCTCACATGTTTCACCAATGACAACGCCCATCCCATGGTCAATAAAGAAACGTCGACCAATTTTCGCTCCCGGATGAATTTCAATTCCAGTAAAGAAGCGACTAATTTGTGAAATGGTACGGGCTATAAAATAAAAACGCTTTTTAAAGAACCAATGGGCAACTCGATGTGACCAAGTAGCGTGCAGACCTGAGTATGTTAGTATAACTTCGAATACACTACGCGCTGCTGGATCATTCTCAAAAATTGTTTCTACATCTTCCTTCATTCTTTTAAACACAAAAGCTCCCCCTTTTCATTTTGATCTGCTTTGACCCTTTGAAAATTCCATACAAATCAACTGCATCCCTGGCCTTTGAAATACTATAGCTGACGTTGATTTCACCGCAGAGTAGTCGAGCAGAATTCGGCGCATCCATCGCTTCAAGTCACATGTCCGAAAAATAAAAAAGCGCCCCTATCATCCCTAAAAAAGGAATGACAGAGACGCTAAATATGCGCGGTTCCACTCTGATTGAAGGCGAAAGCCTTCCACTCTGGACGTTCTGTAACGGGAACGAATCGATAAAGCCTACTTTTTGTTCAGCTCTATGCTCAAAGGTGCATTTCAGTTTTGCCTAGGCTCAGACCACTTTCAGCCGGTGATGGTCCTCTCTTTAGAGCATGCGTCACTTACTTCTCCTTATCAACGCTTTCTCAATTTAAATTCATTTTACAACGAACCAATAAATTGTCAATCATTTTCTACTTATTGCGCGAATTTTTCTACACGATCAATTGTTTTCTGTTTGCCAATTAAGCAAATCGCGTTAGGAAGTTCTGGACCATGCGTTTCACCCGTCGTTACAACACGAATTGGCATAAATAGATTTTTACCTTTGTGACCTGTTTCTTTTTGAACAGCTTTAATAGCCGCTTTGACAGTATCAGGCGTAAATTCCTCTAAACCTTCAAGCTGTGCTTTAAATGCAGCCATTACCTCAGGTACTTGCTCACCAGCTAAAACTGCTTTTGCTTCTTCATCATATTCAATATGATCGTTAAAGAATAGGCGAGATAGTTCTACAATTTCAGAACCAAAGCTCATTTGATCATGATAAAGTGCGATTAAATCTGTAGCCCATGCACGTTCTTCTTCTGTTAACTCTTCTGGTAATAAATCAGCTTTTTGTAAGTGTGGTAAAGATAATACCACTACTTCTTCTAAAGATAGTTTTTTAATGTACTGGTTATTCATCCAAGTAAGCTTTTGTTTATCGAACATAGATGGTGATTTTGAAAGACGTTTTTCGTCAAAGAGTTTAATAAATTCTTCTTTTGAGAAAATCTCTTCTTCCCCTTCAGGAGACCAGCCAAGTAATGCGAAGAAGTTGAACATCGCTTCAGGTAGGTAGCCTAAATCTTTATATTGTGTGACGAATTGAATAATTGATTCATCACGTTTTGATAATTTTTTACGGTTTTCATTAATGATTAATGTCATATGACCAAAGCGTGGATATTCCCAGCCGAATGCATCAAAAATCATCATTTGTTTTGGTGTATTCGATAAATGCTCTTCACCACGGAAAACATGCGAAATTTCCATAAAGTGATCATCTAGCACTACCGCATAGTTATACGTTGGGATACCGTTTGCTTTAACAAGAACCCAGTCACCAATATCTTTTGATTCAAATGCTACTTGTCCACGTACTAAATCTTCAAATTCATATGTTACATTTTCAGGTACGCGCATACGAATTGTATATGGTTCACCAGCAGCTTCTTTAGCCGCAACTTCCTCTGCTGATAAATGACGACAAGTACCATCATAAGTTGGAGCTGCAACACCTCGAGCTTTTTGTTCTTCACGAGACGCTTCTAATTTCTCAGAAGAACAGAAGCATTTGTAAGCTAAACCTTGCTCTAATAGCTTTTCAGCGTGCTCTTTATAAATATCAAGACGCTCCATTTGACGATAAGGTGCATATGGTCCACCAATATCGATCGACTCATCATATTCAATACCTAACCATTTTAAGTTATCTAGCTGAGATGCTTCTCCGCCCTCTACATTACGCTCAATATCTGTATCCTCAATACGTACAATGAATTTACCGTTATGATGTTTTGCATATAAATAGTTAAATAACGCTGTACGCGCTCCACCGATATGTAAGAAACCAGTAGGGGATGGCGCGTAACGAACACGAACTTCTTTCGCCATAATTAAAAGCCTCCTAATTTTTCGATCAAAAAATTGACTTTGTTCATTTTACCACTCTGTTACAGGAAATAAAAGCGCTGAGAGCCTGCTTTTATTTCTTAATCAATAGGATTGTCGCCATAGCAGCAATCCCTTCCTCGCGACCCGTAAAACCTAAACGCTCAGTTGTTGTTGCTTTAACATTCACTTGAGAAGGCTCTGCATGAAGCAATTCAGCAATTCGATTTTGCATTTGTTCAATATATGGCGCCATTTTCGGACGTTGTGCCATAATCGTACAATCCACATTACCTAAAACATAGCCCTTATCCTCAACAATCTTCCAGATATGCTCTAATAATTTCGCTGAATCGGCATCCTTGAACGCGGGATCTGTATCTGGGAAATGACGACCGATATCTCCCTCACCAATAGCCCCTAACGCTGCATCTGTTACAGTGTGTAATAAAACATCTGCATCTGAATGTCCCACTAACCCTTTTTCATGAGGAATTGTTATACCTCCAATAATTAATGGACGCCCTTCTTCAAATGCATGCACGTCAAATCCTTGTCCCACTCGAAACATATGATTTTGAGACTGTCTAATAAGATAAATAATATCCACCAACTGAAGCTCATTTACTTCAAAAAATACGCAGACTTAAAAAGCTTCTATTCAGCTTATAAGGCAGTCTCATTCACCTTCCTTCACTTTTATATTTACTCTATATTATACCCTCACATTTTAACATATTTCCTAGGAAATTGAGTTGGTAGTGAACAGTACTCTGAATTAATATTCGAGATAAATGTAAAATCTCATCAGCAAATTATAATGCTGATGAGATTTTTTAGTTTGCTATCATAATGTTTTCAAAGCACGTTTACGCAATATCGCTTCGCCGAAGACTAAATCCTCTTGCGTCGTCATCTTGACATTCTCATAGCTGCTTTCCACAATATGCACCTCATGACCGAGACGTTCAACAAGCATTGCTTCATCTGTGCCAAGGAAGCCTACCTTCTCAGCTACATCCTCTGCCTCTACAATCAAATTAAATTGAAATGCTTGTGGCGTTTGAATCATCCATAAACTTTCTCGATCAATAGTCTCTTCAATAACACCATTGCGTACTTTTTTCATCGTATCCTTCGCACGAACTCCCGCAATCGCAGCACCAAATTTATGCGCACTTTGTACAAGATTCGCAATAATGTCATGCATAATAAATGGACGTGCAGCATCATGCACAAGCACAATATCGACCTGCTTCATTTCTTTCATGCACGAATGGACGGAATGCTGTCGCTCTGCACCACCATCAGGTAAACCCTTAACTTTAGTAATTCCATACCTCTCTAGCATTTCTTGAATAAATACACGCTCTTCTGGCTTAACAGCAAGCCAAATACCAGTGCACTGGCTATCCTGTTCAAATACCTCCAGCGTGTGTATGAGGATCGGTTTTTCTAAAAGATTTAAAAATAACTTATTTTGCCCTGCACCCATTCGCTTTCCGCTTCCCGCAGCAGGCAACACTACTTCATATTGCACATTTCCCACTTCCTAGTCATCCTTTGGTTTAGCAAAAATCATACGACCTGCTGATGTTTGAAGAACACTTGTTACGGTTACCGTAATTGCCTGTCCTATATAGCTACGTCCACCTTCAACAACGATCATTGTGCCATCATCTAAATAAGCAACCCCTTGATTATGCTCTTTGCCATCTTTAATGACCATCACTTGCATATCCTCACCTGGAATAACGACAGGCTTTACTGCATTTGCTAAATCATTGATGTTTAGCACTTTAACGTGGTGAAGCTCACAAACTTTGTTAAGGTTAAAGTCGTTTGTAACAATTTGTGTATCGTTACCCCTTTTCTTTGCAAGACGTACCAGCTTTAAGTCAACCTCTTGCACATCCTCAAAGTCCTCTTCAGTAATCTCAACCTTCGTCGTACGCTCATCTTGTAATTTCTTTAAAATATCTAAACCACGACGACCTCTTGTACGCTTTAATGTATCCGAAGAATCAGCAATATGCTGGAGCTCAGTAAGGACAAATTGGGGTACAACTAGTGTACCTTCTATAAAGCCGGTTTCAGAAATATCTGCAATACGGCCATCAATAATAACACTAGTATCTAACAGTTTATAGTTTCCTCGTGCTTCTTGTGGCTCTACACCTTCCGTTAATTTTTTCTTCGTATTGTTACCACGTAATGTAAATAGCTGGATTAATTCATCTCGCTTTTTAAAGCCTACACGGAACCCTAAATATCCAAGCACAAATGACAGTATAATTGGTAAAACCTTTGTAAATTTCGGTAAATCAATACTATCAATTGCAAACCCTAAGAAATAAGCAACGATTAGCCCGATAATAAGTCCCAGTGTACCAAATAATAAATCTCCAACAGGTACTTTAAATAGCACCTCTTCCATCCAACTAATAAGCCTTACGAAATAATCTGAAAAGGCAAACGATAGTGTAAACAGTAAAAGCGCTCCTAAAGCTACTGATACGTAGGGATTATCAAGCCAAGGATTAGATGATAAATGAAGCAATTCGTATAATGGCGGTAAGAAAACAAGGCCTAATGCTCCTCCAATCAGTAAAAAAGCAATTTGAACAAATTTTTTCATAAACTGTCACCTCCCATTTTTAATATATAATTATACATAGTTTACTGTAGAAAATCTTTTATGAACCCATCAAAGTATCGTTAAATTCTCTTCTTGTGATCGATCATTTCGATTCTAATGACAGAGAAAACCCATTACTGAAATCCTTCACACAAAAATTAGCATCGCTCTTTGGCATCCGCTTGGCATTAAACAAACTCTTTCACAGATATTATTTTAGACGCCATTTCCCCTCTTTGAGTTTCCTACCTCTTATCTATGAATTCCAAAAGCTAAATCTCTACTCTTGCAAATCAATTATGCCTCGGCATAATTGTGTCCGGAATCGGCTTTGTGCATGCAAAAAATCCTTTCCGATTTCCGTGATATCCGCCGGAGGCTTTGGGCCAACAGATGTTTTTGTAGATAAATTGCCACAGGACGTGGCGTTCTTAAACTGAGTTCCTTTATTTCAGCGTATGTTTGTATACCCGCTGAAATAAGTTAAAAGTGCATGTTAGAACATTGTCCAACATGCACAAGCTTATTTATAGCTCTCTAAAGCAAGCATTCAATGCATCCTTTATCGTTTCCACACCAACTATCTCAATACCTTGTGGGAAATCCCATCCACCGATATTCGAAGCCGGTATGAAGGCCCGTTTAAATCCGAGCTTTGCTGCTTCAATCACACGTTGTTCAATACGAGATACACGACGCACCTCGCCTGTCAAACCTACTTCCCCAATTAAGCAGTCCGTTGCTCTGACAGCTTGATCCTTAAAACTTGAAACGATGCTTGTTAACACCGCTAAATCAATTGCAGGCTCATCAAGCTTCACACCGCCAGCAACTTTAATATATGCATCCTGTGCCTGTAGCATGAGGCCCATTCGCTTTTCAAGGACTGCCATAAGCAGCTGCACACGATTTTGATCGACACCCGTTGCCATTCGTTTTGGATAATTAAAGCTTGTTGGTGTTACAAGCGACTGAATTTCAACTAGAATTGGCCGTGTACCCTCCATCGAGGCTACAATCGTTGACCCTGCCGCCCCCTGTGAACGCTCCTGTAAAAACAACTCAGAGGGGTTTAACACTTCCTTTAAGCCCCCTTGAAGCATTTCAAAGATAGCTATTTCGTTCGTAGAGCCAAAGCGGTTTTTTTGGCTGCGTAAAATACGGTGATTATGATGTCGTTCTCCTTCAAAATACAATACCGTATCAACCATATGCTCCAAAATACGTGGCCCTGCAATTTGTCCCTCTTTTGTTACATGTCCCACTAAAAAAATTGCAATTCCCTTTGTTTTTGCAATTCGCATAAGTTCTGCGGTACATTCACGCACTTGTGATACACTACCAGGTGCACTCGTTACCTCTGGATGAAAAACAGTTTGAATAGAATCGACAATAACGAACTTTGGCTGCACATCGTCAATAGTCTGATTTAAAAACTCTAAATTCGTCTCAGAATATATATATAGCTCCTGTGATACCACTCCTAAACGTTCTGCACGTAGCTTTGTTTGACGGATAGATTCCTCACCAGAAATATAGAGCACACGATGTCCCTTATTCGATAGCAACGCAGATACTTGTAATAATAACGTCGACTTCCCAATCCCAGGATCTCCCCCAATTAACACAAGAGAACCCGGCACGATGCCGCCACCTAACACTCGGTTAAGCTCACCCATTTCTGTTGCCACTCGTGATTCCTCAGCAGCTTCAATCTGCATAATAGGGAGAGCCTTTTGGGTAACCGTAGCAGAATGTTGGAATGCCCCACGTGGCCCTTTGGCAACGACCTCCACCTCTTCAACCATCTTATTCCATTCTCCACACCCTGGGCATCTTCCCATCCATTTCGCAGATTCATAGCCACAGCCCGAGCATACAAATTTCGTTTTTTTCTTCGCCAAAATGCCTTCACCTCGAATATTTGTTCTTATATTTATTATTGTACATAAAAAAAGACAGCTTGGCACTTAAAGCCTTGCTGTCTTAATCAATTATGCCTCGGCAAATTGCGTCCGGAATCGGCTTTGTGCTTAGGCCTGCACGAGGGCCGACACGATGTCGGTCATTTCGGTAATGCCACAGGACGTGGCATTATTACCGATGCAGGTCAGTTAGCCGTTATCGCATGGATGCGATGATCTTAGACTAACGTCCTCAAAGAACTCCTTTCCGATTCCGTGACATCCGCCGGAGGCTTTAGGCCAACACGATGTTGGTCACTCAGGCGTTTTCACAGGATGTGAAGGTCTTAGCCTGAGTTCCTCTATTTCAGCGGGTATTTGGACACCCACTGAAAAGCAGCTTAAATCCTCATTCATCTCACCACCTATAGAGGTGGGAGACTTTTGCTGAAAAAAGTTAAATCGCATGCTGTGGAAGAATTATTTAGAAGTAGAAACTCCCTCTTTTTTCTTCACAACAAACTCATCATTCACGTAATCAATGATAACTTGGTTGCCCTTCTCTACATTGCCTTTTAGTAGTTCTTCCGATAAACGGTCTTCTACTTGTTTTTGCAATGCACGACGTAGTGGACGAGCACCGTATTGAGGATCGTAGCCTTCCTCTGCAATTTTCTCAAGAGCCGAATCCGTTAACTCTAACGAAATGTCTTGCTCTTTCAGACGTTTTGTTAATGCATTCGCCATCATTGCTACGATTTCTTTTAAATGTTCTTTTTCTAGTGAGTGGAAAACGATCATTTCGTCGATACGGTTTAAGAATTCTGGGCGGAATGCTTTTTTCAATTCCTCCAGCATAGTACCCTTCATATCTTTATACTTCGTATCAGTACTACCTACATTGAAACCAAGGTTTTTACGATATTTTAAAGCATCTGCACCAACGTTTGATGTCATAATAACAACCGTGTTGCGGAAATCTACCACTCGACCTTTAGAATCTGTTAAACGACCATCTTCAAGGACTTGAAGTAAGATATTGAAAACATCTGGATGAGCCTTCTCAATTTCATCTAGTAATACTACTGAATACGGTTTACGACGAACTTTTTCTGTTAGTTGACCGCCATCATCAAAGCCTACATAGCCTGGAGGTGAACCAACTAAACGTGAAGTCGAATGTTTTTCCATGTACTCAGACATATCAACGCGAATCATTGCGTCCTCATCGCCAAACATAACCTCAGCTAATGCTCTAGCAAGCTCTGTTTTACCAACACCTGTAGGACCTAAGAAAATAAATGAACCAATTGGTCGTTTCGGATCTTTCAAGCCAGCTCTTGCACGACGAATTGCGCGAGAAATCGCCTCCACTGCTTCTCCTTGACCTACAACTCGTTTGTGTAACTCTTCTTCAAGCTGTAATAACTTAGAAGATTCTTCTGAAGCAATTTTTGATACTGGAATTCCAGTCCACATAGATACTACCGCTGCTACATCATCCACAGTAACTTTTGATTCGGCTTTACCTTGTTCTTCCTTCCAATTTTTTCTCGTAGTTTCAATTTCATCTTTTAGCTTTTGCTCTGTATCTCTTAATGACGCTGCCTTTTCAAATTCTTGACCTGAAACAGCTGCATTCTTTTCAGAGCGCACATTTTCAAGCTTATCTTCAAGTGCCTTTAAGTTTGGTGGCACTGCGAATGAGCGTAAGCGTACTTTAGAACCCGCCTCATCGATTAAGTCAATCGCCTTATCTGGTAAGAAACGATCAGAAATATATCGGTCACTCATTTTTGCTGCCGCTTCAATTGCTTCATCTGTAATTTTCACACGGTGATGTGCTTCATAACGATCACGTAAGCCTTGAATAATTAGAATCGCTTCTTCTACAGTTGGCTCATCAACTTGAATTGGTTGGAAACGGCGTTCTAATGCCGCATCCTTCTCAATATATTTGCGATACTCATCTAGTGTCGTTGCACCAATACATTGAAGTTCGCCACGTGCTAAAGATGGTTTTAAAATATTTGACGCATCAATTGCACCTTCTGCACCACCTGCACCGATCAATGTATGCAATTCATCGATAAATAAAATAACATTTCCTGCTTGGCGAATTTCATCCATTACTTTTTTCAAGCGATCCTCAAACTCACCACGATATTTTGTTCCAGCGACAACTGTCCCCATATCAAGTGTCATAACACGTTTATCACGAAGAATTTCTGGCACTTCATTATTAATAATTTGCTGTGCTAAACCTTCAGCAATAGCTGTTTTACCAACACCTGGCTCCCCTATTAATACAGGGTTATTTTTTGTACGGCGGGATAGAACCTCGATAACACGTGTAATTTCCTTGCTTCGACCAATGACCGGATCTAGAGTGCCTTCACGAGCAATTTGCGTTAAATCACGCGCAAGGCTATCTAATGTTGGTGTATTGGCAGCCTGTGCAGCTTGTTGACCAGATTGAGCATTATCGTTATTGCCTAATAACAATAGCACTTGCTGACGAGCTTTATTCAATCCGACACCAGCATTATTTAATACACGGGCCGCTATACCTTCACCTTCACGAATAAGCGCTAGTAGTAAATGCTCTGTGCCGATATAGGAATGACCTAATTTACGTGATTCATCGACTGATAGTTCTATTACTTTTTTAGCTCGAGGTGTGTAATGGACTATTGGACCAACATCCTCTTTACCTTTCCCTACAAGCTCTTCAATACCTGCTTCAATCATTTGAGGACTAATATCAATTGCTTCTAATGCTTTTGCAGCAATACCGCCACCTTCACGGATAAGCCCTAATAGAATATGCTCTGTTCCAATTGATTCGTGTTTCCAACGAATTGCCTCTTCTTGTGCAAGCTGTAATACTTTTTGCGCGCGTTGTGTAAAACGATTAAACATCAAATGAATCCTCTCCTTTTCCCCGAATAATAGGCTTACTCATATTTTCTCGAGATAGTGCCTCACGAAGCATTTCAGCTCGTACGCGATCTCGCTCAGCAGGTGGCAAAACGTCCCCTGCATAATTCTGTAAAAATCCAGGCTGCATACTGACTACACATTCGTTTAATTTGGTCGCTTTAATACCTTCAATTAACTGTAAATCTACCCCTAAACGAACATTGGATAGACAGGTAGCAGCTTCTTCACTCGTTAAAATTCGAGCATGTGTTAAAGTACCTAAAGCACGGTACACACGGTCTTCTAAGGCTAGTTCTGCTTTTTCCATTAACTTACTTCTTGCATGCCGTTCTTTTTGAATTATTTTTTCAGCAACACTTTGGATGTCCGCTAAAATTTCATCCTCTGTTTTACCTAGTGTAATCTGATTTGACACTTGGTAAACATTCCCTATATTTTCGCTACCCTCTCCATAAATTCCTCTTACCGTCATTCCTAATCGCGTCATTGCATTCATGATTTGATTCATCTGGCCCGTAAGTGTAAGGGCTGGCAGGTGCATCATGACGGATGCTCGCAAACCAGTACCAATATTTGTCGGGCAACTTGTTAAATAACCAAATGTATCTCGAAATGCATAAGGCAAAGCTTTCTCTAAGGCACGATCTATTTTATTAGCCTGCTCGTAAGCCTTTTGAAGTTGAAAACTCGCCGTCATACATTGAATGCGTAAATGATCTTCTTCGTTCACCATTATGCTAGTTGATTCGTCATCAGATAAGAGCATGGAACCATCTCGCTCTTTCTTTGCAAGCTGAGGACTAATTAAATGTTTTTCTACAAGTATTTGACGCTGTAAAGACGTTAAATCTTTAATAGCAAAATATGAATAATTTTCTCGAAGTTCTGTACTGTCCTTTATTGCATGTGTAACTGCCTGTTCCACCTGTAATGCTTCATCCTCTGTAAAGGCTAATGGAAAACGATAACCATCTAAATTTCGAGCAAGGCGGATGCGTGTACTAATGACAATATCTGAATAATCGTCCTCCACACTCATCCACATTGGTGTAGCACGCTCTAAAAACGGTTCAATCATCACGACACATCACCACCTTCAAATTGTAGCTGCTTTTCAAGTTCCCTCACTTCATCACGAAGCTTAGCTGCCTCTTCAAATTGTTCTTCATCTACAGCAATCCTCATACGTTTACGAATATCTTCAATTTGCTTTTTGATGACATGAACATTATTTCGAGCACCGGGCATTTTCCCTATATGTTGAGGACCAGCCTGTATACGGTTAAAGAGCTTCGGTAAGTGCTCGCTAAAGGTGTCATAGCAGCTAGGGCATCCAAATTTACCTTCTTTTAAAAACTGTTTATACGTAAATCCACATTGTGGACATGTTTGCGGTTGTGGTTGTGCTTGTTGTTTTTCACCCACTTTTTGTTGCTGCCATGTAGGTGATCCAAACCAATTTGATAATAGCTGTTGAATAGATATTGGCTCTTGCTTAAATTCAGCATGAAATGGATGGAACTGCGAGGCGCAGACGTCACAATAATGGTGCTCCACCTTTTGACCACTTTGAACTTGTGTTACGGTAACTGTTGCATTACGCTGCTTACAATGTTCGCATATCATTTCCATCACCTCTTTTATTTTTGCTGTTCATATTTAATGGTTGTTAGCATCGCTCTTAAAATTTTGGCTCGAATGTTATCCCTTAACGGGAGTTGTAAATCGATAGTTGAGCGATCAACTGCTGCTAACATTATTTTCGCTTCTCGCTTTGAAATTACCTGCTCATCAATTAGTCGATAAACTAAATCTTCTGCCATTGTTTGCGATGCCCCACCGTCTATTTGCCTGAGGACATCATCGATTAGATCAATTTGTGAATTCGCGCGGACACGTAAAATTCGAATGTATCCACCACCACCACGTTTGCTTTCAACAAGGTACCCTCGTTCGGCAGTAAATCTTGTATTAATTACATAATTTATTTGTGAGGGCACGCATTGAAATTTATCTGCAATTTCACTACGTTTTATTTCAATATGCCCTTCTCCACCTAATTCAAGCACTTGCTTTAAGTAGCCTTCTATGATGTCTGATATATTACGCATTTTAGGAATACACCTCGCTTACTCCACTGACTTTGACTATCTTTGACTTTCTTTGAGTATATTATACAAAACGCTTGAAAATAATTGCAATTAATCCGCACACAGAAAAAAATAATCAATAATGCCGAGGCATACTTGCGTCCGGAATCGGCTTTGTGCGAAAGCGCAGTTAAGAACTCCTTTCCGATTTCCGTGACATCCGCCCTTAGCTATAAGATACCCTTTTCAGCAATAGAAAAAACGCAAGCATATGCAACTAGCATATACTTGCGTCTATAAAAATTATACCCAACGGCCAACAATTGGATAACGCCAAGACTCATCAGATAGAGCCTTCACAATACCGATAATTGGCGCAATAAAATACATAATGCCAAATACGATCAAGAACGGTATACCAATGAGTAGGAAGCTGAAAATACCCGAAATTGTAAGTAACACTATCATCACAACTTGAAACAATAAAGCTTGCACGGAAATACTCTTTACCTCTTCATCCGAGCCAATTAAGAAAAATATAATTGGTACTAACCATGGCGCAAAAAACGCACTTGCGTGTATGATTACCTTAGACCATTTAGTTTCCATTTATATCAACCCTTCCATTTAATTTTTTGTTTTATGTACTACTATTTACGGTACTTAGCCTTAAATAGTTTCAAATTTAAATTGGATTTAAAAATCTTTTTGAAAGGCATGTGATAATTGATGGAATTTAATAACACACTTGCAAACGAATACGAAAAAGGTATTCGTCGTACGCTACCTAGCTACGATGCCATGCTACGTTTAACACAAACCTTTTATCAATCTACATTACATGAGAAAGCTGAATTTTTAGTAGTTGGCTCCGGAAGCGGCAATGAAATTTTACAGCTCGCTGAGAAAAGACCTCATTGGTCATTTGTTGGCATAGATCCGTCAGAAGCGATGCTACACATAGCTAGCGATCGTTTAAAATCTCTACCTAATAATATTTCTTTATATCAAGGAACTATACTTGATACTCAGCTACCTGCAGTGAAGTTTGATGCAGCAAGCTGTGTATTAGTGCTTCATTTTATACAAGATGATCAAGAGAAGCTTGCAACATTAAAAGAAATAGCGAATAATTTAAAGCCCGGTGCCCCATTTGTCCTCGTCTCAAAATACGGGCAACCTGGTTCCTTAGAAACTGAGCTACAATTTGATTTATGGCGTGCTTATTGGCTACAGCATACAAAGCTATCACCATCAGACGTAGCGGAAATGGAGAAATCCATACGTTCTCTTTCATTTATGCGTGAAGAGGACATTTTATCACTATTACAGCAGGCAGGCTTTACAAAACCATCTAGGTTCTTTGCTACTACTTTGTTTGGCGGTTGGATATGTTTTAAAGAAAATATCTAGTGAAGATATATACACACCTGTTAGGATAGAATGAGCAGAATTGAGGTGAATGCTGTGATACGCACAATTGGAATTACAAAAGACCAAAAGCTTATAAAGGAATTTCCGCTTGAAGATATACACAAAAACGAATTTGAATGGTACTGGGTCGATTTTAATTGCCCGACCGATGAGGAAGAACTACTGTTAGATACATTTTTTCATTTCCATCCACTCGCTATAGAAGATTGTTTAATGCGTTTACAGCGGCCAAAGCTCGATTTTTATGATGATTTCCATTTCTTTGTTATCCAAAGAGTTAACGAAGAATTAACAGCTGAGGAAGTAAACATTTTTGTTTCTAATAAATTTATTGTCACATTTCATAAAAACATAGCACCGGAAATAGATCGAGTACAAATGATGTTAGAAAAGCAGCCAAAGAATTGGGAACGCGGCACAGTATATTTAACATACCAGGTAATCGATAAAATCGTTGATAGCTATTTCCCCCTTGTTTATAAGATTGAGGATCATTTAAATGCACTAGAAGATGAGCTTACCTATCAAAGTAACCCCAATGCTATGAAAGTTGTGTTTGAATTCCGTAGTGATTTGCTTGATCTACGACGCACCATTTTACCAATGCGTGATCTATTATATCGTATCCTTAACTCTTACCGATTTTCACTTAAGAAATCAGAACGAGCTTATTTCGGAGATATTTACGATCATCTGCTTAAACTCACCGAAATGATCGAATCCAATCGTGAGCTCACTGCTGATATGCGTGATAGCTATATGGCGATGAGCTCTAGTCGCATGAATGGCATCATGATGACCTTAACAATTGTTTCAACAATCTTTATTCCTCTAACATTTATTGCCGGTGTTTATGGAATGAATTTTGACTATATGCCAGAGCTACACGAAAAATATAGCTACTTTATTGTACTTGCAATTATGATTCTTATCGTTTTATTTATGTTGGGCGTCTTTAAACTTAAAGGATGGTTCGGTTTATTTAAATCTTAAAAGTGATGTTGCTATCACAATTCCTTTGGGACCAACGTCACAGATGAAGCCAAGCATTCCACCAATTATTCTTTTGTCCACAAGCTGAAGGCACCTTAGAGATTTTTCTAAGGTGCCTTTTCACTGTCAGTAAGGACCGCGATCATCAATTTTATGTTCGCCTTGCTGTGGAAATAAAAAGTATGCGAGTACCCCAGATACTAATGTTGCACAGATAGTAATTAATAGTTGATCTAAGTCTGGTACTTCAGCATAGTAGTTTCGTAACATGTAAACCGATCCAATTGCTACAATTACCATAACCGGAATGACAAATTTGAAACGCTTTTTCTCCATATAATACCTCCTCAAAGCTATTGTTACGTTCAACCTAAACAGTTCGTATTTTACAGGTTTCCTATTTCAAATTCAATTTACCTATTACCTTTTTAATAGTCTATTTCATGACTTTTAATCGACAATCATCTATAATACCTATAAAAAAATAAAGGAATAAACTAAAATTTTAACCAAATTTACTACAAAAAATAGTAGAATAGACTAAATACCATATATTTCGAAAAATCAACAAACTAAGCAATTCGATTTTTTATATACTTACTATGCATTTATAAAGAATGGAGCAAACAACAATGAGTTGGTTTACAAAAAAGAACGATTCTAGCTACTCAATTACATTAGCACCTGAAAATTATAAGAACAATGTACAATTGGATTTATCAAACCATCCCAGACTTCGAAAACAGTTGCAGCTTTTAGATTTAACAATTGAGGATTTAGCCATCATTAAACAACTACAGCCTTTAGCTAAAGATTTAGTTCCAGAAATGGTGGATCAATTTTATGCTGCCATTAGTTTGAGCCAAGATTTGTTAGATGTTATAAACAGAACGTCACAAATCGATCGTTTAAAAGTTACTTTACATAAGCATCTAAGTGATATTTTCGAAAGTCATATTAATAACTCTTATATCGATGAACGGAAGGCAATTGCCGAAACCCATGTTCGAATTGGTCTACAATCGAAGTGGTATATCGCCTCATTCCAGTCATTAACAACTACATTTACACGCTTTACAAATGAGTTAGACATATCGAAACATGATGCAATACGTGCTATCAATGCCTTCTGCAAAATCATTAACTTCGAGCAGCAGCTTGTAATCGAAGCCTATGAAAAAGAAGAGGAACGCATTCGCTCAGCAGCTGATGACACAAAACATGCACTTGTTACTACCATTCAAAAAACGGCAGAGGAACTCAATGGGATTAGCGAAGAAACAGCTGCTTCTTTATTAGTCATTTCTTCTCAAACGGACGATATCGCAGTAGCTACTAAGCAAGGCTTAACCTTCGTTGCTGATACACAGGAAAAATCCAGACGTGGACAGCAGCAGCTACAAGATCAAAATGATTTAATACAGGTTATTTTGCAAAGTGTAAACAGTCTCGAAGTTACGATGAACCAGTTACGTACATCTTCTCAAAAAATATCAGAAATTGTAGGGTTAGTTACAGGAATTGCCGATCAAACTAACTTATTAGCACTGAATGCTTCTATCGAGGCAGCCCGTGCAGGTGAGCATGGTAAAGGTTTTGCTGTTGTAGCAGAGGAAGTCCGTAAGCTTGCAGAAGAAACAAAAAATGCTGTACAAAATGTTTCTCATCTCATTAAAGAAACAGAAAGTAATATTACAACAATGTCGAATTCAGTTATTAACGTTGATCAAAAGATTCAACATAGCGTAGATACACAAAACAGTTTATCTAAATCATTTAATGATATCGCCGATGCTGTTTCTGGAATTCAACAGCAGTATGTAAATACATCAAGAGATATTTCAGCAATCTCTAACTTGATTACTGAACTGTCACAAGGGGCTACACTAGTTTCCTCTTCTTCCGATTCACTTATTAATGTGGTAAATGAGTTGAAAATGTAAGCGTAAAAAAGGGAAACTGACAGTATACGTCAATTTCCCTTTTTATTTTTAATGCGGTAATTCCCGTTTTTGTTTACGATGTTCTCTTCTTGCAGGGCCGGTTTCAAACAGACGTTTTTCAGCATCTGTTTCAGGAAAAATTGCAGGAACTGGCTTAGGTTTTCCGTCATCATCTACTGCAACCATCGTTACAAAGGATTCTGTCGTTAATTTTTCCTCACGAGTTTCAATGTTTCGTGAAATAACTCGAACGTAAACTTCCATTGAAGAACGCCCCGTTGACGAAACAATACTTTCAATTTCTAAAATATCCCCTACATGTGCTGCCGATAAAAAATCAACCGAATCAATAGAGGCTGTAACTACATGCCCTTTTGCATGCTTCATTGCTGTAATAGCAGCAATTTCATCAATATAAGCTAACACTCTTCCACCGAAAATGGAGTTGTGATTATTTGTATCTGGCGGTAATACGAGACGCGTTTGAACAGTACGTGACTGACCCATCGGTATTGCGTTGTTTGTCATAGTTCTTGCAACTTCCCTTCATGAATGTTCTTTCGTCATCGTATCGCAGAAAAAGAGCTGATGCAAATTAGAACGATTTCTTCATCGTAATAAATTTCATATCTGTCATTTCCTCAATTGCCCACTTAATACCTTCGCGTCCGTAGCCACTCATTTTCACGCCACCGTATGGCATATTATCAACCCTAAATGTCGGAATATCATTAATAATAACAGCACCTGCCTGTATTTCATCTGCTGCACGTAATGCATCTTGTAACACATTCGTATAAATTCCAGCATTTAAGCCAAGTTCCGACTCATTCACTAGTCGAATAGCGTCGTCTAATGTTTCATATGAAACAATTGAGACGATTGGCGCGAATGTTTCCTGACAAACAATTTTCATATCCGCCGTCACATTCGTCATAACAGTTGGCGTTAAAGTACGTTCCGTAAATGTTCCTCCTGTTGCAACTACTGCACCTTGTGACTTTGCCTCCTCAATCCATTGACGAATACGTTCAACTTCTTTTGGATTAATCATTGCACTAACATCCGTATTTGTATCTAGTGGATCACCTACCACTAATTTCTCTGTCTCAGCTACAAACGCCTTTGTAAATTCATCAATAATAGAGGAGTGTACATAAATACGTTGTAAGGAGATACAAACTTGTCCAGCAAAATTAAAGGCACCTCCGACACAACGTGAAATAATTTTATCAAATGGTGTCGATGGCTCAACAATTACTGCAGCATTGGAACCAAGCTCCAAAGTGACTTTACGCAAGCCTACTTTTTCTTTAATGCTCAATCCAACCTTACCACTTCCCGTGAATGTCACCTTTTTCACAAGCGGGTGGGTCACAAGTGTATCACTTAACTCTCCACCACTACCTGTAATAATTTGAAGCACGCCATTAGGTAACCCCGCTTTTTGGAAAATTTCCGCCATCACGATCGAACTTAATGGTGTTTGCGTCGCTGGCTTTAAGACAACTGTGTTTCCGACCGCAAAAGCCGGACCTAATTTATGTGCCACTAAATTAAATGGAAAATTAAATGGTGCAATGGCTGAAATTACACCTAGAGGTTCTCGTTTTGTCCAGCCAATACGATCCCCTGCCCCGGGTGCAGCATCCATCGGTACCATTTCACCCTTTGCTTGCTTAGCTCCCTCCGCAGCAAATTGATAGGTTGCTATTGTGCGTTCTATTTCAATTAAACCTGCTGATATTGGCTTACTTGCCTCTAAAGCCAAGATTTCAGCTAATTCCTCTTTACGCTGGCGCATAATGTCAACCACTTTATATAATATTTCGGCACGCTCGTAGGCTGTTGTTTTTTTAAACGTTTGGAATGCCTCCTGTGCACCTTCTATTGCTTGCTCAACGTCAGAAATTGACGCCTTAGCTACCTTTGCAATAGCCTCACCACTATAAGGTGATTTCAACTCATATGTTGCCATTGCGTTCTGCCACTGGCCATTAATCCAAAGTTTTGTTTCCTTCATCCTTCAAAAGCACCTCCAATAATCAAGTTCTTCTTTATTTTATCACGAAGTGCTTGCTACAGCTGCTGCACTAACTGCCGCGAACATTGCTGCTTGCTGTGAATGAATCAATAATTCAATAGATGACATGATCGTCATTGATAAGGATTGTTGCACCTGCGCCATATTATAAATTGCGATTTGTATGGCCATAAATAACACAAATTCACGATGCCATTTTAACATTTTCATACCCTTTAACTCATGATATAAATCAACAATCTGTTGAAGCTGTACTTGATTTACTTCGAGGATTGCTAAAAAGCCAAGTAATGGATAGTGCATCGTCTGAACCTTTACATCCTGATTTTTTAATGTGTCACGGATTGTCACAACATTTGGCACTAGCTTATTATCATATTGAGGTGATAAGAAAGTCAGTACTTGCGATAGCCATTGAAGCTCATTACCCGCATTAAAATTATACGTACGTAATTCTTTATAATAACGATTCATTGTTTCCGCACGTAGCTCAACATTATCAGATGGGCTACTTAACAATACTGCATAAGGAATATCATCGTATGACGTTAAAAACTTATGATGTTTACGGATTGCATCAAATAATGCACGTGCTGCCTGTGCATGTGCACGTTTCTCACTTTCCTCTTCCGTTAAAAACTGTGCACCAATAAAACTAAAGTTCCCACTTCTAAATTTTGCTTCCTTCATTACGTTAACGTTGGTCAGCAAATTTTTTACTGCTTGTTCTGTATCCTCTTGCTCCATCAAATTTGCAGCAATATTATAACCTACCGTTGTTCTTAACGGAGATGTCCATGACGTTTGCTTTTTCATTTCTTGTAATACTTCTTTATATTTAACAGAATCAAAAGGTTTTCCAGATGCCACATATTTGCTAGCAATGGCTAACACAATTTTACGATCTACCGTCCGACCAGCAGCCTTTGAGACATCCTCCACCGTATTTGTAAACCGATTTTCAATCATAACAAAGTCCATGTTTAACACGCTCCTTTTCCATATTTACGTAAAAAAAACAAAAAAGGATTCATCCATTTTGACTTATCGCCATAACGTAAGGTTGATTACGATTATTTTGATATTACGTAACTCTCCAAATCATATAGCCTTACATATACTTTTTCAGAAAAATGAACATAGAAAAACAGCGGCAAAGTTTTTGCCGCTGCCCATAAAAGCTTTAAATTAAACCTAATTCTTTTAACTCCTCTGTTGAAAAGGCTCTTGACCTTGTTAAGAATCGTTTACCTTCAACGCCTTCAAGTGAAAACATACCACCTCTACCATCGACAACGTCCAAGATTATTTGTGTATGCTTCCAATAGTCATATTGATTTTTATGCATATAGAAGGGAGCACCACCAATCTCTCCTAGGCGAACATCTTGATCACCTAATAGTAAGTCGCCCTCGGGATAACACATTGGCGAAGAGCCGTCGCAGCATCCACCTGATTGATGAAATATTACGGGTCCATGCTTTTCTTTCAATAATTCGATTAGTGCTAGCGCTTCTTCTGTTGCTATAACACGCTCGACCACGCTCATGCACCTCCCTATTGATTAGAAGAAACCAAGTTTGTTTTCGCTGTAGCTAACTAATAGGTTTTTCGTTTGTTGATAGTGAGCTAACATCATCTTATGGTTTTCACGACCAACACCCGACATTTTATAGCCACCGAATGCTGCATGTGCAGGATAAGCATGGTAGCAGTTTGTCCAAACACGTCCTGCTTGAATACCACGACCGAAGCGATAAGCTGTATTCATATCACGTGTCCATACACCTGCACCTAGACCGTATAATGTGTCATTTGCAATTTCCAAAGCTTCTTCTTTTGTTTTGAATGTTGTTACAGCAACAACTGGCCCGAAAATTTCTTCTTGGAAAATACGCATTTTATTGTGTCCTTTGAAGACAGTTGGCTTAATGTAGTAACCATTTTCAAAGCCTGATCCTACATTATTTTTCTCTCCTCCAATTAGACATTCGGCACCTTCTTGCTTACCAATATCTAAGTAAGAAAGGATTTTTTCCATTTGCTCACTTGAAGCTTGCGCACCCATCATCGTATTCGGATCAAGTGGATTCCCAACTTTAATCGCTTCAACACGCTGTAGGACACGCTCCATAAATTTATCGTAAATAGATTCTTGAATTAATGCACGAGAAGGACATGTACATACTTCACCTTGATTTAGGGCGAATAATACAAAGCCCTCAACTGCTTTATCTAAAAAGGCATCATCTTCATCCATAATATCTTCAAAGAATATATTTGGTGACTTGCCGCCCAATTCTAATGTAACTGGAATAAGGTTTTGTGAAGCATATTGCATAATTAAGCGACCTGTCGTTGTCTCACCAGTAAAGGCAATTTTACCGATGCGTGGATTCGATGCTAGTGGCTTCCCTGCCTCTAAGCCAAAGCCATTGACAACATTTAGTACACCTGCTGGCAATAAATCTTCTATTAATTCAACGAGCACCATAATCGAAGTTGGTGTTTGCTCTGCAGGTTTTAACACTACACAGTTTCCAGCTGCAAGTGCAGGTGCTAACTTCCAAACAGCCATTAATAACGGGAAGTTCCAAGGGATAATTTGACCTACTACCCCGATTGGCTCATGGAAATGATAAGCGACTGTATCATTATCGATTTGGCTTACCGCGCCTTCTTGTGCACGTAAAGCCCCCGCAAAATAACGGAAATGATCAATTGCAAGAGGGATATCTGCATTTAATGTCTCACGTACCGCTTTTCCGTTATCCCATGTTTCGGCAACGGCTAACTTCTCTAAGTTTTGTTCGATGCGATCCGCAATTTTAAGTAAAATGTTTGCACGCTCTGTTGCGGATGTTTTTCCCCATGCATCTTTTGCGGCATGTGCTGCATCAAGTGCATGTTCAATATCCTCAGCAGTAGAACGAGCTACTTGTGTAAAAACTTGTCCAGTAACAGGTGTAACATTATCAAAGTATTGTCCTTTCACTGGAGGCGTCCATTCCCCACCAATGTAATTATCATATTTCTCCTTGAATTGAACTACCGATCCTTCAGTGTTTGGCAATGCATAAACCATTTTACTTCTCCCCTTTACACAAAATAATGAGTAAATTATCTACAAATATCGTCATTTTTTATCGAAATAACGATATTTTCATAGACACCCTCTTACTCAATATATTGTCAGAAATGAAAAATAATTTCAACTTTTTTAAATATTTTTCAGATTAATACTAAAATCTATAAAAGTAGGTTGGTATGAACGCACATAGAACGAAGTATGAGCGAAGAGGAGACTCATGAAAAACGTTATCCAGGAGTGGATTGTATAGGCTGTGGCGAAGAGCTATTTTTGCTAGAAAAGCTTCTAGGATTCACGGTGTGACCAACTATAATGTATACTTAAAAATAATATAAATGTATAGGAGAACAGTATGCGCATTAATAAATATTTGAGTGAAACAGGCATCGTATCTCGTCGCGGTGCGGATAAATGGGTAGAAGAAGGTAAAGTAACAATTAATGGTGAACTTGCTACAGTCGGCAGTCAAGTTGAGGCTGGTGATCTGGTTTGTGTTGATGGAAAAGAGGTAAAAAAAGAAGAACAGCTCGTATATATTGCCTTAAACAAACCAGTAGGAATTACAAGCACAACTGAACGTCATATAAAAGGAAATGTCGTTGATTTTGTCAATCACCCTCTTCGCATTTTCCATATTGGACGACTAGATAAAGAGTCAGAAGGGCTATTATTACTGACAAATGATGGTGACGTCGTCAATAAAATTTTACGTGCAGAAAACCATCATGAAAAAGAATATATCGTGCAAGTTGATAAACCTATTACGGAGCAATTTATTAAAAAAATGGGGGCTGGTGTAGATATTTTAGATACTACAACCCTACCTTGTTATGTTGAAAAAATATCTGATAAAGTCTTTAAAATCGTTTTAGAGCAAGGTTTAAATCGTCAAATACGTCGTATGTGTTCGGCACTTGACTACTCCGTTAAACGTCTACAACGCATTCGTATTATGAATATAAAGCTTGGCAATTTAAAAGTTGGACAATGGCGCGACTTAACAGATAAAGAACGAACAGAACTATTCAGACTACTTAAATACACACCAAAATAAAGCACTTTAAGGGGATAGAACTATGCTGTCAATTCAAAGTACTGAGCAGTTAACAGGTGCACGTATTAGCGGTGATTTTTGGGATATAGATGAGCTTATTAATGCCATTTACAAAATAACTGGTGATGAAAACAAGTATTATGATTATCAAGGGGCACGCCTTCGCATTCTTAGTGTTTGTTATAATCTACGCCAAGCTGCCAGGGGGGAGCACCAACTTGAGTTTGTTAGCAATGGGCTCAATAAAAGTGTTCTGACACAGCATGAACTAATTTTCCCAAACAAAAATGTTTATTTCGCAGCAGAGGTTCTTTGGCCAGAGCTGATTTTTACTGCTATCGCATTAAATGACTTCATTCGCCTACATCAGGAGCTAATTGATTCTTCTGATTGGCATATTGACGTTGCCGCCGTTCGTAAATTCCAGGCAGCGGTTGCTGATTGTTTAGAGCAGGAGCTTAATGAGGAAGAATACTTAGTATTTTTAAGAATGCTACACACTAAAAGTCCATTAACATTCCGTTATGCAACACAGTATGTAGATGTTCTGAACTTAGAGTATATCCAACTAAGTTTAGAAGAACGTAAAGCTCATTTAGCAGCATTTGCTCTCCGATTAATGTTAGAAGACGATGAGTATGTAATGCTAAAATCACAACTCCTGGAAGCGGCGATTACTACAAAAAAATCGTTACATGAAATTGAAATTAAAGCTAATTATCCTGAAACTATTTTGTGGTAAATAGGAAGAGCCGTCTCAACTAATTTTGAGACGGCTACTTTTCTTTTAATCAATTATGCCTTAGCATAATTGCGTCCGAGGCTTTAACTTATCCTGAAATAAGTTAAATCTTCATATAAGCCATTTTTCGAATAACTTCCTCGTGCTGTGGATAGTCTGCTAGAAGCTCATCTTGTGTAAATAATTCGAAGTCTTCAAAATCAAAGCCTGGTGCAACCATACAGCCTACTAAACTAAATGTACCTACATCCTCTACGGATGAACCAAATATAGTATTTTTCGGTACTGCTATTTGTGGTACTTCTCCTGCCTCAACATTTAATCCAAGCTTCTTCGCCTCATATGTACCATCTGGGAAAATCATATGGACTGTTAGCGGACTACCAGCATGATAATACCAAAGCTCGTCCGATTTCAAACGATGCAAATGCGATCTTTCCTGAGAACGAAGTAAGAAATAAATACTCGTATAAATTGGTCTCTGTACATCCCTTACAGCCATATCCTCAGATGCTCTAAATGAGGATACATAATATCCTCCCTCTGGATGCTCTGCTAAATTTAATTTTTCAATAAAATATTGTGCTGAATACTTCATAAAACATCACTCCTTTCGTCCACATTACCAAATAATAAACGACGAATGCTACTGCTATCTGTTATTTTCAAGCATCTATCTATAATAAAAAAAGGCATCTCACCTTTCGAGATGCCTTCATCTTTTATTAACCACCTAAATAAGCTGCCTTTACTTGTTCACTCTCTTGAAGCTCTTTTGCTGTACCGGATAATACTATACGTCCCGTTTCAAGTACGTACGCACGATTTGCTACTGATAAGGCCATATTCGCATTTTGCTCAACAAGCAATACGGTTGTACCCTCTTTATTGACTTGCTTAATAATATTAAAAATATTTTTTACCATGAGTGGCGCAAGTCCCATTGAAGGTTCATCCATTAATAACAATTTCGGTTTTGCCATTAATGCTCGCCCCATCGCTAGCATCTGTTGCTCACCACCAGATAATGTACCTGATTGCTGTTTACGACGCTCTAAAAGGCGTGGGAATAATTCATACACATGATCCAGATCTTTTTTGATGCCAGCTTTATCATTTCGAAGATATGCCCCTAGCTCTAAGTTTTCTTCAACGGACATATTGGCAAAAACACGGCGTCCCTCTGGAACATGTGAAATGCCTGATTTTACGATTGTCTGTGCAGCCTTCCCTGCGATAGAGAAGCCTTCATATTCAATGATGCCACCCTTTGGTTTTAATAAACCTGACAATGTTTTTAATAATGTACTTTTACCAGCACCGTTTGCACCGATTAACGTTACGATTTCACCCTCATTTACTTCTAAAGAGAGGCCCTTTAATGCTTGAATGTTACCGTAAAATACATCTATATTTTGTACTTTTAACATTAGCTGATAACCTCCTCGCCAAGGTAAGCTTCAATTACCTTTGGATTGTTGCGAATTTCTTCTGGTGTCCCATCAGCGATTAATTGACCGTGATCGAGCACGTATATACGTTCACAAATCCCCATAACTAAGCTCATATCATGCTCAATCAGAAGAATTGTTAAGCCAAATTCTTTACGAATAAACGCTATTAATTCCATTAAATCATGCGTCTCCTGTGGGTTCATCCCTGCTGCTGGCTCATCTAATAAAAGCAGCTTAGGATTCGCAGCTAGAGCGCGAGCAATTTCTAAACGGCGTTGCATCCCGTAAGGTAAATTTTTCGCAAGCTCATCCTTATAAATATCTAAGCCAAAGATCTTTAGAAACGCAATAGATTGATGCTCCATTTCTGCCTCACCTTTAAAATGGTTCGGTAAGCGGAAAATAGAAGACCACATGGAATGCTTTGCAAGTGAATGGTTCGCTACCTTAACATTATCTAAAACAGATAGCTCTTTAAATAAACGAATATTTTGGAATGTACGGCTAATACCTTTTTGTGTTACTTGATAGGGTGCAAGCCCGTTCAACTTTGTACCGTCAAATGTAATTGTGCCTTCAGTTGGCTTATACACTCCGGTAAGCATGTTAAAACTTGTTGTTTTACCAGCACCATTAGGCCCTATAAGACCCACTAGTTCTCCTGGATTTAGGTACATATTAACGCCCTGTACCGCCTTTAAACCACCGAATTGAATGCCCATGTTTTCAACATTGATAAGAAGGTTTCCAGTCATTATTTTGTACCTCCTTTTTTACCAAACTTAAATAAATCCGTAACTTCTTTAGTTCCCATCAAGCCTGTTGGACGGTATAGCATTACGACTATTAATACTAAACTGTAAATAATCATACGTGTTTCTGGGAAGTTTGCTAGATATGCTGAGACTAATGTTAAGAAAACCGCAGCTATGACAGATCCTGAAAGACTTCCTAAGCCACCAAGAACTACATAGATTAAAATATCAAATGATTTTAAGAAACCGAAAGTTGTCGGTTGAATAATGTAAAAGTTATGTGCAAAAATGGCCCCTGCAAGACCAGCAAAGAAGGAACCAATTGCGAAAGCTACAACTTTATAGTAGGTTGTATTAATACCCATTGCATCTGCCGCAATTTCGTCCTCACGAATCGAGATACATGCGCGTCCATGACGAGAATTCGTAAAGTTCGAGATGACTAAAATTGTTAGAACAACACCTATGAATGCATAAGTCCAATTAGATAAATATTCAACCTGCATCCCTGCTGCGCCACCAACATAATCCGTATTTAAAAAGATAATTCGTATAATTTCCGCAAAACCTAGCGTTGCAATTGCTAAATAGTCACCCTTTAAACGTAACGTCGGGATACCTACAATTAAACCGGCTACTGCTGCTGCCAGTGCCCCTAAGAAAATAGCTAATGGGAACGGAAGCATTAACTTAGTTGTAATAATGGCAGAAATATATGCCCCTACCGCTAGGAAGCCGGCATGCCCAATCGAGAACTGACCAGTAATCCCAATAACAATGTGCAAGCTGACCGCAAGCATGATGTTAATACACATTGTAATCAACATATTTTGATAGTAAATATCGAGAATGTTCGTTGAAATAAGCACCTGAACGACTGCATAGATGACTAGCGCTAATACGGCATAGCCCCAGAAAACTTTAGACTTTTTCATAATCACCGCTCACCTACACTTTCTCACGGGCATTTTTACCAAAGATACCCGATGGTCTGAAGATTAAAATTAAAATTAAAATTACGAATGCCGCTGCATCACGCCATAGAGAGAAACCAAGTGCACTTACTAATGATTCCACAACACCTAGCAACATACCACCAACCATAGCACCAGGAATAATACCAATACCGCCAAGTACTGCCGCGATGAATGCTTTAACCCCTGGAATAACACCCATTAATGGATCGATTTTTGTATAGTAAACACCAAAGATAACGCCTGCTGCACCAGCTAGAGCAGAACCAATTGCGAATGTCGCTGAAATTGTATTATCTACATTAATGCCCATTAAACGTGCGGCATCGGCATCATGAGAAACCGCACGCATCGCTTTCCCGATTTTTGTTTTATGTACGATGAATTGTAAAAGAACCATCAGTACAATTGTGACAGATAAAATTAATATTGATGTGCTACTGATTTGAACACCGAAAACATCAAATGATTTATTAGTAATGACTTCAGGATATGCTGCCGGTTGCGCACCTCTGAAGAAAATAGTAGTATACTCGATTAATAGTGATACACCGATTGCAGTAATTAAAGCCGCAATACGCGTGGCATTTCGCAAACGCTTATACGCAATACGTTCAATTAAAACACCAAAGATTGCACAGACCGCCATCGCCAATAATAGTGCTGGAAAGAAGCCAAGCTCCCACTTAGCAATTGCGTAAAAGCCAATAAATGACCCAATCATGAAGACATCGCCGTGGGCAAAGTTAATCAGCTTAATAATCCCGTATACCATCGTATACCCTAACGCTATTAATGCGTAGATACTACCTAGTGAAATACCATTCACAAGCTGTTGTATCCATTCCATGAGCGTTCACTCCTTTTTATTTTTTGAAAAGTGCAAAAATAGGACTTACTTCTACATGTTATTATTGAAAATAGAGTAAATTGTGTCCTCTTAAAAATTTTTTATGTGGTCTATCAATTTCGCCTTGGCGTAATTGCGTCCGAAGGCTTTGGGCCAACATGATGTTGGTCACTCAGGCGTTTTCACAGGATGTGAAGTTCTTAGCCTGAGTTCCTCTATTTCAGTAGGTGTTTGGACACTGTTAAGGAACCATAACCGCATTCATCTCACCACCTTCAATGGTGGGAATCTTCACTGAATGAAGATAAAACATAAAAGGGAAGGCGTGTTTACCCGCCTCCCCTTGCTTAGAAAACATTAAGGATTAACTTTAGAGTTGAACACTTGTTTACCGTCTTTAAATTCAAGAACTGTTGCTGTTTTAATTGGGTTATGATTTTTGTCAACCGAGAAAGTACCTGTTACTAAAGAAAGATCTTTTGTGTCAGCTAAAGCATTTTTAATAGCTTCCCCATCCGTAGAGCCTGCGCGCTTAATAGCATCAGCAATGTAGTAAATTGTGTCATAGCCAAGTGCATTGAATGCATCTGGTGCTTTATCATTGTTCGCTGCTTTAAATGCCTTTACAAAGTCTTGAATTTTTTGATCTGGGTCTTCTGCAGAGTAGTGGTTGGTAATGTACGTGTTATTTAGAGCTTTCGCACCAGCTAGCTCTACTAATGTTGGCGAATCCCAACCGTCAGCCCCCATCAGTGGTACATCGATTCCCATTTCACGCGCTTGTTTAACAATTAAACCGACCTCTTCATAGTATCCTGGGATAAAAATAAAGTCAGGCTTCTCTCCTTTAATACTCGTTAATTGTGTACGGAAATCAGCATCCTTCGCTACATACGCTTCTTCCTTTACAACTTTCCCGCCATTTTTTGTTATTGTTTCTTTAAATGATTTTGCTAAACCTTTTGCATAATCAGATGCGTTGTCCGCAAAAATAGCTACATTTTTAGCTTTCAATTCATTAGAAGCGAAGTTTGCTGCTACAATCCCTTGGAATGGATCGATGAAACAAGTACGGAATGCATACTCATTAATGCTACCGTTATCATTCACTGTAATGTTTGGAGCAGTACCAGAACCAGTAACGATTGGGATTTTATTTTTATTCGCAATTTGAACAGTAGCAACTGTATTACCAGAAGTTGCCGGTGCTAGCATTGCTACTACTTTATCTTGCGTTGCTAGTTTAAGAGCTGCTGCAGTAGCCTCTGAGTTTTCAGACTTGTTATCTACTTTAATAAGCTCAATTTTTTTACCGTCGATTCCGCCCTTATCGTTAATTTCTTTCACTGCAAGGTCTGCACCTACACCAATCGAAGAACCATAGGAAGCTACGTTACCTGAAAGCTCTAAGTTTGCACCGATTTTAATAGTATCACCGTCAGAAGAACCGCCACCGCCTGATGATGATCCTCCTCCTGAACTTGAACTATCTCCGTTACCACAGCCAGCAAGAACGCCTGCAAGTAGTGAAGATGCAACTAGAAGTGAGCCAAACTTTTTAAGCTTTTTATTCTCTCTCATAATTTTATTCCCCCTGAGTTTTTTCAAATGTTAGATATTTCTGATAATTATAAACAATAAACGGCATTTCCTCAATAACAAAAATAACCAAAATAATAATTTATAACTACCTATAACTAAATCAATATATTATTCAATTAAACCTTTTACATTGTAAAACATTCTTTATATTTAGTCTAGAGTGATTTTTCTGTATAATTAGTAATTTAAGAATTATCTATTAATTTAAGATAAATATTATTATAAACCTATCATTTTCGATTATTTTTTTACGATAAAATCTCGTTACAAGAAGTCCGTTTTTCGAAAATTACTAGTTCTAGGATATAAGGCACTAAAACGTTCTCGGGAAGTATTAATTTGGAATTACTAATAACTATTTATTCCCAGGGAAATAAAGTAACATCCGATCATAGTAAGATTATTTTTTCTAATTTGTCTTAGTTTTTAAATCTTATTAAAAAAACTTAGAGCTGTATTATTTCTACAGCTCTAAGCTTTTTTCAATGCAAACACACAGAGGCGTTCGTTAATATTTGTTTCATTTTCAAGATGAACCTCATGGATTAATTCAAAAGGCGTCCCATGATGTAAAAACTGTAAATAATCATAGGGTGGGTAATATAAAATAATATGAATTTCACGCATATGCTGTTCATAAGACTTCCATATATTATGAATAACTGTACGAAAAATATGGATTGAAAACGGATTAAAAAAAAAGAAAACCGTGTCACCTGGTTGAATAGCATAGTCCTCCGCTATTGAATGAATAAAGGAAATCGGAGCTTGAGCACTCTTTTTTTGAAGATAGTCCCTTTTATTATTCTCAGCCTCTGCATAAAAGCCCGCATCCATTTCTACCCCAATTGTCGGAATATGAAATTTATGTTGTACATAAATAGGGACTCTCCCTTTTCCACATCCCATATCGATAAACACTGGATTCTCAGGCATCTCATACTCTGAAAATAATTGTTCTAATCCGGCATATGGTGTTGGCTCATAACGATGGTAGTGAGCTAATTTAGGAAACCCATATTGTTCACCGACCGTATTAATATGTAAAAGCTTATCAAATTGTTGTTCATTCATATTAGTAGACTCCTCAAAAGAGATTGCTTTATTTTAGCATGACGAAAAGTAAAAACCATACCCAAAAGTTTTGGATATGGTTACTTTTTTAACGACCTCTACGCTTAAATTTTAAAACAAAGAGCAGTGCAACTATTAACAAGACAAAGCAAACTGCCGCTGTAAAAATTGTATCTTTATCGATAACAGTTCCTTGCTTTAGTTGCTCATTGCCTTGGTTAGGCCACATAGGTCCTCCATTTTGGTCAGGTCGTTGCATTGGACCACCACCATTTGGTCTTTCTCCCTGCTTATCACCTTTTTGATTAAATGGAGGGGCTTGTGAAAGATCAAAATCCTCTGGCATTTGATTCGGATCAAAGCCATCTGGTCTTTGCATCGGATTATTCATGTCACCCATTTCGTCTGGATTAGACATTTCCATATTCCCTTGTGTTGTTGCTTCCACCACAATTTCCCCTGACAGCTGCTTTAAAATAGATTCGGAGCGTTTCTTAGCAAATTCAGGGAGACTTTTTTCCCCTTCTACCGCTTCTATAAACTGTTCTGTTGTAGAGAATTTCGTAGGGTCTGCTTCCACATACGTTGTTAATAGCAATGCTAATTGTTTGGTAATGTTTTGTACGTAATCTTCTGTTAAGTAATTAGTTGCTATCTCTTCCAAATAACCTTCATATTTAGCACGATACTCTTCATTGGAAAGTAAGGCGTTTAACAGTGGCCGCTCCTCTAACGTTGTGCCAGATACAGGTGTAGTCACACTAAAGTTAATAGCACTATCTTCCATCAGATTACCTGACATTCCAAGTCCCATATTGAGTCCACCTTGATTCCGGTCAGCATTTGACTGTTGCCGTTTACCATTATTCGGAGAATCATTTATCTGTGCATCATTAGGTACTTTCATATCGGCATTGTCTTGGATTTTATTGTTGCCACCCATTCTACCACCAACACCAAAGCCTCCAAACGACATATTAAAATCCCAAGGTATAATCGAAAACACACCATTTTTCTCATACAAATAGTAATTGTGTTTCATAGTTCCCTGATAACTATCAAGATTTACGAGTGCTGTGTTCACAGCAAAATAACGCAGCATTTCATCGACAGCAATATATTTTTCGATATTGTCGCCATTATTGATGACTTCAATCATGTCAATGAATTTTGATTGATCGACATTGCCTTCGTTCGTTTTTAAACCAATTCCCGTATAATCAGCAATATCATCACTAATATATTTTAAATCACTGCCTGTCCCATCTGGCTTAAACAAAAATCCATCATTAGAGCCGTAGTTATTTGCCAGGAATGTTTCATCCACTGTTTCTACCCCTAAAAATAAACCTCGATCCTCACCATTCACTGTGACATACATATATGAATGAGCGGGTGTAGGTAATCCCATTTGTTCCATGAGCTCATAAGAAATATATTCTCGCATTAATGTTGTATCACTGAAATTATTGTTTAAATTTAATTTTTTCAAGCCATATAAGCTTTGTGTATCATCGTAATAATCGAAATCTATTTTTAAGCTATATCGATCCGAGTCGCTATTTACAACCGAGTTCAGTGATGAACTTCCTTTTGTACGAACAGCTACATTCTCTATTCTCTTGCCATTTACCGTGATATTAGCTTGCTTCAACTCCTTATCTGCTGCACTTTCTAGCATGTCAGTCCAATCTTCCTCGGCTATTTCAATATCTACCGTTGTTACTTTATTTTTATTAAACACAATAGTCTCATAGGAAAACTCGTTATTTTTTGTTTCAATGCCTGCGTTTGGAAGCACAGCAAGTACAACAACAAAGAGGAATAGCAGAATTGCCATACTTATATAGACAACTCTTGTTTTAATCATTATCTGCACCTCTCTTCATAGTTAGAAAACTCCTCTAGAGTGGCTACTAAGCAGTGAAATTACCATCATAACTAAGCATTACTGCTGATTTTACTCCAGGTACTTTTGTAAGATTGTCCATCAATTTTGTATCATTTTGTTTAACACGAATTTCATAGGTTGTTTCGATTTCAACATTCGACATAATAGATTTTGATTTTAAAGCGAATTTTTTAGACTGCGCCGCAATAATACGCTCCACTTCCTCACAAGCATAATCTTCTTCAAATTTAACAATTAATAAATATGGATTTTCCACAGTAATTTTGTTCACTAACACGAGTAGTACGAGACCAATTAGAACGGCACCGATTATAACAAGTGGTATAAATCCTGCACCACAAAGAATCCCAGAAACTATTGCCCAGAAAATATATACTAAATCCATAGGATCTTTAATAGGTGTACGGAAACGTACGATCGATAACGCACCAACCATACCGAGCGATAACAGCACATTTGAACTTATTCCCATAATCACTAGTGCTGTTGCCATTGTCATAATGAGCAGCGAAATATTGAAGGAATGAGAGTAAATCACTCCGTTAAAGGTTTTCTTGTAAACAGCGTAAATAAACAGCCCCACAAAGAACGCTACAACTAACCCTATCATTGAATCTATTAATGAAAATGATGTTGTTTTCTCTAAAAAGCTGGATTTAAAAATATCACTAAATTTTGTAGTATCCATTGTTTAATTCTCCTTTATACGTACATACGACTAAGCTGATATTTCGAATATGCCTCAGCACGTGTATCTACTGATTGTAATAAGTACTTAATAATATCCGGCAAGTACTCATCATATTTCACTTCTAAAATAACTAAGTTTGGCTCAAGTACATCAACCATCGGCAGTTTCGGATTAAACATATCTGTATTACGTAAGCTGGACTGTACTTTACTATCAAATGTGACACGCACATTTCCAAAGGGATAGATGTAAGCCTCACGCTCGTAATCGACAACTGTCATTGGTTTCAATTGGTTATACTTCATGTCCTTATATAAATCTTGAATTAACGCTCGTTTGTCTTCCTCCATCCAAGCGATAGCCCCACCACGCATTTTTTCATATTCCTTTTGAGATATGGCACATTTCGTTTTAAAGGTTAAATTATTTCGTTTACTTTTTCGCTCCAAATTAATAGTCGTAGTGGATTTACCATAAATTCGTACTCGATATTTATCTCGATTGATATAACCCTCTTTTTTTTCATTTAGAACTTTGTTTTCAAAATTATCAAAGTATGTGCTGCGAATTAAATATTTACCATTTATCTCAGCATGCTTGTCCCGCTGCATCACATGCTGTAACTTAGTTTTTAGTAATGCATAGTCCGGATAGGAGATAGCCTGTTTAATCTCCTTTCGACCGTTAGGGTTAAATGAAGTAAGATTAGGCATATAGTTCACTCCCTACATTTTTTCAATTTTGTATTGCTCTTGTTTTTCAGCTAACCAAGACGTGTATTCTTCATTTATGCGTTCTTCAAGCACAGTCTCATAGACTTCATCTTTTACATCCTCGAATACAGCCTCTTCTGCAGGTACTTTTTCGGTTACTTTAATGATGTGATAACCTTCTGAGGTTTGAACAATGTCACTGATGCTCCCTTTTTCAAGGTCAAATGTAGCTTCCTCAAATTTCTCATCCATTTGTCCTCGACTGATATAGCCTATTTCCCCGCCATTCTCATTCGTTGATGTATCAATTGAATATGTTTTTGCTAGCTCCGCAAAATCATCACCAGCTTTTACTTTTGCTAGCACGTCCTTTGCTGTTTCCTCATCCTCCAATAAAATATGACTAGCTACAATCTCTTCCTTTTGTCCATAGCTATCCTTATTGTTTTCAAAATATTGAGCTACTTCCTCATCTGATATGTCAATGCTTGCAGCAATTACATTTTTCGTAAGCTGATACATACGGATATTATCCTTTACACTTTGCTCTGTCAGTCCGTTTTCCTCTAGTGTCGTTTGTAACAATTCCTTTCCTCCATACGACTCCGCTAAATTCTCATATTCTTCTTGAATAGAGTCTTCAGATACAGAAACACCCACTTTCTTCGCCTCTAGCTCAACTATTTTATTGGTAATTAGTGTATCTAGTACCTCTGTACCGTATTGTTCACGCAATGCGTCATCTAATTCTGTTTGTAAAATCTTTTCACCATCAACCTTCGCCACATAATCGCCGCTCTCACCACAACCGGCTAGTAGTATTAATAATGCAGCTGGTAAGGCCATCTTTCGGAAAAACCTTCTGTTTCCGGTCATCCTTAATCCCGTCCTTTCTTTTGGTTTCTCGTTTACAATGCTTACTATAAAGGCCTAATGTGTCAGTCAGATGTCAGCTTTACATTTCCTTCAAAATATCTTTACAAAAAAAGACTACTACGCCTTTTAGAGCGTAGTAGCCTTTTTTAGTGTTATTTCAAAGCATGTTCCTGATGAATTACTGTCAAGTAGTCGTAAATCACCGCCTATAGATTGCGCCATCATTTTACTAAGTGATAATCCTAAGCCTAAGCCACGGACCGCATATTTTTTATTTTCTCCTCTATAAAAACGTTCAAAGATAAATGCCTGATCTTCCTGAGGAATACCATGTCCTGTGTCCTTTACAGTAATGAAGACAGCATCCTTTTTTTCCACCAGCGCAATGATAACGATCCCTTCCTGCATCGCCTGCTTTGCATTCGTCAATAAATTAGTAACTATTTGCTGTATACGTACAACATCTGCCTGAACATCAACAGATTGTGCAAGGAAATCCATTTGTATTTTTACATTTTCGTCATCCTGCATTACTTCCCATTGTGCTACAGCATCACGTACTAACTGATTAACATTCAATGTTTCAATCTTTACTGGGATTGCATCTACCGCAAAATGATTAAAAGCTAGCAAATCACCAACCATCGTTTTCATTTTCGTCGTTTCTACTAATGCCATTTGAATAAATTCACTAGCATCCTGACCTGTAACGACTCCATCTTTTACTGCCTGCAATAATCCACTAATTGACGTAACGGGTGTTTTTAGCTCGTGGGTGACGCCTGCTAATAATTCTGTTCGAGTCTTTTCTAATTGTTCTAGCTTATTTGCCATTTCCTTAAAGGAAGTAACGAGCTCATAAATTTCTTCTTCCCTAATATTTTGAGGCAAATCAACTGTATAGTTTCCTTCTTGCACTTGCTTTGCGGCTTCGGCAACTTGTTTTATTGGGTGTGCTAAACGTTTTGATAAAGAATAAATAGCACCCCACCCCAATACAGCAAGTGCCCCAATAAGTAATGCCAGTAGCCCGTATGCTTGGTTAACCTTCGTTAAATTCGCCTTTTTCTCTAAGACTAGCACCCAGCCAACTTCCTTATTGTCCCTTTTAAGTTTTCTTTTTACGACATATTGAACTAACTCTTGTCCCTTACTCGTTACAGTTATTTTCTTTGTCCCTTCTTCTCCATCCAGTAAATTGGCAACATTCTTTTCACTCCCTGGAGGCATCGGTCGATTGCTACTTACTATATTGCCTGCCGTATCTACAACATATAAAACGGGATCAATTTCTCGCATAGTAGATCGCTCACGGTTACCAATAAAACCTGGAATACCAATCATAGGTCCATTATTTTGGCCAGAAGTATCTGTTAGGCGAAATACAGTCTCGTCTGCTATAAATTCCATCATCTCTAGTCGATTTTGAAACGTCGTATGTCGAATCCATGCTGCAGAAATAAAAGAGATAATAACTAGACCTACAAAGAGAGTTAATAAATAGCGGCTTGTCCAATAGTTGCGTAAAGATATTCGCTTATTTTTTTTGAACACTTAGCTGATACCCCAATCCACGTAGTGTCTTTATTTCTCCCTCTTCCTCATTCCATTCCTTAAGTACCCTTCTTAGTCGCTTCACTGCTAAATCCACCGCTCTATCACTACCTTCATACTCCCAGCCCCAAACTTGATCTATAAGTTGATCACGTGTAAATGTTTGGTTTGGATGTTCAGCCAAAAATAAAAGTACAGATAAATCTCTAGGCGTTAAGATGATTTCTTCTCCCTTAAGCAGCACTCGATGGGCTTTCATATCAATCTCTAGACCGCCAAAACGTTTTATTTCTGAAGATTCATGGCTTCTTTTAGCGCGCCTTAAAACTGCCTTTACTCTTGCCACTACCTCATCAGCTATAAATGGCTTTGCAATATAATCGTCTGCTCCTTGATCGAAACCCTCTAATCGATAATTTACATCGCCTAATGCCGTTAGCATGATCACTGGACAAGAGCTAACTTCTCTAATTTCCTTTAAAACTAACCAACCGTTTTTTTCTGGTAACATAATATCAAGTAATACTAAATCAGGCTGAACCTCTTGAAATATATCCAATGCCTGACTACCATTAAAACATTGCATAACATCGTAGCCTACTTTTTTCAAATATGCCTTCAAAACTTGGCTTATCGCAAATTCGTCTTCTACTACTAATATTTTTGCCATGCTCTTTCACCTCGTCACCAGTTCATTCGTATTTTCATTATATCATCGGATTATGTCAGTAAAATGTCAGGGCCAAATGAGTCTGTTCATCCTTAAAGTGGCGTATATTTCTTTATTTAGGTCTTGGTTCATACAATTTAAATTCGAGCTATTTGCAATTTACATTGCTCTTCTATTGACAATGTCTTCCTAGGCGAATTATCATTGATTGCGAATGATAATCATTGATAATTCATTCGTATAGTTAACTAAAAAATGATTAGGGGGGAAAGCATGATTATTGTTACAAATCGTATTCAAGTAAAACCCGGCTTTGCTGCAAAAATGGCACCGAACTTCACAAAGCCAGGACCTCTACAGCAATTTGAGGGCTTCCATAAAGTGGAGGTATTAGTTTCAACTGATGATCCGACTTATGACGAAATGAGCGTCAATATGTATTGGGAGTCTAAGGAACATTTCCAAGCTTGGCGTAACAGCGATGCATTCGCTGCAGCTCATCACCGTCCTGGACAAGGCTCTGAGGGTGGAAAACCTGAAAACAGTCCAATGATTGGTAGCAAAATAGTTATAGCTGAATTAGCTTCTTCAATTGAAGCATCACGCTAATTTTCGATTTGTATACCATAACTCCACTATTTTTAGGGTAGTGGGATAAAACTAAAACATCTTCTGATTCTATCTAAAAAAATCCTGCATTTTTAAAAATGCAGGATTTTTTTGAATTATTGCATGAATATAACTAAAACATAGCCAAGTATTGATAAACAAACTGAACCGATAAGTCCTGCAATAAATGCCTTTACGCCTAATTGTTTAAAGGTTTTTATGTCTACATTTAAACCTAGTCCAGCCATCGCCATCCCAATTAAAATATAAGCGATATTTACAAATGCTTGCGCTACATTAGCTGGTACAATCCCTAACGAATTAATAGCACTCATCGCTAATAATCCAAGAATAAACCACGGGATTATCGACAGTGAAAATCCTTCTTTTTCCTGCCCCTTTTCATTTCTCCGATATAGAATACCAATGACAATAGCTACGGGTACAAGCAATGCGACACGTGTTAGCTTAACAATAACCGCCATATCAATGGCTTCATTTCCACCTGCTGAAGCTGCTGCAATAACATGAGCAATTTCATGTAAAGTGCCTCCCGCAAAAATACCATATTCAGTAGGAGTTAAGTTAAATATTGAGTACAACACTGTGTAGACTAATGTGAATACAGTCCCTAGTAATGCGACTATCGCTGCGCCCACTGCCGTTTCTTTTTCATTTGCTTTAATTTGAGGAGCAATAGCAACAACAGCTGCCGCTCCACAAATAGCTGTGCCACAAGCTGTTAATATGCCTAGCTTCTTATCAACATGAAATACCTTCGTTAAGCCATATACAACCACTAAAGCAAATACCAGATTAATAAATGCAATAAGAAAGACACTCGCTCCAGCATTGTAAATATCCGCTAAATTCAAACGCATACCAAGGAAAATAATGCCGATGCGTAATAATTTTTTACTTGAAAATGTTATGCCTGTTTGCCAAGAATCCTGCACCTTGAAGGTAGCTCTCCAAGCCATACCTAATATAATTGCAATGACAAGCTGCCCTAATATTGAGAAAAACGGAAATGTCGAAATATACTTTGCTACTAAGGCAATAATGAGTGTCAACAATATCCCCTTCATAAAGGCTGGGGTTAGGAAACTTTTTAACCTATGTTGGCCATTATCCATGTTGTTCACTTCTTTCATCCTTGATAATTATTACTTTATTAAAAAGTTAATCATCAGTAAAATACATATATATAATCGTAATCATTAATATTTCTAATGATAGGAGTGGTGATATGCAATTTGATGCTTTAAAAACGTTTATCACACTGGTGGAGGTCAATAATTTTACGAAAGCCTCCGAAATACTTCATATTTCACAGCCAAGTGTCAGTTTACACATTAAAAACTTAGAGCAAGAATTTCAAACGACCTTATTTATCCGTTCACCAAAATCTGTACAAATCACACCGACTGGAGAAATTTTATATAAACGAGCTAAGCAAATAATGGCAATTGCCGAGGCAGCAAAGGAAGATATTTTAACCTATCATCATGAAATTCAAGGTACACTTGTAATTGGCGCTAGCTTTACAATTGGCGAATATATATTGCCTCCTATCATAGCGAGCTTGCAGCAGCAATTCCCTCAGCTAGAGCTTCAAGTTATTATTGGCAATACGAAAGAAATCATTCAATATACAAAATTGTTACAAGTCGATATCGGTCTTATTGAAGGACAGGCACACGACCATGAACTTATTATAAAACCGTTTATGCAAGATGAGTTATTTATTGTCAGTGCGAGTAATCACCCTCTTGCAAAGGAGGCATTTATTACGGTTCCGGACTTACAGCAGCAAAATTGGGTTGCACGTGAAGAAGGCTCTGGCACACGTTATTATTTAGATCATTTATTTAGAGCAAACGGACTTCAAGTAGGTTCACTTCTTACTATTAGTAGTAATCAAGGCGTGAAGGAAAGCGTTATACAGGGGCTTGGACTTTCATTACTGTCTGCTAGTGTCATTGAGCGTGAATTAAAAAATGACGATATAAAAATCTTACCTCTCGAGGAACAGCATTTTATACGAACATTTTCTTATTTGTACTCACCTACGATGAAAAACAAACGCAATGTTGACATTCTTATAGAGGCACTATTAAAAAAAGCTTAGCGGATTACTTGTCGCTAAGCTCATTTTATAATTCTTGAATTTAGACGTTTACGCCCCTGCTTTTTCTCAATAATCTCTACAAATTTCAATGCTGCTCGAGATAAAGGCACACTTTTCAAATAACACATGCCAATGCTTCGTGTTGGAATACTTTCTGTTAATGTTAGCTCATATAAAAGTCCTCGCTGCAAATAATCCTTAGAAAATTCTTTCGTTACACAAGCAATCCCTAAATTACTACGTGCAAATTCCAGTACTAAATCATGCGAACCAAGCTCAAACTCAGGTTCAATGTGGATTCCTCTTGTAAATAAATAATCTCCTACGTACTTTCTTGAATTTGATTTTTTCTCTAAAAATATAAGTGGAAACTTTAACAAGTCCTCAAAGCTTATGCTTTTTGACGCTAACGTTTTATACTTCTCACCACATACAAAAATATCTTGAACCTCTGTGCAAGCGGTTAACTGTAATGTCGAATCTTCTATAGGAAAATTGCAAAGTCCTATATCAACCTCACCAGATTTAATAAAATTACAAATTTCCAAAGTTGTTCCATTTAACATTTGCAATTTGATATTTGGATACATTGTATGAAACGCCTCTAGATAAGGCATTAAAAAGAAACGAGAAATAGTGTCCCCTACACCAATTTTCAACTGACCTGTTGTTAAATTTTTGAATTCTAGCAGCTTCTCCTCACCAGCATCTAAAAGGCCTAATGCTGAATTTGTATACTCATATAAAAGTTTACCCTCAGTTGTTAACGTCACCCCTTTAGGTGTGCGATTAAAGAGACGTGTACCTAGCTCCTTTTCTAATTGCATCATGGCTTGGCTAACAGCTGGTTGAGTCATATATAAATCTTTAGCCGCACTTGAAAAGCTATTATTTTTGGCAACAATACTAAAAACGCGATATAAATCTAATTTCCCTATCATATAAGCACCTCTTATAGCTATTATACGAACTATTAATTTTACTTATATCACTAAAGGAGCGTATAGTAAAACTATATTGGTTTTATTTAACATACATTTACCTATTTAATAAGGAGAGATTATTTTGGAACGTGTAGTTGGTACAGTAGTAAGAGGTCTTCGTGGTCCTATTATTAACGAAGGCGATAATATTGAGCAAATCGTTGTTGATACAGTATTAAATGCAGCAAAGACTGAAGGTTATTCCATTGAAGATCGTGACATTGTCACAGTAACAGAATCTGTCGTAGCGCGTGCACAAGGTAACTATGCATCTATTGATGATATCGCAGCTGACGTAGCTGCTAAATTTGGTGACGATACTGTTGGTGTTATTTTTCCAATTCTAAGCCGTAATCGTTTCGCTAACTGCTTACGTGGTATTGCTAAAGGCGTAAAAAAAGTTGTTCTTATGCTTAGCTATCCATCTGATGAAGTTGGAAATCACCTAGTTGATATCGATGAGCTAGATGTAAAAGGAATCAATCCTTGGACAGATACTTTAACTGAGGTTGAATTCCGTGAGCATTTCGGCTATAAAAAACATACATTTACAGGTGTAGATTATATTGAATATTATAAAGAACTAATCGAAGCTGAAGGCGCTTCTTGTGAAGTGATTTTTTCAAATAACCCAAAAACAATTTTAGATTATACGAAGAGTATTTTAACTTGTGATATTCATACACGCTTACGCACAAAACGTATTTTAATGGCAAATGGCGCTGAAAAAGTATACAGTCTTGATAATATTTTATCTGAATCTAATAATGGTTCTGGCTTTAATGCGGAGTATGGTCTACTTGGTTCAAATAAAGCTACTGAAGATAGCGTAAAATTATTCCCACATACTTGCCAACCGATTGTTGACGGCATCCAAGCAAAAATCAAAGAAGCTACTGGTAAAACAGTTGAAGTAATGGTTTATGGTGATGGTGCATTCAAGGATCCAGTAGGTAAAATTTGGGAGTTGGCTGACCCAGTTGTTTCACCTGCTTTCACTGCTGGATTAGATGGCACGCCAAACGAAGTAAAACTAAAATACTTAGCAGATAACGATTTTGCAGATCTTCGCGGCGAAGAATTAAAAGCAGCAATTTCTGAGTATATCCAAAACAAAGATGAAGATTTGACTGGGAAAATGGCTGCTCAAGGTACAACACCTCGTCGTTTAACAGACCTAATTGGCTCTCTTTCAGACTTAACTTCAGGCTCAGGTGACAAAGGAACACCAATGATTTATATTCAAGGTTATTTCGATAACTACACAAAGTAATTTTCAAAAAAGTGCGAGCTGGTTGCTCGCACTTTTTCTATCGAAAGATTCATTATAGTTTAATTCACCGTAACATCTTCTTTATTTTCTCTTCATCAAAAATGCCTCGATATAATACAGGCACCGTTTCAATTCCTAGTTTAGTTGCATAATGTACTGTTTTCTTTCATATATTTATAAAAAGCTCCTCATATTTGGGCCGGCTCTGGATTAGTGAAATAAATTGGTCTTTTGAGATTTCATACAGGCTGCTTCATGTACATTATGAACCTCTTCAACCCCCTCCCCCAATATCGGAAACTCTATATCCCCTCTCATTTTTCCCATTATTACTTTCGGAACTCTTCCTTTTTTGTTGTTTTTTTGTTATACAACAAAAAATATAATATCAAAATAATAATATACAACTTCCATATAACACAACAATTTACCTAGCCCAAATCCCTGCATTCCTGTTCAATATTTGTCGCACCAACAATAACAAATTGACCTTCAGACACATTCAAACGCTCACACAAAACACGGGATACCATTCGCGATTTCTACCTTGTAGCGTCACCAAATATTTCTTGACAAATGGCATCACTTGAAAGAATAAGCGCATTTTCGCTTTTTTGCTAACCCCTTAAAAAACGCGCTCTTATCACTTCCGGATAACCGAACCGTAAAAACCACCTTCATTTCTTCATCCCCTTTCAAGTGTCTATTTCATTTATAAAAATATATTCTCTTGTTAGCGATTAACTCCCAGTCTTCTTATTCATCAAAAATTAACCATCAGCTTAGTTTTAAAGTACTGAGATTAATTTTTGAGGTTCGAGGGTTAAAATGATGTAAGTTAGATATGACATTTGCTAAAACGTATACCATGAATATAAGTTGATTGGAGTGGAGGCTGGGTGATTCCTTAGGGATCAGCGTTACAGATGAGACCTTAGAGCGAGCAAATAAGATAACGCCTTCGTAGCAACATCATGCTGTTGCTACGCTTTCGCGCAAAAAACATCTGTTGGCCCAAGTGCCCAGTCGGAAAGGAAATCAACCTCACATTATGATAAAAAAAGTCACATGCTTAAGAGGGAAGAAATTAGAAATCAGGCTATAAAAAGGGCCGTTCCAACTTTTGTGGAACCGCCCTTTTTATTAAAAAATTGATTTTCTTTTATAAATTTATTATATCATAAATTTGCCAAAATTACTAGACTATACTTATTTCTGAACTAGCTGTATGATAAATTTCCCGATTCAAAATCCATATTGAAAGGAATGTGAGTAACATTGGAAAAGCAATATGAATGGACAGAAGAAAAACAGTATCTTGCTCTTTGTTTAAACACAGTTGATCATAAAAAAGAGGAGTTATTACAAAAAGAAAAGGCTGTTAAAGACAATGTTTTAGCGTTAAAGAAAACCTTTTGGGACGACGTTAGAGTGAATTTAGATACGCCTGAGGATATAGACGAAACCTTTTATGCTATCAAACAACAGGCCGAGCTCTTATCTGATTCCCAGCATGCTCAGCAACGTGTCATCAAAGATGTAAAAATTTATGACCGTTTACTGCAATCACCCTATTTCGCTCGCATTGATTTTTTACAGGATGATCATAACGAACCTTTAAAGATTTATATCGGTGTAGCAACCTTAATGGATGAAGAGAATGAAAACATACTAATTTACGATTGGCGAGCCCCTATATCAAGTATGTATTATGATTACACCCCTGGCCCCGCTACTTATGAAACGGCGACTGACGAAATTCAAGGTGAGATGCTTTTAAAACGGCAATTTATCATTAAAAATGGCCAATTACAATCGATGTTTAATACAGGTTTAACGATCGGTGATGACTTATTACTCGATATTCTCGCTCAAAATGCAAACGAACATATTCGTAGCATCGTAGCAACGATTCAAGCTGAGCAAAATAAAATTATTCGACATGTCAACACGCCTTATCTCATCGTAGAGGGTGTCGCAGGTAGTGGAAAAACGGCTGTTGCTCTCCAACGTGTTGCTTATTTGTTGTATCATTATCGAGACCAAATTACCGCAGATCAAATTTTATTGATTACACCTAATCAGCTCTTTAATCAATATGTTCATACCGTTTTACCGGATCTAGGTGAAGATAATATGCAGCAATTAACCTTCTCCGAATATGCAACAAAACGTTTAGGTCGACAGTTCCAATTGGAATATCCTTATGAGCAATTAGAGTCACTTTTAACAGAGCAAGATGACTCACTCTACCAAACGAAGCTTACGATTATTTCTTTTAAAGCTAGTCTCCAATATCGAGAATTGATGGACAAATATATTGAGCACCTTGCAAATGAAGGATTCCTGTTTAAAAATATTGTTTTTCGCGGAGAAAGAATTATTACAGCTCAAGAAATCGCTGAGTACTTTTATTCGTTCAACGCCACAATGCCTATCCCAAATCGACTGCAGTTAGTGAAAGAATGGTTATTACAACAATTATCGAAAATTGAAAAAGCAGAACGGGCGAAAGAGTGGGTAGAAGAAGCTAGTGAACTTTTAGACATTGAAGAGTATACAAAAACCTATAGCGAGCTTTTACATGAAGGTCGATTTTCAGAAAACTCCTTTGATGATTTTGAGCAAGAGCGCAAGAAACTAGCCATCCAAATTGTTAAAAAACAGTTCAAGCCACTTCGTCAATCTGTGAAACAATTAAAGTTTGTTCACACGTTAGGCATTTATCGTCAATTATTTGATATAAACAATACTATACATCAGCAATTACAGAACTTTTTGCCCGACCAATGGGAAGAAATCTGTCAGCATACACTCCCTAATTTAGCAAAGCGTATTATTTCGTATGAAGATGCTGCTCCATTTTTATACTTACAGGATAAAATAGAAGGTCAACGAACAAATACGATGATTCGTCATGTTTTAATCGATGAAGCACAAGACTATTCTCCATTTCAGCTATTTGTATTACAACAATTATTCCCACGTGCACGTATGACTATATTGGGCGATGGCCATCAAACCATCCATCCTCATACCTTTAAAAACCCTTCACTGCTAACACCACAATTGTATGGTGAACAAGCAGAAAAAATGATATTAACGAAAAGTTATCGCTCAACAAAACAAATTATTCACCTTACTTCGAAGATTTTACATGAAGACGCCAAAGTGGAAGCATTTAATCGAACTGGTCCCGAACCGACTATCACGATTGTTCCAAATGAAATAGATTTAATTGAACAACTTGTCGAAAAGATTAACAGCTTGTCCCTAAAGTTCGAAACAATTGCAGTCATCTGTAAAACAGAGCAAGAATGTACAATGGTTTTTGAGCAAATGAAAGACCACGTAGATCTTCAACTCATTACCCATCATACAACTCAATTTAAAAAGGGCATTTTACTGTTACCTGCTTATATGGCAAAAGGAATTGAATTTGATGCTGTCTTGCTATACAATGCTTCCGCAGCTAATTATTCTAGAGAAACAGAACGTAATTATTTCTACACAGCTTGTACACGAGCTATGCACGAATTGCATGTCTATTCCATTAACGAATTAACACATTTTTTAGTGCTTTAATTACAAAGAGAGAATCTGCATGCTTCAATTAAAGGCTTGCAGATTCTCTTCTTTTATCATCTTTAAATGTAATACGTATAATCCTCTGGAATAACACGTTTTAAGAATTTCTTCGTGCGCTCCTCTTTCGGATTAACAAATATATCATGAGGACTTCCTTCCTCTACAACGACACCGCCGTCCATAAAAATCACTCGGTTTGCTACGTCTTTTGCAAAGCCCATTTCATGTGTGACCACAAGCATTGTTGTTCCTTCTGCTGCAATGTTCTTCATAACCTGAAGGACTTCTCCTACTAGCTCTGGGTCAAGTGCAGAAGTCGGTTCATCAAATAAAATAATATCAGGATTTAATGCTACTGCTCGTGCAATACCAACTCGCTGCTGCTGACCTCCAGACAATTGGCTCGGATAGGCATCATATTTTTCTGATAAGCCTACTTTATCAAGCGCCTTTTTGCCAATTTCAATCGCTTCTGCCTTTGGAATTTTACGTCCTATAATAAGCCCTTCTGTCACATTTTCTAGCGCTGTTTTATTCGTGAAAAGATTATAGTTTTGAAATACAAAGGCTACACGTTGACGAATGGAATGGACGTCCTTCTTCTTCACATTTTGAAAATCTACTTGGATATCGCCAAATGTCGCATGTCCTTGGTCAGCTTTCTCTAAAAAGTTAATGCAACGTAATAATGTTGTTTTTCCTGAGCCGCTAGGACCTAAAATAACAACAACATCACCTTTATCAATAGCTAAATCGACACCCTTTAAAATTTCATTGTCACCAAATGACTTATGGATATTTTTAATTTCTAACATACTCGTTCACCCCTTAGGCTTTTGCCACTTTGAATTTACTTAAATGTTTTTCATATCGTTTAAAAATGTATTCGACCGTACTACATAAAATTAAGTACACAATGAAAATATCAATATATGCTTCTACGTAATTGTAGCCAACATTTGCAGCTACCTTAGCCTTTAATGTAATTTCAGGTAAGGACATTGCATAGCCTAAAGATGTCGCTTTAATGAGATTGACTGTAGCCGTACAAATATTTGGCATAGCTACTACTAAAGCCTGCGGAATAATAATACGGCGATAAGCTTGAAATGTTGATAAGCCTACTGCATGAGCAGCCTCTAGCTGACCTTTTTCAATCGTACTTAAAGCAGAACGAAATACCTCTATTAAAATGGCCGTTGTACTAAATGCGAAGACGATAAATGCATACCAAATCGGATTGATTTTATAAATATCATAGGCAATATTATATTTTTCAAAAATCATTTTAAGTAGTAATGGGATACTACTATAAATAATAAAGATTTGAATGATTATAGGTGTACCTCGGACAAAGGAGACATAAATTTTTGCTATATGGTGGATCACTGGGATTTTATTGACCCGTGTTAGTGCTAGTAGAAAGCCAAGTGGTAGAGCAACAAGCATAGCAACAATTGTCACAAGGAGTGCGATAGGTACACCTGATAATGCAACAAAAAATGTTTCTACTAAAAATTGATAATTCATGGTTACGCCTCCTTACGTTGTTTCTAATGTCTTTTTCCCCTTACCAAAGAACTTTTCTAGCATAGCGAAGAATTTTTCAATAATAATCGACAGCACCCAATAAACAATCGCTAAAGCAATATATATTTCTAATGCATGTGCATTAATATTACTTGCGATAATTAAATTTGCCTTTCCAACAATATCAATTAAGCCGATTGTATAAGCGAGCGCCCCTTCTTGTAATAACGCAATCATTCCATTCCCAAAGTTCGGTAAAGCGATAACGAGTGCCTGTGGAAAAATAATACGTCGATAGGCCTGGAATGGCGTTAATCCCACACTAACAGCCGCTTCAAATTGCCCTTTATTAATGGCTAAATAGGCAGAACGAATAACCTCTGACATAATCGCCGCAAACTGTAAAGTGAACGTTACGACTACAAAAATGGCTGTTGCGATTGAATGAAGATTTATGCCGAAGTTTTCCGCTAACGCTGGAACACCATAATATACGAGGAATAATAAGACGATAGATGGTGTACAGCGCATAATCGTAGTATATAAATTAGCTAATGTTTGCAGTAATTTTATTGAACTTAACTTGGCAGCCGCTAATAGTAAGCCAAATATTGTGCCTAGTACAATGGAAGACCCTGCAATTAAGAAGGTAACTTTTAAAAACGGCAATAATACAGGAATTGAGTTCCAAATGTATGATGCATCAAAATACTTCTCCATTTCCTCACCAACTTTTATATAATTCTCTTTGTATTAATAAAGACTGCTGAGTATACTGACTCAACAGCCTTTTATTTGGGTGTAGCTACTAACACTTTCTCTTCGAAAGAAGAGTCTTCTTTGATCAGCTACCGCCTATTAGCGCTTCACAGTTTCTAACACTTCAAATAAATCACGACCGTAAAACTTAGTGCTTAATTCATTTGTTTTCTTTTGCTCTTTAATTTTTGCTATAGCTTTATCGTAAGCATCTGCAAATTCTTGTTCCTTTTTATTGAACAACGGCCATGTTTTAATAACGGCAAATTCGTTGTAAACTACGTCATCCTTTAAATTATGATATGGGCCATCTTCTGCTAAAACTTGTTGTTTAAATGGACCTTCAATCATCACACCACCATCGACACGTTTTTCATTTACCCATTGCACGGCATCGACAGTGAACGCATCTCCAGCCTGTAATTTCACTTTATTGTCTGGGTTGGCTTTATTGTATTCATCAATAATTGTGTATTGAGCATTATTCGCAGCGATTGGTGCTAATGAATAACCTTTTTTCGCAAAGTCAGCTAATGTTTTTACACCCTCATCTTCTTTACGTAATACTAAGCCAGCACTACTTAAGCCTAAAAATTCTTTAGGGAAAATAAACTTTTCTGTACGTTCTTGCGTAAAGAATGCATTTTTTATTCCTACTTGATATTTCCCTTGCTCAACACCAATTAGTAAATCATCACTAGTTGTCCCTACAAATTCAAACTTATAGTCAGGTAACATCTCATCCACTAGCTTCATAACTTCCACATCGTAGCCTGTTGGGTTTCCGTTATCATCAATATAACTAATAGGCTTAGACGCCTGATCAAATGCAACCTTCACTGTACGTACTTTCGCACCATCTTCTGAGTCTTTATCTGAAGCTTCACCTGAATTACAGCCTGCTAAAATAGCAAGTGAAGCCAACCCGATTGCTGCTAGTTGAAAAATCTTTTTCTTTTGTTTAAACATATATCATTTCCCCTTATTCATTCGATTTTTGCTGTTCAATTGCGGCATTTGCCAATTTTATAATTGTCATATCATCCATCGGTGGATTATGAAGCCCTGCGCGAACATTTCGATAGTAGCGCTGCAATGGATTTGTTAACTGTAGACTTTTCGCACCTACTACACGCATTGCCTTATCGACGATTTCGATAGCCAAGTTTGTTACGGTATGCTTAGCAACTGCCATTTCATTTGCTAAAAGCTCACGTCTAGCTGGGTCATCATAAGCCTCGGCAACCCCATACAGTACAAAGCGTGCTTGATGTAACTTCAATTCAATATCGCCTAGAAGCTGCTGCACATTTGGTAATGTACTAATGGGAGCATTCAAGCTATTAGGTTGATGATGATTTGCAAAATGCAATGCATAATCACGAGCTGCCTGCGCAATACCTAAGTATGTTGCTGGTATATGTAGAATCCAACCATTTATCTTGCCACCACTTGGTTGACTCGGTAACTCTACTAAATGATTTGAAGGGACCATTACATCCTTTAAAACTAGGTCGTGGCTACTTGTGCCTCGCATTGCAGACATTTCCCAGTTTTCTTCAATTGAAAGCCCTTGAGCATCTTTATGAATAAGGAAGAAACCAATTTGATTTTTTTCCTCAATCCACGCTGATGTTAAGAAGTAATCTAGCACCGGTGAGGCTGTCGTAAAGATTTTGCGTCCGTTTAAGAGCCACCCTTCCTGTTTTGAAACAGCATTTGTTCCTGGTCGCCCTCCACGTGTTGGACTCCCAGTTGCCGCTTCACTTACAGCCCTGTTTATAATGGCACCGTTCTTTATTTCCTGGGCAAAAGAACTTAGCATATCGTCTGCCCATAGCTTTTCCACATATAGTTCGCCTACAACACCTAATGTCCATCCTAGTGAGAGTGAAGCATTCTCGTCATAGCTTGCTAACGTTTCTTGAACGAGTACCATATCATAGACTGATAATCCTTCACCGCCATATTCTTTCGGTAAAGTTAGTTTTGGATAACCAATTTGCAAAAGTAGTTTATGTGCTTCGAATGGAAAACGAGATTCTTCATCTACCTCTTTAGCCTCAGCCTTGATTGACTCAGAAATAGATGCTAGCTGATCTAGCCAATACTGCTGCTGCTTTGTTTTAATAAATAAATTCTTCAAAAAAATCTCCTTCTTCCCAAAATGTATAAAACATATATATTTACTAAGAATTAATGTTGTAAAAAAATCTCTACCCACTTTTTAGTAGAGAGAGGATGGTTGGTACTGAATTTTCTGATTCGTTGACATTTATCATACTTTTCGCATTTAAAAATGTCAATGGGTTAATTATAAGTTTTTTTATAAGTTTTATATTCATTACTAAAACGCCTTCTTTTCACAAAGCCACGTTTACAACATATGCTAAAACTAAAGAAAGAGGTGCATGTATGACTAATAATATGAATCCATCTTTGAATAATATGGCTATTTCGCCTATAATCCCTCAGGTTATTCAAACGAAATTTGGAGATATTAATGGGGATGGCTTACTTGAAACTGTTCTTTTGATGGGGACTAAAACTCCAGATAGCCCTTTGTGGAAAAACCTAACGCTTGCTATTTTTTACGGACAATCGCACCAATTCGAAAAAATAATGTTAAAACAAAGCGTCGGCTATAACCCAACTATATTTTTAGGTGACTTTACCGGCAATCATCTAGAAGATATTTTAGCCATTTCTGACACAGGAGGTAGCGGAGGTATTATCAACGGTGAAATATTTGCCTCAATAAACGGTAAAATACGCTCAATTTTTGATGCAGAATCGTTTAATAATAAACTAAAGTACAGCGTTAATTACCAAAATCAATATAAAGTAGCCGTTCGAAGCATGAATCCAAAAAAGCAATACATCATCGATTTACAATACAAGGGTCCGGATTATTTAGCGGAAATTTATAATAAAGACGGTACACTAAAGCAGCCTATTGAAGGATGGGTGGATCCAATCAGCGGATTATACCCAGTAGACTATGAACGTGATGGAATATATGAGATTTTAGCTTATCAGGCTATAGCAGGAAGATTTCATGCCGATGGATTAGGTTATGTAGAAAATATTTTGAAATGGGATGGCCATGAATTTAAAGTTGACCGTCAAACTGTAGGGATTTTTGGAGAAGATTTACAGTAAATTGCAACGCAATTATTAGAAAAAATCTGCCCGATTTCCGTACAGAACAATCGAAATCGGACAGATTCGAACTTGCTTTTTCTACTGATAGGACAAGGTTTATTTCTCTACTAATGCAAAATAATTATTTTCGTGATCAGCAAAATTAAAAACCCTACCCATTGGCATCATTACTAAATCTCCTACTTTAACGCCCTTTGCTTGAAAATCCTGATATAAATTTTCTATATGATCTGCATAAAACATAATAGAAGGTGTTCCTAAATTTAACTCCGGCTGCATTTTTGCAATGATTTCTTTATTGTGAAGAACTAAGGTAGTTTGAGCTTCTTTAGTTGGAGCAATTTCAATCCAACGTACTCCGCCCTCTTCCTGGTCAGCAACTACTACAAATCCAATTTTTTCTGTCCAAAACTTTACGGCAGTATCCTGATCATTTACATATAACATTACCTGTCCAATTTGTCGAATCATGAAACAATTCCCTCCTCTTTTGAGCATTAGTATACATCAAAATGTAGCTTTATATGTCATATCTAACGGTTATCGTTTTAACTTCTTTCAGCGGATGTCACAGAATCGGAAAGGAGTTCATAAAGGATGTTAGCCTAAGCACAAAGCCGATTCCGGACGCATTGTTTATCTGTAGCGAAAGCAAAGCGACAGTTACAATTATGCCGAGGTATAATTGATTATAAGTTGAGGATATCTACAATTAATGAACAGTTATTACAAAGTACTTAACTTTTATTTTATTTTTGATAAAATGAGCCTAGTTGTCTATTATTTACCTTAATCGGCAAAGTGTATACTTTTCACCATAACATAGGGTGTCTATTATCCGGTGAGTCTCTTAAGATAATAAGAGGTTGGTCACAAAGGCGTTATTACATCCTCAATTTTCGGTGATAAGACAAAGTATAAAATACTAAATTATAGTGAGGATAATTCAAGTGAAACAACTAAGTTTAAGGAAAAAGCTCATTTTTTCATTTTTAGCAATGCTTCTCATCCCAACACTGTTAATTGGAATTGTGTCTTACCAAAGTGCTGGAAAGCAAATTTCGAAAGAACAACAAGCAAGCACAACCGAGAGTGTGCGCATGCTTAATACGAATATTACCAACACGATTGAGCCAAAAGTGAAGGACGTTCAATATTTTTCAAAAAAGCTCAATCAATCTTATTTACAAGAAGGCAAAAATACAGAACTTAAATCGCTTTTCCACGAATACATGAACATGCATCCAGAGGTGGAACTGATTTATATCGGAACTTCTGATGGCAGACTACTGGATGAGCCTGCTCAAAAATACCCTAGTGGGTTTGACCCTCGTACGAGACCTTGGTATAAGCATGCTTTAGATAGCAAAAACCAAATATCTATTACGGCTCCATACATTACACAGACTACAGGTGATATCGTTCTTACGATTACTCAAGCTTTACCAGATGGCTCTGGGGTAATAGGGTTAGATTTAAATATATCTACACTAAGTACCATCACGAATGATATACGCATTGGAGAAACTGGCTTTGCTTCACTTTTAGATAGCAATAAAATCTATATCGCCCAACCAGATAAAGAAAGTGGTGCTGAAGCAACAGAAAGTTATATTACTAAAATCTATGAACAAGATAGCGGTAGCATTATAGAAAAAGATCGTCAGCTACAATTTGTTACAAATAAGCTAACAGGCTGGAAAGTTGTTGGTACAATGTTTACTGCCGAGGCTGCTAATGCCGCTGCTTCGACCTTTAATATCAACTTATTAATCATCGCTATTTCTATTATTGTTGGCATTATTTTTATGCTATTCATGATAAAATCGATCGTTAATCCGATCAATCGACTTAAACAAAGCGCTATAAAAATTAGTGAGGGCGATTTAACAGCGTTTATTGACATTCATACTAAAGACGAGATTGGACAGCTTGGGGAAGCCTTTATCGCCATGAAGACTAACTTAAAAGAACTTATTCGTAACGTTGATCAAAGCTCCCAACACGTACAGACTTCGGCGCATGGATTATCTGCGAATGCCGAACAAAATATAGCTGCTTCAGAGCAAGTTACTAACGCTATGCAACAAGTTGCTATCAGTACAGAAAAACAAACAACAGGCATTGACCAAAATGCTGTTTCTATTGAGGAAATCGCAAAAGGAGTCGTCGAGGTCGCTGATAGTTCTATGCAGGTTTCAGATTTATCTAGCCATGCTATAAACTTGGCCGAAGAAGGCGGCCAAGCAGTCAAACAAACTGTTAATCAAATGATTTCTATTCATGAATCTGTGACACAATCAGATACGATGATTAAATCCCTTTATGATCGAACAAAAGAAATTGGTTCTATTTTAGAAATTATTAGTGCTATTTCAGATCAAACAAATCTGCTTGCCCTTAATGCTGCTATTGAGGCAGCGCGAGCTGGAGAGCATGGGAAAGGCTTTGCAGTAGTCGCTGATGAAGTGCGTAAGTTAGCAGAGCAATCCCATCAATCAGCAGAGCAAATTTCTGCACTCATTACTGGCATTCAGCAAGAAACGGCTAAATCTGTTCAAACAATGATTAAGGCTTCAACAGATGTCCAGGATGGTTTGCAGCTAACAGAAGATGCAAGCAAAAAATTTGCAAACATTATTAAGAGTCTACACGATATTGCCCCGAAAATGGAGGATATATCTGCATCTGCTCAGGAGATGTCAGCAGTAGTCGAAGAAGTTTCTGCAACTGCTATCGAGCTAACTGATCATGCTAAATTAAATGCAGCCGCGTCAGAGGAAGTTGCCGCTTCAACTGAACAAACATTAAACTCGATGCAGGAAATGGCTACGGCCGCAAAAGTACTTCTCGATATGGCTGATGAATTACAAAGCTATGTGAATCGTTTTAAATACTAAAAAGAAAAGCACGATGTTAATGGAGATTTCCCTAACATCGTGCTTCAATATTAACTTTATTTATTTTCCTCATAACTAAACTGCCATTCGATACCGAATTTATCAGTAAGTGAGCCATAACATTTACTCCAAAACGTTTCTTGAAGCTCCATTTTAACCTTGCCACCTTCTTTAAGACCGTCAAAAGCTTTTCGCATCTCAGCCTCGTCGTCTGAGACTACGGCTAACGTAATATTGTTTCCAATCGTGAATGGGTTGCCTGGAAATGTATCAGAGAACATTACAGTGCTGCCAAAAATCGAAAGTCGCGTATGCATCACAAGATCTTTTGCTTCCTCCGGTAATTGATAACTTGGATTTTGTGGTGAATCTCCAAATGTCATAATTTCAGGTTTGTTCGTATTAAAAACTTTCTCATAAAAAGATACAGCCTCTCGACAATTTCCATTTAAAATTAAGTAAACCTCTACTGCCATTTCCAACACTCCCTTTGTCATTTTTCGAAACAATTCTATTTTACATGGATAACAAATAATAATACAAATCTTAGATAAACCGATCAAAAAACGGCTCATCACCATAACGTGTGGTTGATTTCCGTTCCGGCTGGGCGCTTTCCTGGGGGCGTCGGGGCAACAGGATGTTGGTCACGAAGGCGTTATCACAGGATGGGATGGTTTTAGCCTTCGTTCCTCTATCGCTTATCCCCAAGGAGTCGCCTAGTCTCCACTTCAATCAACTTATTCACATGGCATGCGTTTTAACAAATGACATCCGCAACTTTTGGTGAAGAGCCTAAAAAACTACTTTTCCTCTTTTGAAAAAAATCATAATATTAGTTATTTCCCCTACATAAGTTGTGAAATTTTTTCTTAATACTTTTAGCTTTTTAAACAATACGCTTAATCCTACTTTTAACCCTAAAACGGAAAAATGGTATATCTTTATGTTTCGCTTAATTCCTGTTCTTTCCTGCTATTTTTTTATTTATTTAGATAAAAACTTTGACATTTACTCGAAAATAATGTAAATTACCAAATGACGAACGATTTAAATTAAAAATTAAAAAATATTCGTATTTTAGGAGTGTTTATAATGGATAACGTATTTGACTATGAAGATATTCAACTAATTCCCGCAAAATGTATTGTAGAAAGTCGCTCAGAATGTGATACTTCAGTAACTTTAGGCGGTCATACATTCAAACTTCCTGTTGTACCGGCAAACATGCAAACAATTATCGATGAAAGTCTTGCTGTGAAGTTTGCTGAAAACGGTTACTTTTATATCATGCACCGTTTTAAGCCTGAGACACGTATCGATTTCATCAAAGATCTGCAAGGCCGTGGATTAATCTCATCAATTAGCGTTGGTGTAAAAGATGAAGAATACGCATTTATTGAAGAATTAGCAGCTGCAAATTTAGTGCCAGATTTTATTACTATCGATATTGCACATGGTCATTCAAATGCTGTCATTCGTATGATTCAACATATCAAAAAACATTTACCAAATAGCTTTGTTATTGCTGGTAATGTGGGTACACCTGAAGCAGTACGTGAACTTGAAAACGCTGGTGCCGATGCAACAAAAGTTGGTATTGGACCAGGTAAAGTATGTATTACTAAAATCAAAACTGGTTTTGGTACAGGTGGTTGGCAGCTAGCTGCACTACGCTGGTGTGCAAAAGCTGCAACGAAGCCAATTATCGCTGATGGTGGTATTCGAACACATGGTGATATTGCAAAATCTGTTCGCTTTGGTGCTTCAATGGTGATGATTGGATCATTATTTGCAGGCCATGAAGAGTCACCTGGCAATACAATCGAAGTCGACGGTAAAACTGTGAAGGAATACTTCGGATCTGCTTCTGAATTCCAAAAAGGCGAACGTAAAAATGTTGAAGGTAAAAAGATGTATGTTGAACATAAAGGCAGCATCAAAGATACTTTAGTTGAAATGCAGCAAGACCTTCAATCATCTATTTCTTATGCAGGTGGCAATAAACTAGAGTCCATTCGAAATGTAGATTATGTAATTGTAAAAAACTCTATTTTTAATGGAGATAAAGTATACTAAAAACTAGGGAAACCCAAACAAGAATGACGTAACTTCTTGTTTGGGTTTTATTTAATTGATTCCGCTTTTCCACTAGCAATTTGGGGTGTTATATAGGGTCGAGAGTATCGAGTGTTGGTGGTCAGTTTCTTCAGGGAATCAGGGCAATTTTGGCTCTTGGCGGAGCAATTCTTTGAGGTGCCCGAGTGGTTCCGACTCTCACCCGATCACTTCTTCATGCTTCCCGAGCATGTTCATCTTCTCCCATTCGGTGTATTTCTACCTCTAACCAACTACAACCAGACCATTAAAAAACTGGACATATCCTCTGTTTGTTTTCAGAATTTTCTATTTTATTAGAAAATTTTATATTATAATTAAACTATTAGTAAGTTTACAATACTCTTGTAAGCAAGAAAGAACGGAGGTTTTGCCTATGATCAAATCATCAGTCCGCAACAAACTTGTCCTTCTAGCTATTATTGTCATTTTGATTCCCACAGCACTGGTCGGAGCAGTCAATTACTTTTTGGCAAAAAATGAAATTGATGAGGTCGGTCGACAAAGTCTTAGAAATGGTACATTAGGCATTATTGAATTAATTGCTCAATTGGATGAGGAGGTTCAACAAGGGAAACTTACGCTAGAAGAAGCCCAGGAACGCGCCCGAACACAGATAGTTGGCCATAAACTTAAAGATAATAAAAGATCCATTGATAACCCTGTTAAATACGGTGAAAACTTCTACTTTTATGCATTTAAAGATGACGGAACAGTGGAAACTCACCCATCTCTTGAAGGACAAAATATCTCCGACTTACAAACCAGTGACGGTCGTTATTTTGTACGCGAAATGATCGATGAGGCAAATGCAGACGGTGGATATGTCCGATATGATTGGGCGTTACCTTCAAACCCTGATGTAGTGGCTCCTAAAATTACCTATGTAGCCAAGGACAAGCATTGGGGATGGATTATAGCTGCTGGTACCTATGAAATGGATTTTAATGCAGGCACTAAAAAGATCCTTTACTACTCACTTGCTATGACTGCTTTTGCAACAATCATTGGTGTAACACTATATTGGTTCTTCTCAGGTAAGATGACTTCATACATACGCCGAATTATGGTGATGACTTCAGATATTGCAAAAGGAAAATTAACTGGTGAAGACATCCCGATTACGACAAAAGATGAATTAGGAGTACTCGCTAGCAATGTTAATAATATGAAACATAGCTTACATGAAATGGTTCATAATACGAAAGAAAGTGCCACTCAAATGAGAGTTTCTTCAGAAATGCTTAGCGCCATTACAGAAGAAACGACTGCTTCAGCAGATGAAATTCATCAAGCCATTACAGAAATATCTAAAGGGGCCGTTATTCAAGCTGAAGAAGCCGAAATGGCGAGTAGTATGGTTGAAGAATTGTCGTCACTCATCTCAAATGCAACTGAAAAATACGAAGATATTACTGAAAATATGAATGCTATTCATACATCTCAGGAAAACGGCAGACAAAAAATAGAAGTATTACAGCAAAACTCGAATGAATTTACGAATGTCATCGAAGAGCTGAGAGCAAATTTCTCAAGTTTAACCGGCCAAATGGAAGAAATTCATCATGTAGTACAAACAATCACGTCCATTTCTGAACAGACTAATCTTCTAGCTTTAAATGCAAGTATTGAAGCCGCACGTGCAGGGGAACATGGGAAAGGCTTTGCTGTAGTAGCAGAAGAAGTACGTAATTTATCGGAGGATACAAATGAAGCTACTAACCGCGTGAGGAACTTATTAAAGCGTATCGAAATAGATGCAGCCAATTCAGATTCAAAGATGATGCACACGCTCCAGCTTTCGCAGGGACAGGCTATTTCGATTAACGAAGTAAAACATGCATTTACTATATTAGTAGATTCTATACAAGATATTACAGAGCACCTTGTTTCCCTCGATCAAGGTATGCATGAAATGGATGAAAATCGTTTAATCGTTATTAATGCCATTAATGAAATAGCTAGCGTGGCGACACAATCAGCAGCAGCCACTGAACAAATTAATGCTTCGATTGATGAACAAAAGTCAGCAGTCACATCTATTATGCACTCTTCGGTAGAGCTACACACAGAAGCCGAGCGCATGCATAATTTAGTCGATCGTTTTACGTGATGTACTACTTTACCAAAAATTTAAGATCCCTTATAAAATAGGTTTACAGCCAATTATAAGGGATCGTTATATTTTTATAAGTATGAATGTATTCAATATGTACCTTTTTAACAAAAGAAAAAATGCTACCAATTAAGCGTAGCATTTCCCTTAAAATTATAGCTTATTAATAACAGCGTGGATTGTTTCTTTTAATTCTGCATCATGATCAGAAAGGTCTACAAGGTTTGCTACACGCTCACGTAATACTGGACGTTCAATTACAAGCTTTTCATCTAGAACTTGTACTAGTAATTCGATAACAAGACGATCACGTACGTTTAATGCTTCTTCTAAACGCTCTGGTGTAATTTTTGCATCTGCTTTTGCTGCTTTAGCCATTTTAAAAACCCCTTTTAAATTTTATATTCATGCACATCTATTTTAGCATACCGCTAATTTATTTTGAAAACTTTCTTTCATGAATATATACCAAAACTTTACAAATAAGCACTACTACATTTACGATAAAATGTTATATTCAAACCATAAAAGGATGACGATCAACCATATGACTTGTGTTCTCTATTTAGTTTTTCATATTCACTTAGGACGATTTACAAGATTGGAGGAATTCGATGAATCAAAAGAACTCGACTTATTTACAATTAATAAAGGCTGTACCGCAATCTTTACAATTGTTTCTAAATGTTTGTCTTGTACTTTTAGCGCTCATTTTATCCTTCTTACTTTGCAAAGAACTCATCCAATTCCTTAAAATTTTAATATTCAACAACGATGGCGGAGACTATAAACTTTTTCTCGCTAATATTCTTATTTTCTTTTTGTATTTTGAATTTATCACTATGATTATTAAATATTTTAAAGAGAATTATCATTTTCCACTACGGTACTTTATATATATAGGGATTACGGCCATGATTCGATTAATTATCGTAGAACATGACCATCCCATCAACACCTTAATTTATTCACTTATTATTTTAATATTAATTATAAGCTATTTTATTATTAACATTACGCCGCTGGAACGACCTGTTCGCTCATCACTTTTTATGAAAAAAGAACAATAGCTTTATACGGTGAAATTGCTTTATTACAATAAGCTATTTATTCTCAGGCTATCTTTTCTTGTTTATGAAGGAAATTAAGGTTCATTTCAAAATCATGGAGTCGCATACCCGCAACTAGTTTGCTATCTTCCCATAGCCCATACTAATGAAGGGATGCATCATTGTTTTGATTGTGTATAAAGAGTGCCTTTAGCTGCTCTTTTGTTGGCTGTAAACTGCCCATCCTTCCTGGATAAGCCCCCACCACAATATCAACAAAATGTATAAAATCTTCTTCCTTCAATAATTTTTCAACGAGTTTCATATACATCCCCATCCTACACTAAATTTATGTAAGGCACGCTCTTTTCATAATTTTTTTCACATTAATTTCAGCCCTTGATAATAACATATATTACCACACGCAAATAATACTGTCTGTTGACAGTATTAAACCCTGAGGTGATTAAGGTGAGCTCCTTATTAGATGTATAAACAAAATGAATTACGAGGTGGAACATAAGTGCATATTGTTTTGCATACACCGTTTAGTTGCTATACCCTTATTCAGCGTCTTGAGCAAGTCGGCAGTAACAATGAACTGAGTACACTATTCTCGTTGGCTCGTTGATTAGGGCATAAAAGTGGGATACAACTAAAGATAAATCTTAGAAATACAATGTGTTGAGCACACATATGGCTCAACCAAAAAAGGAATGGACTGCATGAATTATTGAAGGGAGACGGAAAGAGTGAATCTGATTGATGCATATATTCATGAAGTAACTAGAAGGATAAGCAAAGATAAGCGTGATAAAACCAGCCTAGAACTAAAATCTACAATTGAAGATATGTTACCTGAAGATTATTCAGAATCAGATATAAAGGAAGTTCTTAAAAAGCTTGGAAATCCTGTAGAAGTCGCAGCAAGCTACCAAGAAACACCACGATTTTTAATCGGTCCAAAAGTGTTTGATACTTATATTAGGACAATAAAATTAGTTGTTCCTTGGGCGATTATTATTACAGTTATTGTACAGATGATAGAAAGTATTGTGCTTTATAGCGGAGAAGGTGCTCTCCTGTCTGCTATTATTAAAACGATTTCTATAACTATCGCTAATATTATTTCAGTAATCATCTACGTACTGTTCTGGATTACAGTTGCTTTCATTGTCATTGAACGATCTGGAGGAAATAATATTCGAATCCCCCTTATAAAATATCATCCAACATGGACACCTGATGATTTAGCAAAAGTTAAAATCATCCCTAAAGAAAAAAATATTTCACTGAATGATAATATTTTCAGTTTCTTAGGCATTGCTATTTTCGCCTTTGTCTATTTCAATGCTAATCGCCTTTTAGGCATCTATACGTCTCACAATAAAGGTGGCTTAAAATTTGTTATGCCTATATTCAATCAAGATGTCTTACTGTCCTTCGCTCCAATCGTTTTATTTTGTATCGCTTTAAGTGTAGCTTTAACATTATGGAAATTGAAGGCTGGTCAATGGACAATGTTAATCGCCGTAGGTAATGCACTTCTTCAATGCACAGGGATCATTGTTTTTATCCTCATGGCTATTCACCCTGATCTCATACACAGTCCCGCTGTACCTTATATCGCGGCAATTACGGAAACGACCTCTGCTAAGATTTTGTTTGCTATAGACCGAATATTATTCGTAAGCATTGCTATTGCCATCATCGCAAATGCATTTGATATTTATAGTGGCTTTAAAAAGGCTAAAATTTGAAGAGAAATATAGTTTTGAGAGCTGACTCTTTCTTGTTGGCTCTTTACTCATTCATATATTTTTATCACCTACTAAAAACGTTTAAGATATTCCCTCAAATTGATCAAAATATCGTTATTCCCCAATGTTTTGTATAATAATATAGTTGAAATACATTCATAAATAATCTGCACTAATGCAAACAGAATAAGTCCCATATTCTTTTCATATATATTTAATATTGGCAAATTTTGCTGAGGCATAATTGATATTAAGGAGAGAACAATGTGGATATTTACGTAAGACCAGGAGATTCTCTTTGGCATTTTAGTGAAGTGTTTAAAATACCTCGTCAACTAATTATAGATTCGAACCGAAATATTAAACCTTCATTTTTAAAGGTTGGACAACGCATCCGAATTCCGGGGTTTGTAACAGTCAATTATCAAATAAAGCTAGGAGATACCTTTTGGCAAATAGCCCAAAGCAGAAATCTACCATTAGTAGCCATCTTGCTTGTCAATCCTGGTCTTAATCCAAATCAATTACAAATTGGACAGACAATTCGCATTCCGCAACGAATCACATGGAGGCTCGTCAATGGTAAACAAAATTATACTTATACTACCATGATGAATGATATCAAAAAACTACTCGATGCTTATCCATTTCTGCAAAGCTCCACGATGGGACATTCTGTTTTACAGTATGAAATTCCAGAGCTTCTAATCGGAAACGGAACTAAGCGTGTACATTATAACGGCTCCTTTCATGCGAATGAATGGATTACAACTCCGATTATTTTAACTTTTATAAACGACTATCTACTCTCTCTCACCAATCAAAGTACTATTCGCGGTTTATCTTCACTCCCACTTTACCAGCAAACAATCCTTTCTATCGTTCCGATGGTCAATCCCGATGGTGTCGATTTAGTATTACAAGGACCACCTAATGACGAAGTATTAAGAAATCAACTTCTTACTTGGAATAACGGTAGCACTGATTTCTCTGGTTGGAAGGCCAATATACATGGTGTCGATTTGAACGACCAGTTCCCTGCTAAATGGGAGCTTGAAAGTGCACGAAATCCGAGTACACCTGGACCAAGAGATTTTGGAGGACAACGACCTTTGTCCGAGCCAGAGGCTATTGCTATGGCTGACTTGACAAAGAAGCGCGATTTTGCCAGAGTTCTTGCGTTTCATACACAAGGTAAAGTTATTTATTGGGGTTTTGAGAATCTCGAACCACCAGAGTCAGAAATCCTAGTTAATGAGTTTAGCCGGGTTAGTGGCTACGAGCCTATCAATTCAGCAGGCAGTTATGCAGGTTATAAGGATTGGTTTATCCAGGATTGGCGTAGACCTGGCTTTACCGTTGAGTTGGGTAGTGGTACAAATCCTCTTCCACTTAGCCAATTCGAGGACATCTACGAAGAGACATTAGGTATATTCCTTGCAGCATTGTATATGTAATAGAGTAGTTCAACCAAAGTAAATATCACAATTCAATTCTAAATAAATATCTTCAATCCCCTTTTACTTCTGATGTGAAGTGAATGGGGATTTTTTAACCCTACTAATTACACCTCGGCGAAAATCTGGACGTATTTGGAAAAATTACTTTGACAGGCAGAGTAATGTTTGCTAATATTACTCTAACAGATAGAGCAATAAAAAAGTAAGTAGGTGACTTATGGTTCGAAGTGACATCATCCGCGGACACTTGGACTCCATTATTCTAAGGTTAATTTTAGAGAAAGATCGTTATGGTTATGAAATTTCTCAGGAAATAAGTATCCGCACAAATAATCGTTTTCAAATTAAAGAAGCAACTTTATACGCAGTTTTTCAACGTCTTGAGAAAAAGGAAATTATTGAAGCCTATTTTGGTGATGTTTCACACGGAGGCAAAAGAAAGTATTACCGTATTACCCCATTAGGTAAAGCATATTTAAATGAGCTAGTAAAAGAGTGGTCGGAAGTAAAAGAAATTATCGACTTATTTATGGAGGGCTTAGAATGAAAAAAATAAAAAATCATATTGATGAGCTTTTTAAAGACATTCCTCGTAATAAAGAAACAGAGATGGTTAAACAAGAAATCATTCAAAATCTTGAGGAAAAAGTATTTTATTTGATGGATCAAGGGAAAGAACAAGAGGATGCCATCAACAAAGCCATCGTGGAATTTGGAGATATTGAGGATTTAAAAAAGGAATTAGGTGTGAAGGAGCCCGGAAAGAAAAGCATGTCTAAATTAAATTTAGAATTCTCTATATGGGGTAGTGGCTTAATCATTGCATTTTTTATTTTTATTAATCTTTACTATACACCAGATACAATTTGGGCAATCTATCCGATCTTCGCAATATTATGGTGGCCATTATCTATGTACTTCGTTTGGTCACGTAAGAAATGGAGTGAATGAACATGAAAAACTTGATTAACTTTTCGATTGTAGGTTGTTTGATGACAATGATTTTTTTAGGGATCGTCAATTATACGACGTCACCTCAGGAGCTTTGGTTTATTTATCCGTGCTTACTTGTTTTGCTATGGCCAATAACGTTATTCTTTATGTCTAAAAGAATGTATAAACAATATTCTCTTGTTTGTAGCACACTGATTATTGCTTTTCTTATCATTGAGAATTATTTATACTCGCCCGATTATATATGGTTCATTTATGCGATTTATCCAATCATCTGGTGGCCAATTCTTATGTATTTAGAGGAAAAAGCAAAATCATTAAAAATTGCACTGATAGGCTGTGCAAGTACCATTATTTATTACTCCTTATTAAATATTATTTTATCCCATCCATACCCTTGGGCGATCTATCCATCTTTTTTAGTAATTTGGTGGCCCTTAGCTTTATACCACGCACAAAAAAAAACGTTTGTAGCATTCTCTGTTACCGCTACAGTTCTTATTAGCATCTTTTTTATTACAGTAAATATTGTCTCTTCACCAGGAGTAATATGGGCGTTTTATCCAATCTTTGTAGTTCTCTGGTGGCCCCTTAGCATGTATTTTTATGTTTATAAAAGAAAAATGTACAGATCAACAACTCTTCCTAAAAAAGTCTAAAAATTGCGATTATAATTCACATTCACAGAGGTGATTAGATGAAGCAGATAATGAAATTTATAAAATATACTGGAATAATTACCTTCGTATTACTCATAACAGCGCTTTTATTCCCTACATGGACTTCCCATATAAAAGGTAATAACAGTGTTAGTGCATTAGAGCAAGTAAAGATAAATGGAAGTAATCATGAAGTTATGATACGTGGCAAAGATAAGGATAATCCCGTTATTATTTTTGTCCATGGAGGGCCTGGCTGTTCGGAAATACCGTATGCTAGTAAGTATCAAGACTTATTGGAAAACAATTTTACAGTTGTGAATTACGACCAAAGAGCAAGCGGAAAATCATATCATTTTTTTGAGGATTATTCTAATCTTTCATCAGACTTACTCGTAGATGACTTATTGGCCTTGACGGATTATATATCAGATCGTCTTGGCAAAGAAAAAGTAATATTAATTGGCCATTCTTATGGTACGTATATTGCAACTCAAGCCGCCTCTAAAGCTCCTGAAAAATATACAGCATATGTTGGAATTGGACAGATGAGTGATCAAGTAGGTAGCGAGATTGACGCTTTGAATTACGTTATTCAGCAAGCCGAAAATGCTGGCAATAAAGATGATGTTTTATATTTACAAGGGTTAACTGAACAAGTTGAAAATGACGAGATGTTTATTCCACGGAGCTATATTGCAAAATATGGTGGAGCTTCAAGACTTATTGATAACCCTGATGGGAATAGCATAGGTATGTTATTCAGTCGTGAGTATAACTTATTAGATGTGATTCGTTACAACTATGGGCTATCCTATTCTCTAAAAACTCTATTAGAGGAAGTAATGAAAAAACCATTACCTACTAAAGTAAAAAAACTTGAATTACCATGCTATTTTGTTATGGGTAAATATGATTATCAAACTTCATCTAACCAAGCGAGAAAATACTTTGATATGATTGAAGCCGATAAAAAAGAATTTATTGCCTTTGAACAATCAGCTCATTATCCACAATTTGAAGAGAAGGAAAAATTTTATGAATGGATGTGCGATACGTTTGTGAAATAATTGGCTCTTCACCAAAACATGGGGTTGATTTCCTTCCAATTGAGTGCTTTCATGGGGGCGTCCGATGAGTCGCTTCTGTGTTTTACAATGACAAGAAATCAATTCCCTTAAGGATATCGATAGTAGCTCACATTATTTATTTACTATATAATTTAGTTATTAAATATTTTAATGGGCTGTGATACTATGTCAAAAAATGATCAATTGCACAATGTGGAAATCATTATGAAAGAGATGCTTGAAATACAGCATACATCGAAAATGTTTGTAAATCTTTTATCTGAGGGAGAATCATTATCTCAAAACCAACTAATCCTCCTACTTCAGCTAAAGATTAATGGTGGTATGAAAGCAACAGAAATTGCTGAGTCCTTTAGTGTAACACCTGGAGCCGTTACATCAATGTGCGATAAACTAGAAAAGTTGGAATTAGTAGAGCGGATTAGAGAGCAAGAAGACCGTCGTGTTGTAAAAATGATTTTAACAAATAACGGTGAATTGAAGGTTCAAGATTTATTTTTAAAGTTTCCACAGGAAAAACTGATAGACATGGCAAAAATATTGCGTGAGGTTAATCAGTTAATGAAAAAAATTTTTTAGGATTTCATAAAATTGAAGTCCTTTTTTTATTGCCCAGAAAATATGCGAGAACTCTTTTGACGCATTCTTGAGCAAATCATCCCGCTGCGAAAGTAAAGAAGTTATGCAGGAGATGAACTGCACGTGAAAGCCTTCACTTTATTAGTTCTTGACAAAATGAAGCTGCATATACTTTAATTAATATATGTTTTAATAATTAAAATATATATTAATTAAAGTATATGAGGTGATTATTTTGATTCAAAAACTACGCACGGTAACTCTTACAAATGGCAATATTAAAGATTTAGCATCAGATTGTGATCAATTAAATATCCGTGGATTCGTTACTTTACATCAAGAGGTACGCGTAAAAAAAATCTCTACTCATGGGCATAGTTCTTTTCATTCCCGCGTTGAAGCACAGATTTTAAATAGTACAGGATCATGTACTATAAAAGGTTTTTGTGAAATTAATGAGATTAAAAGTGGCGGGAGCTTAAATATGCGTAATGGGCAAGTAACTCAATTGAATAGTTCTGGGAAGTTGACCATTGAACAAAATTTAGAGGTTGAAACCGTAGATGCAACCGGTATTGTGAAAGCAACAGAAATACTAGCCAAGCATTTTCATTTAAAAATGTCTGGTGAAAGTAAAATTGGGGAGCTTATAGCAGATGAAATATGCATAGAAAAAGATAAGATTTCTGTTCTTCCTTTATTAAAGAAAAAATTAATTTGTCATTGTATAAAAGGGAGAAATGTACGTCTTTCCTATACAAATGCGGAAATTGTTGAAGGAGATGTTGTCGTTGTGGGAAGTAATTGTAGCGTAAAAGCACTTTATTATACGGATAGCTATTCAATTGCCCCCAATGCTAAAGTGCAACAAGTTGTAAGGAGAGAGAAGGAATGATATTAAAAAAAATCGTTCAGATCTTTTTTTGCTCGCTGGCACTCCTTGTGTTATCTGTCCTCTATATTGGTTTGATCTTAAGTGCATTATTGTCAATACTAGCAGGTATTTTACGAACATTAGGTCTTGAGCAATTGAAGATGGGCATTTGGTATGGCGTTGAGCTTCCAGTCATCTTCAGCATTCCCCTAGCCCTCCTTGTATCCCTACTCCTTTTCTTTTGCTCAATATATGTTAAACGTCCTATCCTATTTTGCCTTTCGAAACTTAAGTATTAACGTGGAAAAGCACATCTTTTAGTTAATCAAAAGATGTGCCCCACTCTCGAGGATGTCGTCGTAATTAGAAGAATCGTTATTTTTTTCCTTGATTTAAGTCAATGCTCCATCATGATCCTCCCTTTACAATAAGAACAACTTTAAAAGGAGGATATGATATGGATACAATACAACACGAGCATTCAAAGCGACGTAAATCAGCTTTAATTGGAGGAACGGCTCTCATCATCATGGCACTTGCCGCATTTTTTTCCTATGGATTTGTCCATGAAAACCTTGTACTGCAAGGAGATGCTACTGCTACTTTTAATAACTTAAAGTCTTCAAATACACTTTTCAAAGCTGGAATTTTCGGCTGGATTATCATCCTAATTACTGACATTGTAGTTACCTGGGCGTTTTATATTTTTTTAGAGCCCATTAATAGAAGCCTTGCATTGCTAGCAGCATGGCTCCGTCTTACCTATACGACTATTTTAGGCGTTGCCATTCTAAATTTAGTCTTTGTATTACTTCTTTCTAATAGTACAGATAATTTTTCATTTAATATTAATCAACTTCAGGCACATGTCATGTTCTTTCTTAAAGCATTTGAAACAGTTTGGGCTATTGATTTGATTATTTTTGGAGGGCATCTTATGGTTATAGGCTATATTGCTTTCAAATCATCCGAAATCCCTAAAGTCATTAGCATCTTATTGTTGCTTGCCGCAACAGGCTATATCATTATTAATGTATTTATCTCGTTTTTTTCACAATATGATGAAGTTATTTCAATTCTTAAATTTATATTTAATGTACCTATGATTTTAGGAGAGTTAGGCTTTGGTATATGGTTGCTAATTAAAGGAGGAAAAGTCTCTAAAGCTTGATAACACCTTCCTAACATTTATTTATTAATTCGCTTCTTAATTCTACTTAAGGATTCTGGCGTAATACCAAGGTAACTTGCCAATTGATGTTGGGGTACACGATCAATTAAATAAGGTCGTTTCTGTAATAATGATTTATAGCGTTCCTCTGGTGTAGATGCAATAAATGAAGCTAATTCATCTTGCATCTCACCAAAGCTATGCTCAATCATCATGCGAGTCATTGCTTCCAATTGTGTATATTTATGATACATATCTTTTTCAGTAACAAGATCACCTACTACCAATATACAGTCCTCTAAACAAGAAAAAGTGTACGAGGATGACTTATCCTGTTTATGATGATTCATATTCGAAATGGCTTGTTCTTCTGTATAGAAATTGGATGTGACTTCCTTTCCTGCTTCATCTACAGCATACTGCCTAATACATCCCTTTAATACAAAATAACATCTAGTTGGAATATCTCCTTGTCTAAGGAGGATTGTTCCTTTTTTAAATTCCTCAATTTGTATCTCTTCAACAATCGCTTGTTGTTGTTCTTCATTAAGAGCCGAATACTTGGTCATGTACTTCATCAGTATTTTTCTCATCTTGCTCTCCATTCAACTTTTTTCAATCAATGATGCCTCGGCATAATTGCGTCCGGAATCGGCTTTATGCTTAGGCCTGCACGAGGGCCGACACGATGTCGGTCATTTCGGTAATGCCACAGGACGTGGCGTTTTTAGACTGAGTTCCTCTATTTCAGCAGGTGTTTGGACACCCGTTGAAAAGTATCTTAAACCCCCATTCATCTCAACGCCTATAGAAATAGGAGACTTCTGTAGCTGACGCTTCACTTTCGCTACAAAAGGCATTTGCTGAAAGAAATTAAATCATTGTGATTTTGTCATTAATTAATGCCTATTTAAATATATTAGTTAATATGTTCGAAAATTCCTACTACAATTTATTTTGACTAATCACCAAATTTTTTTGCAAAACTCTTCCTTAACGATTTATGAAATAAAAAAATAGAACCTCCAATCCAAAATTAGAATGAAGGTTCTATATTATATTTTGTAGAAACAAACGCTTAAATTTGTTTCTACATCAGATTTTATTTTAAACGCAGCGCTTCGTCTGTTGATGCATTAATTTCCTTAAGAAGCTCTGGATTTTCTGCTAATGACTTGCCATAAGATGGGATCATTTCATTAATTTTCGCTTCCCATTCGTTAACATGTTGAGGGAAGCATTTATTGATTACCTCAAGCATAACGTGTACAGCAGTAGAAGCACCCGGAGAAGCTCCAAGTAATGCAGCGATTGAGCCATCAGAAGCACTTACAACTTCCGTACCAAATTGAAGTGTTCCTTTACCACCAGCTTCAGTATCTTTAATAACTTGTACACGTTGACCAGCTACGATAATATCCCAATCATCGCTCTTAGCATTCGGGATGAAGTCACGTAGCTCTTCCATACGTTGTTCTTTAGATAGCATAAGTTGTTGGATTAAATATTTTGTTAAGCCCATTTCTTTAACCCCTGCCGCTAATAACGTTGTAATATTATGCGGTTTTACAGAAGCAATTAAATCCATATTTGAACCTGTTTTTAAGAACTTAGGTGAGAAACCTGCGAACGGTCCAAATAGTAATGATTTTTTGTTATCAATATAGCGTGTATCAAGATGCGGAACAGACATTGGTGGAGCACCAACTTTAGCTTTTCCGTATACTTTTGCATGATGTTGTTCAGCAACTTCTTGGTTTTTACATACTAAGAATAATCCACTGATTGGGAATCCACCAATATGTTTTCCTTCAGGAATACCTGATTTCTGTAGTAACTCTAGGCTTCCTCCACCAGCTCCAAGGAAGACAAATTTTGCTGTATGGTATTCCATTTTACAGCCATTTTTGTCGTGCACTCGTACTTCCCATGAACCATCGCTTGTACGTTTCATGCTTTCAACACTATGATTGTAGTTGATGTCAACGTCTTTATTTTTTAAGTGGTCGAATAACATACGTGTTAATGAACCAAAGTTAACGTCTGTACCAGTGTCAATTTTTGTCGCAGCGATAGCTTCATCTGCTGGACGATCCTGCATAATAAGAGGAATCCATTCCTTTAGTTTTTCTGGGTTATCAGAAAATTCCATACCTTGGAATAAAGGATTTTTTGTCATTGTTTCATGACGTTTTTTTAGAAACTCTACATTGTCTTTCCCTTGTACCAAACTCATATGAGGTAAAGGCATAATGAAGTCTTGTGGATTACTGATCAGTTCGTTGTTCACAAGATAAGACCAAAATTGTCTTGAAAGGTGGAACTGCTCATTAACTTTAATCGCTTTGCTGATATCGATTGTTCCGTCTTTTTTCTCTGAAGTGTAGTTAAGCTCACAAAGTGCCGCATGCCCAGTTCCCGCATTATTTAATTCGTGAGAACTTTCTTCACCAGCTTTATCGAGCTGCTCAAACACTGTAATTTTCCAATCTGGCGCTAATTCTTTGAGCATTGTCCCCAAAGTCGCACTCATGATTCCGGCACCAATTAAGATAACATCTGATTTAATTTGTCTGTTACTCATTTTTACCTTCCTTATATATTAAGATTTGCAGAAAGGATGTAAGCTCTCCTGCTTAGATGTCACCGTAAGCCATGGAGTAACCTAGGAGTACACCTTTTCTGTATCAATTATTACCTTATTGCAGTGTATCATAATTACATAAAGATTAAAATATCAACTATCTATATGAGAGTTATGTGCATTTTTCGAGCCTTTCCCTTAATAAATCAAGAGAAAAACCTCCTATTTCACCACTAATAAACCCAACCTTTATTTAAGTTTTATGGAATAATTGACCTAAAATTGGCTAGCATTTTCATATAATAATGAGGATTTTTTAAATATTATATCTATATAATAACATAAAAATATGGAACCAGTCTTGTTTTTGCACCAGCTCCACTACATATAAAAATATATCGAATTTTCTTAATATTTTCTAGTGTTAAAATTATTTCTTTTTTATTTTAACCAATCAAATCTCATCCTATTCTTCGACAGGACTTTTTAATTTCCAACCATCTATCTTAAAACCACCTATCTGATTAAATACATGGTTTACTAACTCTTCATATGCCTCCATCATCTTTTGTTTGTCCACTTCTAGTAATGCTTTTAGAAACATTTCTTTAAATATCGAATCAGGAAAAACACTTTTTAGATATTTTTTAATATATGCTGGATCTACAAGATAAGAATGTACTTGATCGTACGGAATGCTTTCTAACTTTAAAAACTGACAGTACTCAGAAAATAAAATAGCTAATGCGTTAAAATACACAAAAGGAAAATCCACTCTTTTTTGTTCAAAACAATCCTTTAAATTGTCTAATGAATCCCATAGTGAATATTTTTTTATTTCTAATACTGTGTTATTTAATTCATCATATTCATTGTTTAGCCAATGTTCAGCTTCGATTTTTAATTCATTAAGTATTCCCGTGTTATTAAATAGAATCTTTCCTGTAATAATTTGAACCATGGACATTGTTCTTTGGGTTTGATAATCTCCTTGAAAGTATTTACGAATTTGTTTTGGTGGATTAGCGAAATATTCTATAAGAAAACCATTTATAATGCTATTCCCTCTCTCTCGCCAACCAACATCATCAGATAAAATAATATGTACATCTATATCAGAGCGCCTAGAAGGATTTCCTGTAATATAGCTCCCACATACAAGCGCTCCAACGACATCATTTCGGTTCTTCCAATCTTTTAAAAACTCTTCAAGTGCTTTCTCCCATTCTTCCATAAAATTATTATCACCTTTCATAAAAATTGAATTTTGGAATACCACAATATATTCAATATTTATTAAAAAAAACCTTTAACTTTGTAAATAAAAAAACACAGCTTTATCAGCTGCGTTAAATTATAAAATATTATCTTTTTTATTGATATTCCCTTTGGTTATAAGGAAATATATTTGTCGTTTTCAGGATTTTTTGTTCAATTAGATGATTATCACAATTGTCTTTAAAATGATGCAGTAACCCATCTAGCCTCTATTTTTTTCTAGTAGCTGCTCCATTTTATAATCAGCACGTAGCAATACTTGCTTTATTTGTTTAATCTCATTTTCTCTTTGAAGCATCTGCTTATACTTATTTTGAAATAATATTTTCAGCTGTTGAACGTTTTGAATTTCCGCTTCTGTCAATTCATCATTTTCATCAGTATTTTGCGACCATTCAAACAGCATTTTAATCTCTTGAAGTGAAAAACCACATTGTTTTAGTTTAATAATTGTACTAATGATTTCAATATGACCCTTATTATACTCACGATGTTTGTTTTGAATTTCCGGATGTAATAGACCCATTTTTTCGTAATAACGGATGGTATCTTTACTAAGATCAGTACATGCTGCAAATTCACCGATTTTTATGATCATCACCTACTAATTTATAAATTTATAAACGATTAATAGCAGTATACAATGGAATATAAAGCGAACGATATGGTGACTGTATCTAAGCTGTTTATTTGTTACTAGCCCTTCCGCAATTGCTAAAACATGTAATAGAACAAATTCAAGGATTAATAACATTAGTACCAGAGTTTTGTTTGGTAAAAATATCGTTATAAGCATACTGATAGATAAGACCACAAATAAGAATGTTCGTAATTGATATCCATTCTCTTTCCATTGATGCAAACCGGCAATCCCTGTTAATAATGCGTATACCACTATCAATACATATGCAATAGTATCCATTTACATCACCCCATTCTTTTAATACATTTACTTTAAAAGATGGAGTTAACTCCATGTCAACAGATTTTAATCAAAAGAGCCAAAATCAGTCTTCTGGAACTACTACCTATCGTCAGTACAAGAAATATACTGTTGTTGCTAATGAAGTTATAAAGCCAATTCCAACTATAAATAAAAGTGTTTTATAGCCAGCCTCTGTGTCCTAGAAAATACAATTTTGCTTATTTGAAAAAATCAGCTAAACGGTTTTGAATAGACTCTGGCAATAGTTGAAAGAACAATCCTTCATATTTGATATCGAGTATCCCAGCAATGACAATAATAATAATGATGAATAGTAAAAGGGGTTTCTTATTTTTAGAAATCCACTTCAATAGGCTCCCCTCCTCTGAAAAATGAACATTTATAGTTTGCAAGTTAAGTATATATTGATTCATGTCATATAGAAACCTAACCTTTGATAATAAAATCATTCTCTGTCACCCAAATTGGAGATGTTACATAAATTAAAATAACGCTGTATTATATTATAAAATTGGTTTTCTTTTAGTAATTGAATTCAAATCAGTTCCTTTGGGTAAACAATAATCCAAGCTTTTGTCTCACCAATGATCGATTTAGATTTTATAAAGAAAGGAATGGCTATGGTAAATTTTAAATCATTTCGAGGGGTCGTTACTCAGATTGATGATTTTCCAATCGTGCACAATGGAGAAAAAGAAGGTTGTTATAAACTTATGACGGTAGAAGATAGTTCTCGTGGTATCGTCAATTTTGTCGTCTCACCTTCTACTTATTTTGTCAACCAAGAAATTGTAACAATCGGTGATCAGATTACTGGATATTATGATGGGGATGCACCTGTACCTTTGATATATCCGCCTCAATATCGAGCACTCGTCGTCGTAAAGGAAAATAACTATCAAAATGTCAAAGTCGACTTTTTTAATAACCAATTAGTGAGTAGTGATGGCCAATTACAACTAAATCTTTCTGCTTATACACTTATCTTGCTTAAAAATGGGCAACCTTTTTCAAAAAGCCCAACAAATCGAAACCTAATTGTTATCTATGGCCCTACTACAAGGAGTATTCCTGCACAAACTACACCGTATACAATAATTGTTTGGTGTTGACTAAAAACAATAGAAAATATTTCCCAGGAAAGGGTTCAATCTTCCGCGTTACGCTCTTTACTAACTATACTTTTTCAAATCAACGGATTACATTCTGTTATTCAAAACATTATGTTTCCTCATCTGTACAACATTTCACATAAAAAATTGACCAACAGTGCATTATATGCAAGCAAACAAATGGAATAAAATTAAGCGGCTTAAGTCCTTTAGATTATAGGGCTTAAACCGCTTAAAGCATTATTTTTATTTCTTCTATCTACTGTTTGCCTTGCATTTCGTGTAATTGCTGCTTGATCTGCTCTAAGTATTCTTTATTTTGTTGAACTGTATCCAAATGCTCACCAAATTGCTTTGCATTCATGAATGCATTTTCCGCATGTTCGATTTGATTGAAAGCATGCTCAATCGCTATCTCCTCCGGATGTGACTTTGCATGCTTCAACAAACGCTCTGCCTTTTGGACAGAGTTCCCAAACAAAGTGCTTGGATGATCCTGTTTCCAGCTCATATCTGAGTGCTTAGCCAATTTGCCTCTTCCCTTCTTGCCAATTTGATAAATGATCTAGATATAGTATTGGAAAATGAGCAGAAAATATGTACGGATGAAGTAACGAATATCTAATGGAAATGTATTTTGTATATAACTTTGACCATAAATACATAATCAAAAGAATTATGAAATCTACTTATTAGCAAAAATGGGGCAAACAGAAACATGTATATTATTTTTTAAAGATACAGAAGATAATACTCATGCATTAATGAGTGAAGAACAAGTTTAAGAAAAAAGGAGACCGTCTAAAATGATCGGTCTCCTTTATATCGGCCTCTTTATACTTCACTTTCTAGAGTTAATTGCACTATTTACGTTACAGTTTCCTCAAGTACATTTCCTCTAAAGCTTATCAACTACAAATTTTCTTTAGCCATTTTCTTATTGTCAGTATGGATGCTTTTCATCCCTTCAAAAAATGGATACTCTAGACTTAAATATCTTTCTAACTCTCCATTATCATGAAGAAGCTGCTCTAAGTAATACTTCGAATCGTTTATTCTTTTTTGAATTTCCTGTTGATTTTGTGTTGTCGAACCGTGTCCAGGTATATGGGCCGTTATTTGATGATTCAGCAAAATATTTTCAGCTTTATTGATCGTAGTTACATAATCTTTATAGTTGCTAAAAATGAACGGGAACTCAATATCTGACAAATAATCGCCAGAAAGAAACAGACCATACGGCTCAATAACTGTAAATAAACCATCATTCGTATGACCAGGTGCTTGATAAAATGTCATGGTTAGGGAATCTAATTCTAATTTATGTCCATCCTCTGATACAACAATATCTACAGTTGGATATACAGGTGAATAGCTTCTATTCAAATAATAGCCTTGGTCAAATTGTTTAATTTTTTGAATGCTGTCTTCTTTGTTAGGATTTTCATCAAATTGTTTAGATGCAATTACCTTAGCTTCTGGGAATGCCCCAGATCCAATAATATGATCAAAATCGCTATGTGTGTAAATAATATATAGTTGTTTATCATCTTTAATCTTGTCTATATAGCTCTTAATTTCTTCAATTTCAGTAGGTAACCAATTAGGGTCTGTCATAATTACTGCTTCATTAGTTTGAATGATTGCCGAGGTAGTCATATATAATGCACTTTGAAAAACTGTAATATTATTTTTTTGGAATTGAATCACTTATGAACCATCCTTTTCCCCTTATTTTTCGTTTGCTAATGAACTAGTTTGTTGAACAAGAAATTCATCCTTTTGTCCTCTCTATTCCATAGTTCGGGCAACATTAATAAAATCCTCCTTTTTGGAAAAAAGTATGCGAAATCAATTTATATCTCACATACTCTTTTTATCTATTGGTACAAGTATTCATGAAGAACGGATCTATATGATACTATTCTCCATGAATAGTTTAAATATAGAGAGACATTCCTTTGTTACCTACATCCTCGAATCAATCAATCTCACCTATAATTTAGGTAGAAATCTTTCATTTCAATCAAGGAGAGTCAACATGAATAACAATAAGGACAACACAGAAATTATCATACTTTCTGACCCATCCGAGTGCTTGATGCATCCGTTTTATAATAAACAAATCGTCTTTACAGGGGCTCTTTCCGCTATGACACGTTCAGAAGCTGCGAAGAGAGTACGAGCTTGTGGAGGGATTATGCAAGGGACTGTGACACAAGATACAGATTTCGTTATTCTTGGGGACAAACGTCGCGGTATAAGTACGAAACAATTAAAAGCGGAGAAATTGATTAGCCTCGGCCAAAACATTCAAATTATTATTGAGGATGATTTTATTTGGCTCATTTCAATGCAAAAAGAAGAGCTGCCTCCAATTTAAACACCATTCTTTAATCTATCTCATCTAAAAAGGTATGCAAAACAACTATGTTCACATACCTTTTCACCTATTTTATTACTTCAAACTTATGATAATAAATTCTAAATGATTTTAATTAGAAAGCTCATAATTCCATAAGAACTAGAACAGTTAACTAGACGAAGTTTAAAAAATAACACGGCTTAGTTTACTACACAATCAATCTCTAATATAGAACATATCTTATAGTATCCTAGCAAAAGGAGGTGATAAAATGGCGCAAGTTCTTGATTACCAAGCAACTGAACCTCTAAGTACGTTTAACCCAGAAACTGCTTTTCCAATTCCACAGGCTCCATTTAGAGTTCTTTTAGCTTCGATTCAAATAAACATCCCAGGCACCGCTTCAAGAAATAATAACGTTGAGCTACTTGCAAGCGTCGGTGTGATGGGGGTTACAAATATTGCCCAACTTGTATTTAGAATCTTCCGTAACGGGAAAGAAATTTATAATACTCAAAATGGAGCAGAATCAGCTGGATCAGAACAAAACTATGTCTTTACATTCCAAGCCATTGATTCCAACTTAACAGCTGGCGCTAACTTCTATCAGGTTTTTGTTGAGAACATTACACCTAACACACAAGCAAACATTGTTGGACCAATTAATTTTAGTGGCCTAGCAATAAAAAGTTAACGATAATAGCTCTTACTATGCATCTTGATTATGTTTTGCCCAGTACAAGTTTGTGGCATATATGATCGTTTTTTTAGAGTGTTGATCGATGAACTGAAATGCATGTTTTATATAAAGATTTTAAAAATAAGCTGTATAGAAGTTATTAAAAATCAAACTTTCTATATAGCTTATTTTTTCTTTTATATTTGAGGTCATTTAATCAATTTTGAGAAATTGTTAAAAAGTATTCTAAAACAAATTGGCGAAACTGCTTAGCAATTGGTGTAAAGTAGCGCCTTTCGGACCAGGATAACCCAATAGTTCGTTGACAAGCTGGTTCGACTATTCGAAGTTTATGATTAACTCTACTGTATATAAAATCCCCTTTTCAGGATTCTCTATTGTGTAAAACTCATCCGCAGTTACTTGATATCTAATCTCTGCTATTTGCTCCTTATCAACCGTTCTTCAAAGAAAAAAGCAAAATGATGGAATTCTCATGTTCCTAAAACCGCACTTACTTATGATACGGTTCACCGTAATAGGCTTAAGTGCGATTTTTATACAACGCTTAAATATAAATCGAATGTGTCCTCAGTTTTACGTATTCTGTGTAACGTATACACAGAATACATAATTAATTAATATATCACAGGTTGCTATGCTATATTATATTAAGTAGTAAACAACAATTATTGACACCGAATAATGGTAATTTTAGATTGAACAAATTAGCGTTATTGGGTGCCAAACCCATTAGAGTTCTTCAGGAACAAAGAATTCTACCGCAGCATCTCCTTGTGAGATGTTGCCTTTTTTGTTTCCATGAAATTTTTTGGGGCTATCAATTAAAATCATAAACAAAAGCGCTTTGCCATAAACGTAAATAATAGCATTTTCAATGTTACCTTCTGCGGAAATTTATATTTTCTTACTCAATAAATTAAAACCACCTAAGACGTTGCAATTTCAACGTCCTAAATGGTCTTTTTTAAAACCGCACCTACTTATGATACGGTTCACCGTTGCACCTTTAATGGAGGTTATTTTCAAAATGTTAATTTTCTAAGTCGCTGCTGAGGAAGCGGCTGCATGGTCATCCTTCACACAATCAATTGCGACAACGAACGCAATAATGATGGCCTCCATCTCCTCATCCAATATTTGAACCTTATAGCTATCTCCCCAAGTGAACCACTCCTTGTTCACTTTACCGATGACTACACCATGCTGTAGGATCTGAAAATCCATATCCCACCAGTTACCATGTATCTCAATGTCTGCTGCATCAATCGTATAGCGTGCTTTAAAGAAAGAAAGCTCCTTCTTAATCGTTAACACCTCTCGACCATTTACCTCAACAAAAAACTTCGGTAAAAAGCTGAACACCTTTTTCGTAATAAGCGCGACTTCATCTCTTGTTGTATTCATAATGGAGAAAGTCTTTGGAATTTGCATATCTTGCTAATCTTTTCAACACTACGGTTCTTCTTAACAACACTAAAGCAGAGTTTCACTTTTTCATATATAAGTAAATTTCACAAAAAAAGTAGTTCCTTCAGATCCTGTTTGAAATTCAACTTTTGCGTTATGACGGGCAGCAATTGCATAACATATGCCTAGTCCTAAGCCAGTGCCATTATCTTTGGTCGTGTAAAATGGAGTACCCAATTTCTCTACTATCGCAGGACTGATACCTTCTCCTTGATCCCGTACTGCAAGAATTACACAATTTTCATCTCCTTTGTAGGTACTGATGGATAGAACCTTACCTGTGCTCATTGATTCTAAGCCATTACGGTATAGATTTATTATCAATTGTCGTATTTCGTTACGATTTAAAAGTAAATCTGGAATGTCTTTCAGATTAAATTGAATAATTTTATTTTGATTAAATGCATCTATCTTTATTAAAGGAGTAATATCTCGAATAATAGAATTTAAATCTAACATCTGTAAATCGGATGTCTTTGTATTACCTATAGAAAGGAATTCAGTAATAATAGAATTTGCACGGTCAAGCTCTTCAATCATTACATTAAAGTAATCATTATGTTTTTCGAATTCGCTCTCTTTTTTTAATAGCTGCAAAAATCCTCGTACTGTTGTCATAGGATTTCTAATCTCATGGCTAATACCTGCTGCCATCTGACCTATTAAGTCTAGGTTTGATAATCTTTTCAATTCCTTCTCATATTTCTTTTTTTCGGTTATGTTTTTTAAAAGGCAGCAGATTCCCTCATCATATGGATAAGCAACTGCTTCGTACCAATAATCACCATATGCTGAGGTCATTTCGAAATGTACTGCTATTCGCTCTGACATCGCACGATGAAATTCCTTATACATGACCGTATCTACACTTTTCGGGAAAATTCCCCATATATTCTGGCCTAATACATCTTTTGCCGTTTTCCTTTGCGGCAAATATTGATGTTTATTCATGTAAAGAAATTCCCACTCTTTGTTCAATGCAAAGAATCCATCCGTTATACTTTCAATAACACTTGTAACCTTTTCATTAGCAGCAGCTAGTTCCCTTGTTCGCTCTTCTACCATATTTTCAAGTTGGTCCATATATAACAAGTTTGAAATTGTAGGGGCTGTGGCATCGACTATCGATTTTGCTAATTGAATTTGAGATTTATGGTAATTACATGTTTCCCCTCCTAAATTGACAACTGTTATAACCCCTAATACTTCCCCCATTGAAACCAGTGGCATCATAAGTAAACTCGTACTATCTATATTTGGAGTGAGAATTATACTTTTTGTTTCAATAATCTGTTGAATCATAGCTTCGTAGCTTTGGTTCATTCTTATGCTTTTAAGATTCTCCATCCAATTGGCTTCTGTCCAATCACAGTCTTTATTTAACTTCATGAATGTGATTGTGTTTTTTCCCAACGGATCCAGGATGTGGGCTGCACTTTTTTTGCTACCTAAAACCTTTCCTAAGTAGTAAAAACATTTATCAAGACTTTTCTGCACGGAGGAACACATCGACAAATCACGTGTAACATTGAGTAACAACTGCTTTTCTGCAATAAGGTTTTCCTTTTGCTTTAAATTATTTGCGTTTTGAATTGCAACTGCAGCCATATTCACATATGCTTCAACACTCTGAATTTCTGATTCTGTTAAATTCATCGGCGTTCCATAATCAAATAAAAAAACTAAACCAAATATCTCTTGCTCATATGAGATAGGCAGTACTAATAAGGATTTAATTTTGAAGGCTTCTACCGATCTCGGGTCCGGCCGATTATCCTTTGAGGTATCAGAGATATAGATGGTTTTTTTAGTTTCAATAACCTCTTTGACCAGTAAGTCTGTTTCAATATCAATTACCTGTGTATCGAGCGTTATGCCATTCATATCTTCTGGTTTCCCTACAAATCCTCTAAATGCGCCATCTTTTTCAGGTAAATAAATACCAACCGAGTTACATTGCACGATTTCCTCGGATATTGCCTGCGTTACACGCTGTAAAACTTCACGTAGTTCTAACTTTGCATTAATTACTTTGGTTATACTCGCGAGCCTAGAATATCTCGTCTGTTCACTTAACATTCACAATGTCTCCAATCAAAACCTACTAAAAGTAAAAGTATAATTTCTAGCTAACAGTCTAGTTCTAGATCAGTTTACTATTTTTAATTTTATATCTGTATCCTATTATACATGGAAAACCTCTATTACTTATGATACGGTTTACCGTGATAGAGCTAGCCTGTTTCGACCCGATGATAGGAACGACCATAAGGACTTCTAATAACTTCATTTCGCTTTTGTTAGTTCCTGATATCCTTCCATTGCCAGTCACCTTCAATGGCTCTATCCACTTAACAGACCATTCATATGATATCAATGAATAAGAACTGATTGTTGATTCTGTTTGCAGGAGCTACATTTTCCGCACGATTTTTGTTGTCATTTGTTCTCTTTCAGCGGTAATATTTAACACTTACACCAATACGCGTTCACTCTGCAAAAATCTCATCTGTCGATAATGATTTCATATATAAATACACATTTAAAAATGAAAGTAACATTTGATTCATAAATCCACTCTATTCCCATTTTATGCTTATATTCAGTTTGGAGAAAAAGGACTATCCAACAAATTCTTAAATGGAAACAGGTATAGAAAAAGTTCTCTTTTTCTATACCTGTTTTTTGTATACTTTTTAGTAAATCACTATTTTTAGTTGGTGATGGATTGTAGTGGAAGGCGGCGACTCCAGCGGGAATAGCATGAGCTGAAGGCACCACAGGAGCGAAGCGACGAGGGACTGAAGCCATGCCCGCGTAACGCATCCATCACTAAATGACTTAGGAGAAATCCCCTTCTAAAACCGCACTTACTTATGATACGGTTCACCCTTCATAATCCTAAAACTTCTATAAACCTGCTCTACTAAAACAAGCTTCATTAGCTGATGCGGTAATGTCATCTTTCCAAAGGATTGTTGCTCATCAGCTCGTTTCAATACATCATCGTGTAAACCAAGAGAGCCGCCGATGACGAACGCGATTTTACTTTTGCCGTAGGTCATGAGGGATTCAATATCTGCCGCCATTTGTTCAGAGGTTTTCATTTTGCCGTTAATGGCTAGGGCGATAACGTATGTATCTGGGCTGATTTTAGATAGAATACGTTCACCCTCTTTTTTCTTTACGATTTCCATTTCTGCTTCGCTTAGCTGCTCGGGTGCTTTTTCATCTGGTACTTCGATTAGATCCATTTTTGCATAGCCGCCGAGACGTTTTACGTATTCATCTATTCCCAATTTTAAATACTTTTCTTTTAGTTTTCCGACTGATACAATCGTTATATTCACACGTTATCCACCTTTACAATTCATTTACAAACAAATTATCCACAAAAGTTATCAACATATCCACAAGTGATTCCTATATCTTGTGTAAAGTTATTTACTTGATACAAGATATTCCGCAGGTCGTTCACAGTAGCTACATTTTGTGGATAACTTTTTATCCTCTTCGATTTTATCCATAATTGGGAACTCTTTTTGCTCAGCCACAAACATGTCTAAAGCGTGTTCTATATGGTTTTCACAGCTGTATTTTTCCATTTTTACACCTCTTCTTATTTTCCGAAATTTCCACAAACTTATTCACAATTCGGTCTATGTTATCCACAATCTATTGTAACAAAGGTCAGGCGAGTATGGAAGAATAGGCTTTCTACCGCCACTAGCCGTGTATATGTTATTATTCACAATTTTCTAGTTATCCACAATATTTTCTAAATCATTCTTAATAATTCAGTCGATGTCTCCGAATATTTTTAGACTCATCACTATAATGTCCGACTGGAGGCGTCCGATGAGCCGCTTGGGCCAACACGATGTTGATCACGAAGGCGTTATCACAGGATGTGATAGTTTTAGCCTTCGTTCCTCTATTGCTGATCCTCAAGGAGTCACCCAGCCTCCACTACAATCAACTTATAAAAATGGCATACATTCTAACAAATATTAGCTCTAACTTTTGATGATAAATAATATTATTTGATTCCACAAAAAAATCAGTGGAGATCTTATAATCCCCACTGATTTCTAATTTACAACGAATCGCTATTTGTTAATGTTAGTGATAGATCCACTAATTTACCTTGGCGGTATACTTTCATCGTTAATTTATCACCAATTTTTTTGTCGTTATATAAATGTTTGCGTAAATCGATTGCAGTTTCGATTTTTTTGCCATCCATTTCAACAATTACATCGTATTGTTGAACGCCTGCTTTTGAAGCCGGAGAGTTCGCCACAACATCTGTAACAACAACACCTGTTGTTAAGTCTTTTGGCATTTTTAAAGTTTGTTGTTGGTAGAATGCCGGAACATCCGTTAAGTCCATTAATGAAATACCCATTGTTGGACGTTTCATTTCACCATTTTTCTCTAATTCCTCGATAATAGGAATTGCTGAGTTAATCGGAATTGAAAAGCCTAGACCCTCAACAGAGGATTCCGCAATTTTCATAGAGTTAATGCCGACTAATTCACCAGCAATATTTACAAGAGCACCACCGCTATTACCAGGGTTGATGGCTGCGTCTGTTTGTAATACTTCTTGCTGCCAATCTATTGTGCCATCATTATTTATGTCAACTGGTACAGAACGATCCTTACCAGAAACAACACCTGTAGTAACAGAGCCATAGAATTCTAAGCCCAGTGGATTACCGATTGCGATGACTGTTTCACCTTGTTTTAATACATCTGAGTTACCAAATGTCGCTACTGTCTTAACATCTTTAGAGCTGATTGAAATAACAGCTAGGTCTGTCCAAACATCGTGGCCAACTAATTTTGCTACTTCTTTCGAACCATCTGGCATTGTTACTTCTAACTGTTTTGCACCTTCAATAACATGGTTATTTGTCACGATAAAGGCTTTATCACCTTGAACTTTGTAAATAACACCTGAGCCGCTACCAGCAGGCTTGTCTGATGTAGATGGTGCATTCCAGAATCCGCCGCTTGTCACTTCTTGAATATTCGTAATCCCTACAACAGCCCCTGAAGCCTTATCTACAGCTTTCGTAACATCCGTCGTCACTTCTGTTGCAACTTGATTTATGGTTGTTTCATTTTTACCTGTGCTACCCGTTGAGCCTGGCATTTGATTGACAAGTCCAGGCATCATGAGCCAAACGAGTAAAGCGCCTATGATGACACCGATAAGACCCGTGAAAAAATAACCACCCTTACCTCCGCCACCGCCTTTCTTTTTATAACGCTTCTCCTGCATTTCTCGCTCCTCTTGTTCGAGTCGCTCCTGAAGAGGTGACTTCTGTATTTCATCATTTTTTAATAAATCATTATTCTTATCATCATCTTGAAAATAGCTCATTCTCCTCATCCTTTCCTTTATTAGTATTGGTTAGTTGTTACCCTAATATTACGACTCAAACATTAAAATCAGATGAAAAATAAATAAAATGGATATAAAAATAGCTGTTCAAAGCATTTTTTATAAAATGTCATTGAACAGCCTTATTAAAGCTTTATTTTTTTATTGTTTACTAATCATTAAACGGTAACTAATTTCGTCGGCTCTTCTGCATCTGTATCAAATAAATTTAAATACTCTCCAACAATAATGTCGCAGGATTGCAAAGTTTGTGTGACACTCATGCGCGCAAGCTCTTTCATGTTATTATCCATACTTAAATGTGATAAATAAATATTTGTTGGTTTTTCAAATACTACATCACTCATTGCTATAGCTGCATCCTCATTGGAAACGTGCCCTACATCACTTAAAATACGACGTTTTATAGACCATGGGTAACGCCCCATTTGTAGCATATTCACATCGTGGTTACTTTCAAATACAAAGGAATCAGCGCCTCGAATGATACCCTTCATACGGTCGCTAACATAGCCTGTATCCGTAATAACAACAAGCTTGCGTCCATTTTCATGGAAGCTATAGAACATTGGATCGGCTGCATCATGTGATACGGCAAAGGATTCAACAGCTAATGAACCAAAATGCTTTACAGTATCCATTTCAAATTCAAAACGTTGCTCTAAAGGTATTTCACCGACTAGCCCGTCCATCGCCTGCCACGTTTTGGCGTTGGCATAAATAGGTACACTATATTTTCGTGCCAATACACCAATTCCTTTAATATGATCACTATGCTCATGTGTAACGAAAATGCCACTTAGCTGTTTCATATTGCGGTCGATTTTTGTAAATAGTTGCTCCATCTTTTTGCCACTGAGACCCGCATCGACAATAAATGCGTGATCTTCATTCTCTACATAAATCGAATTTCCTGTACTGCCACTTGCTAAAACACTAAATCGCATTATTCAACTCCCCAGTCTTCCTCATCAGCCTTTTGCTTGTCTCCTTGGATTTCAATTACATTTCCTTCACTAGCATTGACAAAATATTCTTCTGTTTCTCCATCTAATTTCACTTGTACTTCCCATGTTGGTACTAATACTTGCGTTTGTGTTAAATAACCTTTTGTCGAGTAACCCAACTTCATTTGCGTAATACTCGATTCTGGCTTTAATTGCCCTTTATTATAAAGTGTCTGGATAATTTGAAGTGGTGGTATGACAGTTTCCTGTTTCTCCATTTCTTCGATATCATCAAGCATCGTTTGTTCATACATTGTAACTTCGTTGTCTGTATTCCACTGTACTTTTAATAAGGCACTCTCATTATAATAGAACATTCGATTGCCTTTCTTTTGGAAGAAGGTTGCGACACGTTCCTCACGATCCACCTTCCATAGTGCATAGGAATCGCCTTCTTTAACGTTTGCATGAACAAACTCTGTAATGCTTGTATCATCAATATTCCGTAATTTCACAGGGTTTATAAAAACAACACTTGGATGTGTCTCATCATTAATATTTCCTCGCTGATTGTCATCGTTAAAATCAGTACTTTTGAATGTATGCACTTTGCCCGTAATATACACAACAAATTCATTACTATTTGGCAGTGTTCCATACGTAATATTATCATCCTTTAAACGGGCTTCTATTGTTTTTTCGCCAGGTATCTCTATGCTCTTCGCTTCATTATAGGATTTAAAATATAACGAATACAAGAAGATATTTAAGATTAAAAAAACGAATATGAAAATAGATTTTGTTCTATTCCAATCCATTTTTGACACCTCCTAATGTTTCAGGTGTCAGTTTCGTCCATACACCGTTACGAATAACAAACCAGCATGGTTCTAATGTCATATTTAGTTCACTTTGATCTTGTGTTAAATAGTAGCCCACAACAATTTCATCTATATCTGATAAGACAATGTTATTAAGCTTTTGAATCTTTTCAACGATTTCCGATCCTGATGGCAATTCTTTAATCTCCTTTTCGGATGGAACGTCTGTATCTAAAGTAAAGTACGGGCGCTTGTAACGGAAAATACGATTATCTCCCCAAACGGTTGTAATTCGACTTACAGCCTGGTCACTATAAACTGGTAATCCTTGTAAATATAGCTGATAATCTAATTGATTATTACTAGTACTTGTGGATACATAGCGATAATCAGCTGTAAAGCCTCCGTGTTCATTGATAAATTCGTAACTATCTGTCAGGAGCTTGGAAGGCTCTATTCTTACACTGCTTTCTGCAGTTGGATAGACAAAAATCAATGATTTTAAATTCTTATCCACTGTCATTAGTGACATACCATCTTGATATTTTTCAGTGGTTGCACTTTCGTCAGTGCGTAGGACATTGTTTGGTTCTGTAAATAACACATTCTTAAAAATATCAGGTGATTGCATATCGATAAAATACGTATATTTCGCAGATTCAATTTTTTCGTTAGCCACATAAAGAGAGGTAAAGCCATCACGCTCTACTTCTTTAAAATTGCCATATGTTTTCGCTGGTTCAATAATATTTCGTACAAATTGATTAGCATTTTCTAGACTTACACGTGAACGCATCAATGATTCATTATTGCTACTAATGAAGAATACCTGTAATTCTTTGTTATTATAATTACTCCAATCTATAATCATACGATTAAAGGTTGTTTCAGGTAGCTCCTTATCAGCAAACTGAAAAATTGAACTAAAGGCAGAGTAAGGAATCTCACCCGTAAAAAAGACAGTCATACAATTATTAGTACGAATCATCTCGTTTACAGAATTGGCCGTAAGATTATTATTAACGGGCATTAAATCTAGGACATTCCATCCCTCAAATGCCTCCATAATATCTTGCATTACGCCATTAGATACGGTACCGGTAAATTCCTTATCAAAACGGTAAATAGCTTTATATGGACGAATTACATCCTCCATTTTTTTGGGTGTTCCAATGAGGATTTCTTTTCCTTCAGTCTGTTCAATAAATTTGTAATCTGGCGTGTATGTCCAAATCATAAAGGTTAAAACCACACTTAGCATAACGAGTAGGAATAAAACAACTGATTTAACTGGTTCTATATATTTCATTCCCACTCACCTGCCTCGTCAAAATCATCTAAATTAAGTGGTAATGTGAAGAAAACTGTTGTTCCATGTCCTTCTTCACTTTCGGCCCATATTTTACCACCATGAGCCTCAATCATTTCTCTGGCAATAGCTAGCCCTAGACCAGTTCCTCCCATAGATCGAGCTCGAGCCCGATCTACTCGATAGAAACGCTCAAAAATACGGCCTACATTTTCCTTAGGAATTCCCATTCCATCATCAGAAATCATAACCTTCAGCATATCTCCTTGCGCTGTAAAGCCAAAGCGAATATTACCTCCATCTGGTGAATACTTTATAGCATTGGAAATGATATTATCGATAACTTGTGTCACCTTGTCCGTATCAATTTCTACATAATAAGATGCCTCTGGGAATACACGTTCAAACATCACTTTGTCGGACTTAGACATTTCAAAACGATCAATAATACGGTTAAAGAAAGAATTGAATAAAACAATGTCTTGATTCAACTCATAATCGGAACTATCCATTCGTGATAACTGCAATAAGTCATTCACTAAACGAATCATACGCTCTGTCTCTGTTTGTGTAACATTCAAAAATGTTGGAGCAATATTTTCATCTTTCCATGCACCATCTGCTAACGCCTCTAAATAACTGCGCATCGTCGTTAATGGTGTCCGTAATTCATGTGATACATTTGATACAAATTCTCGACGATCCATTTCTATCTTTTCCTGCTCCGTAATATCGTGGAGGACGGTAATTAGACCATTAATAAAACCCGTTTCTTTTTGAATAACAGAGAAATTCGCACGTAAAATATACGGTGCGTCTGCCGTACTGAAATCTAAATTCACCGCATCATTCATGTGAATTAAATCCTCAAAACTATACTCTTGGTCAATACCTAAAACCGATGCAATCGGACGACCTAATGTAATATCTCTTGAAATATGCAGCAAATCTAATGCCGGATCATTAATAAGAATGATGCGCCCCTTTCGATCTGTCGCAATAACACCATCCGTCATATTACTTAGGACCGAATCAAGCTTTCGCCGCTCTGCCTCTGTAGTAGATTGCGCCTCCTGCAAGCGATTCGTTAAATGATTAAAGGTTATAGCAAGTTGCCCTATCTCATCTGTACCATAAACCCGCACTTTTCGAGAATAGTTACCCTTAGCCATCGCCTGTGCCTGCTTACGCATATCTGAAATTGGCTGTGTAATTGTTCGTGCCACTAATATCCCTAAAAAGATAGTGATTACCAAAGACACTGCCGTACCACCGAGGAAAATACGGTTAATGTCATTTACTTGTTTGAAAACCGATTCAATATTAGCTTCAATATAGAGTACCCCTATGATTTCATCATCAGGACCTGCACCATCTCGAATTGGTGAAGCTAACACCCACACTCGATTTCTTGTTTTATTATCCAGTTTGATGTTTTCAAATAATGTTTCTGCAGAGATTGCACGACGTACAAGATCATTATTCGAGCGCTGCCCAATCAAATTTTGATTGTCTATCTCTGATGTGGCGCGAATACGTTGTCTATTATCAATGACGCGGATTCCTAAAATATCTCCAGTAGAAACATCCTTCAATCCCGCAGAAAACTCCATTACAATCGTTTTCAGGCTTTCTTCAAGAGATGGCATACTATCATCGCGTTCTTTTAACATTTCTTCACGAATGCTATATTGCATCAAATCGACACGTTGAAAAATGGAGTCTCGAAAGTTGGTTTTTAAATTTGACTCTAATTCACGCGCAAAATAGATTCCTATTATTTGCAAAGCAAGAAGTATCAGTAAAATATAAATTAATACTAGTTTGACATGAATTGATTTAAAGAAGCTTACTTTCTGCATTCCTTTTTACTCCTGTTCAGGATTCCGTAAATAATAACCTACACCACGGCGTGTTACAATCCAAGCTGGATGACTAGGATTGTCCTCTATTTTTTCCCGTAAACGACGAATTGTTACATCTACTGTCCGTACGTCGCCGAAATAGTCATAGCCCCATACAGTTTGCAATAAATGTTCACGCGTCATTACTTGACCGATATGCTTACCTAAGTAATGTAATAATTCAAACTCTCTATGCGTTAGTTCAATTGCCTCGTCACGCTTCAATACTAAGTAAGCATCTGGTTGAATAACAAGAGAGCCTACTACAATTTCATTGGATTCTTCTTCAACCTCTTCGGCAGTAGGAGCTACTACCTGTAAGCGACGCATATTTGCCTTTACACGCGCAATAAGTTCACGTGTACTAAATGGCTTTGTCACATAATCATCTGCGCCCATTTCTAGTCCTAAAACTTTATCAATCTCAGAGCCTTTTGCGGTTAACATAATGATAGGGAAATCATATTTTTTTCGTATTTCTCTACACACTTCCATCCCATCACGCTTAGGTAACATTATATCTAAAAGCATTAAATCTGGTTGTTCTTCCTCAACCTTCTCTAGTGCCTCATCTCCATCATAAGCACAAATAACTTTATAGCCTTCTTTTATTAAATTAAACTGTAAAATATCTGCGATTGGTTTTTCATCGTCAACAACTAAAATGGTTTTGTCCATATATTTTTCTCCCTTTCGCTATTTATCTATTTTTAAATGTTGTGTATTTTTAAAGTCACTACTCTAACTCTACCATGCTTTTAACTTCTATGCATTATTCTAAATCTTGATATTGTATCCAACTATATTTCGACAAATATTTCTCGGGAAATAACATAGATTTATATACGAAGTATACAAAAAGACAGCCCTATTTCGGACTGCCTTCTATTCGAACTGATTAACGCCCTACATATGATAATGGATTTTCTAACGAACCATTTTTCTTAACCTCAAAGTGTAGATGTGTACCTGTTGAATTTCCAGTAGAGCCCATAATGCCTATAACAGAACCTTGTTCTACTACTTGTCCTACTTCCACTTTAATTGAAGATAGGTGTCCGTAAAGCGTTGTATAACCATTATTATGATTAATTACAATACGATTACCGTAGCTACCAGAGACACCAGCTGCAACAATAACACCATTATCTGAAGCTAAAATATTATAATTACTAGGACGGGCAATATCAATACCACGATGGAGTTCTCCCCAACGTTGGCCCATCCCACTTGAAATATAGCCACCCACTGTTGGCCAAGTAAATTCACCCGTACCACGAGAAGAAATCACCTTCGTACCAACTACTTCAATTTCGTCAATTGGTTGTTGTATGATTTCTTCTTCTAACGCAACTTTGGCTATACGAGTTCCATTTTCAGACGTTAATAAATATGATGTTTCTTTTCTTCCATTAACGCCTTGTCGTTTAATTACTTTCTCACCTTTATACATCGTCGGATCTTCTTCAACTATTTTCTTAAATGGAATTTCATCAGTAACTTTCTTCTCCTGTTTTACTTCAAGTGTTACTAATGGTTTAGCGACTGTTACGTTTAATGTTTGTCCGATCTGTAAAACTGTATCAGCAGTGATATCGGGATTTAATGCTAATAGCTCAGCTGTTGTTAATCCATATTTTTGAGCAACCGAGCCTAAAACATCACCTGATTGAATTTTATATGTTTCTCGCTCAAGAGAACCTGTCATTAAATACTTCACGGCTTCCTCAGGCGCTACAATAGCATTTGGTGCTACTTTTTGTGTTGTACCTGAAATCTCCTGTTTAAAAGAAATATCTAAAAGGCGCGTTTCACCAGTCTGTAATGGTGGCATATTCGTAGATTGCTGGTTAACATATATACTATTTAGCTCTTGCTGTGAAACATATTGTAGCTTTAGCATTCGAATAGTATCTTCATAAGCTTTTGTATCTTTTAAAGAAACTACAGGCTTATTAGCTACAAATAATGTAAAAGCTGGAGATTTAGCCACTAAAGATTGCTCTAATTTCTCCAAAATATTCGCATCTTTAGTTTGATTACTAAATACTATCTCTGGGATTATTTTAACAGAAGAACTAGCATCGATAGATAATTCTTTGTATTGTTGATTTGCTTCTTTTCTCTTTGATGCAATGATTTCTTTGATCGCTTGCTCATTAGAGACCGCATCTATATATTTATTCCCCACGTAAACGTGATTAACTTTATTTAAATCTTCTTTATGATTTTCTTTTGCAAAACCTACATTAAACGTTAAACTTGTCATTACAACTGTAATAATGGATACCTTTTTAATTGAAGAAAAATTGTAAGTGAATCTATTGTTTTTTTCTTTTCTTGACCAAGACAAACTCATTAATAAAGCCCCTTCCAACTTTAACCTATCATAGGATTAATTACCCACAAAGATTTTTTGCACCACTACACTGTACCATAAAGAAAATATGGTTTGACTGTTTTCATCTTTTTGTAATGTAAATGTATTAATTCTCTACTAATTGTTACATAATTCCTATTTTTGTAGCTATTAATATAATTTTAGACTTATTGCTTTTTGCTTCTTTAATATTCAGATAAAATAGAGATAGGATATACTAGTTGATTGGAGCGATTAATTTGAATGATTCACAAACCTCTGGAATAACCCCTAAAGTAAGAAAGCCCCAACGTAAGAATACCGTTCGTAAACTTATAATTAGGACCATTATGGTGGCATTGGGTGCAGTTATTATGGCATTGGGGTTGGAGCTATTTTTAGTACCAAACCACATTATGGATGGTGGAATCGTAGGTGTTTCCATTATCACTTCTCATTTATTAAATTTACCTCTTGGTATTTTCATCTTCATTTTAAACTTACCCTTTATCTTTTTAGGCTATAAACAAATCGGTAAGACTTTTGCACTTTCCACAGGACTCGGAATTACAGTACTCTCATTAACAACACTTTTCTTACATAATCTAAACCCGTTTACTCAAGATACGCTTTTGGCCACAGTTTTTGGAGGCATGATTTTAGGTATTGGTGTCGGCATTGTCATTCGTTATGGTGGTTCATTAGATGGGACAGAAATTTTAGCTATTTTATTTAATAGAAAAACACCGTTCTCCGTTGGTGAAATTATTATGTTCTTCAATTTACTCATCTTTACGGTAGCAGGATTTGTGTTTACATGGGAACAAGCAATGTACTCTATCCTAGCGTACTATATTGCCTATAAAATGATTGATATCGTCATTCAAGGGATGGAGGAATCAAAATCTGTTTATATCATTAGTGACGACATTGATGAAATTGGACAGACCATTATGGACCGACTTGGTCGAGGAGTAACCTTCCTTCATGGTGAGGGAGCTTATACGGGGAACGATAAAAAGGTTATTTTTACCGTCATTACTCGATTAGAGGAATCGAAGCTTAAATCCATCGTCGCTGAAATTGATGATCATGCATTCCTAGCAATTGGTAATATTGCAGAGGTTAAAGGTGGTCGCTTCAAGAAGAGAGATATTCACTAATGATAAAAAGGACGTACCGCATATGGTACGCCCTTTTGTGATTTATAATTATTTTGCTTCCCAAACGTCCACTAAAACGTTCGTTTGTTCACGTGCAGGACCAACAGAGAAAGTAGCAATTTCAATACCAGTTAATTCACTCACGCGTTCTACATAGCGTCGTGCATTCTCAGGTAGCTCTTCTAATGTTTTGCAGCCTGTAACATCTTCTGACCAGCCTGGAAGCTCTTCATAAATTGGTTCACATTGTTCAATAATATGAAGGTTTGCTGGATACTCAGTAATTGTTTCATCTTTATATTTATACGCAGTACAAATTTTCACTGTTTCTAAGCCAGATAAAACATCAATTGAATTAAGCGCAAGATGCGTAATACCACTTACTCGACGTGAATGGCGTACAACTACCGTATCAAACCAGCCTACACGACGTGGACGGCCAGTTGTTGTACCGTATTCACGACCAACTTCACGAATTTGTTGACCCACTTCATCAAATAATTCAGTTGGGAACGGACCATCACCAACACGAGATGTATAGGCTTTAGATACACCAATAACACTTGTAACTCGTGATGGACCAACGCCAGCACCGATTGCTACTCCACCGGCAACAGGATTTGAAGATGTTACAAATGGGTACGTACCTTGATCGACATCAAGTAAAATACCTTGTGCTCCTTCAAATAACACTTTGCCGCCTTCATCTAGTACATCATTTAAGATTTTCGATGTGTCTGCTACATATTTTGCGATTTCTTGTCCATAGTTGTAATATTCCTCGAAAATTTCTTCGAATGTTACACCTTCAACTTCGTAAAATTTCTCAAATAACTTATTCTTAATTGCTAAATTTTGACGTAGTTTTTCTTCAAATACATCTTTGTCTAGTAAATCAGCCATACGGATACCGATACGTGCTACTTTATCCTGATAACATGGTCCAATCCCTTTACAAGTCGTACCAATTTTATTATCGCCACGGCTTTCCTCATCAGCGATATCTTGCTTAATATGATATGGCAAAATAACATGTGCACGATTAGAAATTCGTAAATTATCTGTATCAACGCCACGCTCTTGTAAGCCTCTAAGCTCAGTAACTAATGACTTTGGATTAACAACCAAACCATTTCCGATTACTGAAGTTTTTTCTTTATAGAAAATACCTGATGGAATTAAATGCAACTTGTAAGTTTCACCATCAAATTTAATAGTATGTCCTGCATTATCACCGCCTGCAAAACGAGCGATTGCATCGGCTTTTTGTGAAAGGAAATCCGTAATTTTACCTTTTCCTTCGTCTCCCCACTGTGTTCCTACAACTACAACTGATGTCATAGTCAGCACCTCCGTTAGATACGATTTGTATCTCAATTTTTAAGCCGTTAATTATTGTATCAATGATAGAAACGCCTAGTCAACAAAAATACTTAAAAACACGAACATAAAATCAAAAAATATGATTCAACGTTCGTGTTTAATAACAGAATGGTATGAATATTATCTAACATTCAGATTAATTCCGTCTTGGTGAAATCTCCAACGTTGAGTTCCTCTAAAAGAAGGAAGTTTTTCTTATGAATGAAGATTAATATTTAATCACGTGGAGGTGGTGGCGGCATTTGCGACCAATCCACATTAATGAATTTATTGAATTCTTTTTTAAAAGCAAGTGTAACTGTACCCGTTGGACCGTTACGCTGTTTAGCAATAATAATTTCAATCATATTTTTACTCTCGGATTCTTTATCGTAATAATCATCACGATATAAGAAGGCAACAATATCAGCATCTTGCTCAATACTTCCCGATTCACGTAAGTCACTCATCATAGGTCGCTTATCCTGACGTTGCTCAACGCCACGAGATAGCTGTGATAGTGCAATGACTGGAACCTTTAATTCACGTGCTAAACCTTTTAAAGAACGTGAAATCTCAGATACTTCTTGCTGACGGTTCTCCCCCGGCTTACCACTACCTTGAATAAGCTGTAAATAATCAATCAAAATCATACCGAGGCCATGCTCCTGTGCTAAACGTCGACATTTTGCTCGAATTTCATTGATACGTACACCTGGTGTATCATCAATAAAAATTCCAGAATTCGATAAACTCCCCATTGCCATAGTTAGTTTACCCCAATCTTCCGTTGTTAAAGCACCTGTACGTAAAACTTGTGCATCTATATTTCCCTCCGCACAAAGCATACGCATAACTAGCTGCTCAGCACCCATCTCTAAGGAGAAGATTGCAACATTTTCACGTGCTTGAACGGCAACACTTTGCGCAACATTCAATGCAAAGGCTGTTTTCCCTACAGAAGGACGTGCCGCTACAATAATTAAATCGTTGCGCTGGAAACCAGCTGTTATATGGTCTAAATCACGGAAGCCTGTCGGGATACCTGTAACATCACCTTTTTGTGATTGCATCTTTTCGATGTTATCAAAGGTTTCCACCAATACGTCTTTGACATGCTTAAAGTCACCCGCATTTTTACGATTGGCTACCTCCATCATTTTCTTCTCTGCTTCGCCTAGTAATGCCTCTACCTCATCCTCACGAGTATAGCCATCTTCTACTATTTTAGTAGCTACACGTATTAAACGACGCAATAAGGCCTTTTCTTCGACAATTTTCGCATAGTGTGCGACGTTAGCAGCGGTAGGGACAGCATTGGCGAGCTCTAGTAAATACGATAGCCCGCCAACATCCTCAATTTCTTTTTTAGCTGATAATTCTTCAGTAACTGTTACAACATCTATCGCTTTTCCTTGATCACTTAAACGTAGCATCGTTTCAAAAATTGTCTTATGTGCATTATGATAAAAATCATCTGCTAGTAAAATTTCAGATGCAGTGATTAACGATTGAGGATCGAGGAAAATTGCACCGATAACCGATTGCTCCGCTTCCCGGTTATGCGGTGGAACGCGATCCATCATCGGTTCGTTCATGGATCGTCGCCCCTTATTCTTCCGTTACATGAACTTTTAATGCTGCTGATACTTCGTGATGTAGTTTTACAGGTACATTTGTAAAGCCTAGCGCACGAATTCCATCACTTAAAGTCATTTTACGTTTATCAATTTTTATGCCATGCGTTTTTTGAAGTGCATCAGCAATTTGCTTTGTAGATACTGAGCCAAATAGGCGACCACCTTCACCTGATTTTGCTTTTAATTCTACTGTTAAAGTTTCTAATTTTTCTTTTAATGCTTTCGCTTCAGCTAATTCTGCAGCAGCATTTTTAGCTTCTAAATTCTTTTGACCTTCTAATTGACTTAATGCTTGTGCATTTGCTTCAGCAGCATAGCCATTTTTAATTAAGAAGTTTTGTGCATAGCCGTCTGCTACATTTTTAACTTCTCCTTTTTTCCCTTTTCCTTTAACATCTTTTAAAAATACTACTTTCATGATTCCGAACTCCCTTCGAGTACCTCATTTATGGCCTCTTCTAAATGTTTTTCTACTCCAGCAATGGAATTTGCTTCGACTTGGCAAGCTGCATTTGTTAAATGTCCGCCGCCGCCTAGCTTTTCCATAACAAGCTGTACGTTTATCTCGCCAAGTGATCTTGCACTTATGCCGATTTTGCCATCTGAACGATGCGCAATGACAAAGGAAGCACCAACATCCTTCATTGTTAGTAAAATGTCAGCTGTTTGCGCAATTAGTACAGAATCATACACTTTCGCTTCCTCACCTACAGCAATAGCAATACCCGGCTTCACAAACTTAACAGTTTGCACTATTTTAGAACGCTCGATATACGTATCGACGTCTTCTTTTAATAATCGCTGTACTAGCACTGTATCGGCACCATTTGTCCGTAAATAAGAAGCCGCTTCAAACGTACGGGCTCCTGTACGCAATGTAAAACTCTTCGTATCGACAATAATTCCCGCCAGCAATGCCGTAGCCTCTAACATATTAATCTTCGCACGTTTTGGTTGATACTCGAGTAACTCTGTTACAAGCTCAGCTGTAGACGATGCATATGGCTCCATATAAACAAGCGTTGGATTTTCTATAAAATCTTCACTTCGACGATGGTGATCAATCACCACAACCTTTTCAGCCAATTTTAATAGATGCGAATCGATGACTAAATCCGGTTTATGCGTATCGACAATAACAAGCAATGATTTTTCTGTCATTCTTGCCGCAGCTTCATCTGGTGTCAGGAAATTTTCATAGAAATCCGATTTACTCTCAATTTCATTCATTAAACGTGTTACACTTCCGTTTAATTCCTCAAAATTTATGATCACATAGCCCTTCACATCATTCATTTGTGCCATTTTACGTACACCAACAGAGGCACCAATAGAGTCCATATCAGGGTTTTTATGTCCCATAACAAACACTTGGTCACTATCCTGAATTAAATCACGTAGTGCATGGGAAATAACACGTGCTCTAACGCGTGTACGTTTCTCAACTGGGTTCGTTTTCCCGCCATAGAACTTTAGCTTCCCTGAAGGTTGCTTGATGGCAACCTGATCACCACCACGACCTAAAACAAGATCTAAACTTGATTGTGCTAGTTCACCAAGCTCTACTAATGAAGATGACCCTGCGCCAACACCAATACTTAATGTTAATGACATATTTTTTTGCGCTGTTTTTTCTCGAATGGTATCTAAAATGGCAAATTTTTTCTTTTCAAGCTCCATTAAAATGGATTCGTTTAATACAGCTAAAAAACGATCGGATGATATTCGTTTTACAAATATTCCTTGCTCAGCTGCCCAATCATTAACAATTGATGTCACCATCGTATTCGTTAAACTACGTGGTTGGTCATCCATTGCTTGCGTAATCTCGTCATAGTTATCAACAAATAAAATTGCAATAACTGTACGATCTGCATAGTATTGTTTTTCAATAGCTATCTGCTCAGTGATATCAAAGAAATATAGTAAATTCTCTTCTTTTTTATAATAAACTCGATATTTACGATCACGGAGCGTAATCGTATCTTCGTTTGTCTCTTCGCTCTTCATTAGCACGTAAATGTCGTCAGATATATTAACGATTCCTTCACCTACTAAATTCTCCATATTTAAAACGCCTTGCATATATGGATTCGACCATTCTATTTCATATTGATCATTGACAAGTAAAATCCCGATTGGCATTTCAAGCAATGCCTCTTCCCCAACCTTTTTCATGCGGAAAGAGATGGATTCAATATGCTTTTCTGTTTCATCAAAGGTAATCTTTTCTACCTTCCACGTATAGGCCATTAATAGAACAAAACCTACTCCATAACCGAAACCTATCCCGATATTCCAAATACATAAAAGCACGAACGTCACAATGCCAAAAATGGAAAGAACAAAAAGCGGATAGCGGATTGGTCGTTTTCTAAAAGTCCCCATTACATCAGCCCCTTATTCTTTAGTTTTTCCCTTCACAAGTGAACGTACGTCGAAACCTAAATCTACGATGCCTAGCAATATCATAAAGGATGATAGTGGTAAGGCTAACAAAGTAGCTATCCATTTTACACCATTTGGCATTCCCTTTTTAGAAATAATGTAATGTATAAAGGAAATCCCCTGCAGGATTAATAACATCCATAAAATATAAGAAACATTTAAAACAATAATATCTAATGTAGATCCAGATTCTGGACGCATAAATAAATTAATACATAAAATAATCATGTAATACCATAAAATAGATCGTGGTAGACGCATATTTTGGAACGGTGCAAATTTTGGAACGTCTAAACCAAGACGTTTTAATACAGGTAAATTTAACGTTATGATAATAAATGCTGTCATAAATGCAAAGATTGTTACTGTTGCAGGTATTGTCAGCTCAATTATTTTTAACATAGCCTCTATTTGCTCTGACTGAAACACTACTTGACCTGTCACAGTTTTTGCAAGTTCATTTGATTGCTCATAATTTTCGCGTAAAAGCTCCGTGCTCATGTTAATGATATTGATACCAGCAAATTGAACATAGGCTACATAGACAATTGCCATTGATAGAAGAACAGCAACCCCAGACGACATGAATAGGTAAAGTTTGCTCTTCTTTAGATTAATTGCACTTCCTATAACGGCACCAAGTAATGCCAAAATAAAGGCAAATGGTAACATAGTTATGCCACTCGTTAAAGTGGTTAAGATACACCCTACTATTGCTACAAATATTGATGAGGAACGCTTGTAATTTGCGCTATACCAAGCAATCGGTAGTGGAGCAAATAGTAGACTTACTATAAAAATGAATGGTACATATGCAGAAATTAGCATTAGAATCGTAAAGATTGCGGCCATCATTGAGCCTTGTACAAGCGCCTTTGTTTGATTATTCGGCATTGAAAACCTTCCTTTTTTCAGTCAAACTTACTGACCTTTATTGTACCATTTTTTCAGGTTATTGAACAAAAAACGCTAAGAACAACTGGATGCTTTGTCATTAATTTTGTAGAACCAATGACTAAAGCGTAAAATACATAGCTATATAGGAGATTTTTTACCGAAAAAGCATAACAAATTCATTAATTAAGTTCTTCTTTATATATATTGAAATTTTTTACCGAAAAAAATTGATCTGCTTTAAGACAGTTACTACTACATGAAAAAAGGCTTTTAATCGAAATGATTATAAGCCGTTTTGTTTTTTAAAAATGTTACTTAGTCGATTGGTCATCTCATTCATACGTTCAGAAATACGATAGCGTTTTGTTTCTCAATCTCTAATATTTCATTTTTTCTTTATTCATGTCACTTAAAAGTGTAATAAATTCTTATACTAATAGCAAATGGTAATATATAGAGCAATTACTGAGATAAAATCAACCATATTACCGAAATAAGGATATCCATTTTCATCTTCCAGGTTACAAGATTAGCCTTCTTTAGCACTAACTCCATTTTTATAAATAAAAAAAGCACACCAAAGTTTAAACCTTGTTGTGCCTTTATTTATATCTTATTTATCTTCTGCTACGAATGGAAGTAATCCCATAATACGAGAAACTTTGATAGCTGAAGTTAATTTACGTTGGTACTTAGCGCTAGTGCCAGTTACGCGACGTGGTAAAATTTTACCGCGCTCAGAGATGAATTTTTTAAGTAAATCTACATCTTTATAGTCGATATTCGTAATGTTATTAGCAGTGAAGTAGCAAACTTTACGGCGTTTGCGGCCTCCGCGACGTGGTGCCATAGTATGTCTCCTCCTTATCATTTTTTATTTTAGAAGCATTAGAATGGTAAGTCATCCTCAGATACTTCTATCGGTCCTTTGCTATTAGCAAATGGATCCTCATCTACACGTGTATAATTCGGCTGATTCATAGGTGGTTGATTTTGCTGATAAGCATCGCCGCCAAATGAACCCTGCCCTGGCATAGCACCACCAAACTGTTGCTGTGGTTGTCCACCGCCATATGACGGTTGATTATTACCGTAAGTATTCTGCCCACCATATTGAGGAGCAGGAGCACCGCTAGTATTACGAGGCTCTAAAAACTGTACGCTATCTGCCACTACATCTGTTGTGTATACTCGTTTACCATCTTGTCCTTCATAGCTGCCTGTTTGAATGCGACCTTCCACTCCAATTAAACTTCCTTTTTTCATGAAGTTCGCTAAGTTTTCAGCCTGTTTGCGCCATGCAACACAGCTAATGAAATCAGCTTCGCGATCACCTTGTTGGTTTGAGAATGTTCGATTCACAGCAACTGTAAATCTTGTAGACGCAACACCATTAGGCGTATAGCGTAACTCAGGATCTTTTGTTAGTCTTCCAACTAATACGACACGGTTTATCATCAGAAATGCAACCTCCTTTTCAGCATTTTGTTAAAAATAAATGATTATGCTTCTTGGCGAACCGCAATGTGACGAATGATATCTTCGCTAATGTTAGCAAGACGTGTGTATTCGTTAATTGCATCTGAAGTAGCGTTTACTTTCACGATTTGGTAGAAACCTTCACGGAAGTCTTGAATTTCATAAGCTAAGCGGCGTTTGCCCCACTCTTTTGATTCGATGACTTCTGCACCGTTAGAAGTTAAGATTTCGTTGAAACGTTCAACTAAAGCTTTCTTCGCTTCGTCTTCAATGTTCGGACGTACGATGTACATTAATTCGTATTTTCTCATCTGTTTACACCTCCTTATGGACTTAGGCTCTCCTGTACACAGGGAGCAAGGAGCAAGTAATAATTATTACTCACATCAATGAATTGTAACATATAGACGCATGTCTTTCAAGTCGCAAACAAACAATTCATTCTATATAATGAACTTAATTCATGAATGAACGGAGGATCTTCATGCAACCAGATAAAGAACCTATCGTAATAGAGTTGGATATCAAAAAACTAATGATGGACAATATTGTTGTCACAAGTGGTCTCGTCATATTATTTGTAGCTATTCAATATATTTGCTTTAAAGATTTTGATTTTTCATTTTGGAATATGATTATTGGATCTATCCTTTTCGTTATTCTGTATATTGTTCTCATTGTCTTACATGAAGCCTTTCATTTAATTGGCTTTATGGTATTTGGAGGTGTACCCTTTAAATCATTAAAATATGGCCTGAATTTAGAGCTTGGCATAGCGTACGCAACAACTGAACAACCGTTACCGAATCATGCAATGAAGAAAGCTTTATTACTTCCATTTTGGACAACTGGTGTTCTCCCGACAATTGCTGGTTTCTACTTTAACAGTACTGTTTTAGTATTAGTTGGTGCTTTTTTAATCGCTGGAGCAGTCGGTGATTTTTCCATGTACAAAGAATTACGTAAATACCCCAAAAATGCATTAATACAGGATGATCCTCATTTACCTAAGCTTTATGTATATTTGCCCGAGGAAAAGAAATAACTTTGCTGAGAGTCACGTTAAAAATAGAATCTGCTTGTCTCCAAGCAGATTCTATTTTTAACACAAATTCACAAAGTTAAAAAACCATGCTGTGCAGCTGTATATAAATTTCTCCAAATACGATTAATTGAAGATGTCTCCGTAATTGCATCCATACCAAGCCTACGTATTAAGCTATTGGCAATGTCTATACAAGCCGTTGCAGTATCTTTACTTATTCGTGATAATTGTTGTAGTTCTTCCTCAGTCAATTCATGACCTTCTTTATGTTTTTGCCAGTGTTCATTCAACTTTGAGTAAAATTTCTCTTCAAGCTGTCCAAAGTTCTTCTGTTGCTGCATCAACAGAAATTGTATAGCGCCCATACGTTCAGTACGGCTTGGATCATGCTTTCTTTGCTTTACTAATATAGACGCCTCTTCTAAGAAATTTTCTGTTATCCCGAGACAGACGCTTATAAAAGAGGCTTCTGCAAATGCTCCAAACGGAAAACTATGTACCGCACTTCCATACTTGTTTTTAATTGTGCCTAATTGGAATGTTTCCTCTTGTGGTACCCAAACATTTTGCACACGAATCGTATGACTAGCTGTCGCCTTTAAGCCCATTGCTCGCCAATCATTAAGAACCTCTACTTGATCACGATTTATTGAGCAACTAATTATTTCATCTGTTCTAGCTCCTTCATCCTCGACAAAGCAATTCATCGTAAAAGTTGTAGCATAATCTGCTCCACTACAATACTTCCATTGGCCTGTTACTCTATACCCCTCACCTTTTTTTACTGCTATGCCCGTAGGATAGCCACTACCTGCTATGACTGCATTTCTTGGTGAAAATATTTTTTCACAAACTTCTTTGTTCAATGTTGGAATAAACGCGTTACCCCCTGTCCCTATTGTGACAAGCCAGCCAAAGTTGCCATCAAGTGCAGACATTTGCTGGAATACTTTAATGCCCTCTAGTAGATCTAAATCTTTACCGCCTAATTCCTTTATAGTGAATAGCTTAAACAATTGATGCTCATAAATAAGCTCTACTATATCTTCTGGTAATCTCCCTAGCTGTTCAATCTCTAAACCACGTTCTTTAATTTGTAATATATTCATACTAACCTACCCTCCGGATTGAAAATTCAGATAAGTATATAAACAAAAAAGGCAATCCTTTGAAAGATTGCCCCTGTTCGTATTTTACACATTGAAACGGAATAACATAATATCGCCGTCTTGCACTACATATTCTTTACCTTCAAGACGTACTTTACCAGCTTCCTTAGCAGCAGCTTGAGAACCAGCCTCTACTAAATCATCGAAAGCAACTGTTTCGGCACGAATAAATCCACGTTCAAAGTCTGTATGAATGACTCCTGCACATTGTGGTGCCTTCATACCTTTACGGAACGTCCATGCACGTACCTCTTGTACCCCAGCAGTGAAGTAAGTTGCTAGTCCTAGTAAATCATATGAAGTACGGATTAATTGGTCTAAACCCGATTCTTTAATGCCTAGCTCTTCTAAGAACATTGCTTTTTCTTCATCATCAAGCTCAGAAATTTCTTCCTCGATTTTTGCACAAATTGTGATAACTTGAGCTCCTTCAGCAGCTGCATACTCACGTACCTTTTGCACATATTCGTTATTATCTGCGTCAGCTACTTCATCTTCTGAAACGTTTGCCACATAAAGCATAGGCTTAATTGTTAAAAGATGAAGTCCTTTAATAACCTTTAGCTCGTCTTCTGAAAGCTCTGCAGCACGTGCCGGTCGACCGTTTTCTAATTGTTCTTTAACTTTCACAAGAATTGGTTCTTCAATCATGGCTTCTTTGTCTTTTTGCTTTGCCATTTTGCCAACACGTTGTAATCGCTTATCAACAGATTCTAAATCAGCAAGTGCAAGCTCTAAATTAATGACCTCAATATCGTCAATCGGATCAACTGCACCTGATACGTGTGTAATATTTTCATCTACAAAGCAACGTACTACCTGGCAAATTGCATCTACTTCACGAATATGAGCAAGGAATTTGTTCCCTAAACCTTCACCCTTTGAAGCGCCCTTTACGATCCCAGCAATATCAGTAAACTCAAATGCTGTTGGTACTGTTTTTTTAGGTATTACTAATTCTGTTAATTTATCTAAACGTGCGTCTGGTACTTCAACAATACCGACGTTAGGATCGATTGTTGCGAATGGATAGTTTGCAGCCAATGCGCCCGCTTTTGTAATTGCGTTAAATAATGTTGATTTTCCTACGTTAGGTAAACCAACGATTCCAGCTGTTAATGCCATGAATGGACACAACCTTTCTATGATCTGTTCAAATTTGCTCTTATTTCCCGTACTAACGGATACTGTGAGGTTACAGAAGTCCTCACTGATGAATCACTGTATAACCCTATCTATTATATTGATTCACTCATAAAAAGTCTAATACACATCAATTTCGCCTTGGCGTAATTGCGTCCGGAGGCTTTATCTTGAATCAGTGGGTGTCACTAACGCCTACTGATTCAAGATACAAACTAGTCTTCACTAACGGAAATTAAAACCTTTTTCATTTTTTTCTCAAATTCGCGGCGTGGAATCATGACACTATGCTGACAGCCTTCACATTTAATGCGTACATCCGCCCCCATCCGAATAATTTTCCACTTATTTGTACCGCATGGATGCTGCTTTTTCATTTCAACAATATCGTTTAAACCAAATTTCTTCGCTTCCATATTACCCATTTCTCCCCTCTTCATTTCCATTAACACCATAGAACATCATTTTCGGATGAGCCATTGGTATATTATTTTCTTCAAAGAGTTTTGTAACATCACGACGAATAGTACGAGCCACCCCGTATTGTTGTTGTGGTAATGTCTCTGCAGCTATACGAATCGTTACCTCTGTACCCTTAACATTTTGTACACCTAAAAAGACAGGTACCGCTACAAGTTCCTTATGAATTTCAGGTAAAGTATTTAAATACTTTTTAATAATAGATTCAGCTCTTTCAAAATCAGCATCGGTCGTCATTTGTAAATCTATATAAATTTTAGAGTTGTTGACAGAGTAATTGACAACATCACCAATTGAACCATTCGGAATAATAAACTGCTCTCCTGTAGAACCATTAATCTTTGTTGTACGTAAGCCGATTTCTATAACAGTTCCTTCAGCTGCATTTATTTTTATATAATCACCAACACCAAATTGATCTTCAAAAATAATAAAGAATCCAGTAATGACATCCTTCACTAAGCTCTGCGCACCGAAACCAATGGCTAAACCGAGAATCCCCGCTCCCGCCAATAAACCTGCTATCTGAATGTGTACGATAGGAAGAATAGCAATGATTGCTGAAAAATAAACGACATAGGAGATGACACTTTGTAATAATCTTGAAATTGTTTTTTGTCGGCGTTCTGAGTGGTTTAAAGGTGAACTCATTCGCATTAAAAACACTTTCTTAATAAACTTTTTACCTAATCGTACAGCTAGCCAAGATGCAATCAAAATAACAGTAATCTTAATTGAAGCTTTTGTTATATTTATCCAAAGATCCTCTGATATCAACTTGTCCCAAATGTTCCTTATTACATTTTCGTTAAACCAATCCATTATTACCACCTCTTGAATAACTTGCTAAAAATTTGCGTATACTGCATAAAAATCGAGCACTTCTTACAAATAAAAAGGAAAGTGAGTTTTTTTATGAATACTATACCAAAATTGTTACTCCCTTATTCTCTTCATCATGAAAGTAAAAATATCGTTTGGCAGTTAAGTACATTATTTTTAGAACACCTACCCTTTCATCATGAACGCCTTATTTTCTGTTGTATTGGAAGTGACCGTTGTACGGGTGATACACTTGGGCCATTAACAGGTAGCTTCCTCAAAAAGTCTGTTAGTTTTCCATATGAAATTGTAGGCTCTTTAGACAATCCTTTGCATGCTCTTAATTTAGACACTACTATGCAACAGCTACACAATCATACTATAAAACCTTTCATTATTGCGATTGATGCATGTCTTGGAAGTGAACAAAGCGTTGGGCATATTTCTGTACAGAATGGACCTATTTTTCCAGGAAAAGCTGTAAAAAAAGAATTACCTCCCATCGGCGATATTTCCATTAAAGGAATAGTCAATGTTGGAGGCTTTATGGAAATGCTTGTTTTACAAAATACAAGACTTCATATTTCCTATGCAATGGCTGAAAAGCTTTCAAGAGCTCTATTGCTCGCTGCACACCGTTTTTCACTGAAAAATATAGAAGATAGCAACCACAATACCGACAACGATGAGACTTGGCAACAAGTTGGCAGCCTTGATTTTAGTTAAACCTGCTATATTTAAACCAATGGCAAAAATCATAACACCGCCTACAGCAGTCATTTCATGAATAAACATTTGTAGTGCAGCATCTGGTATAAAAGAGCTGATAACACCTGCAAAAAGTGCAATTATTCCTTGATAGACGAATACAGGGAATGCAGATAATAGCACTCCAATACCTAATGTAGATGCTAATATTATCGATATAAATCCATCGATTAATCCTTTCGTAATAAGTATATTATGATCATTACGCAGACCACTATCGAGTGCACCAATGACGCCCATAGAGCCAACTACAAATATTAAAGAGGCCGTTACAAAACCTTCTGCTATGCCAATTTGATTATTATCAGTACGATTTTTACTGAATAAAGATTCTACCCATTGTCCAAGTCTATTCATTTGCTTATCTAAATCTAGCCATTCACCAATTACTGTACCTACTACTAAACTTATCATTAAAATAATAAAATTATCACTTTCAAATCCCATTTTAATCCCTAAAAGCGCAACTGCTAAACCGATAATAGATAATACAGTGGACTTCATCGATTCAGGTATATTTTTAAAAATGCGTCCTACCAATGCACCTGCCATAATAAGCAGAGCGTTAATTAATGCCCCTAGTAATACCACATCCCAACCCTTCCTTCTCTCTAGAAAAATAGAGAGCGCCTTGTAGTTCGGCGCTCTGATTACGTTATCGATATTTATCTTACTCTTCCTGCAAATTTAATATTTCTAAAATGCGTTCTAAATCATCTTCAGAGTAAAATTCAATTTCAATTTTACCCTTATTATTCGCTTTCCTAATTTGTACATTCGTTCCAAAATAATCACGTAACTGTGATTCCTTAGCTGCAACGAATATATCCTTTTTCTTTGGTTGAGTTGTTTCACGTGAAACTTCTTCATTTAAATTGTGTACTAACATTTCAACTTGCCGTACATTTAACCCTTGTTTAATGACCTTATTTGCCACTTCTGATATTCTTTTTTTATTTTTTAATCCTAATAATGCTCGTCCTTGTCCCATCGATAGTGTTCCATCATTCATAAACTCACGAACATCCTCTGGTAATGCAAGTAAACGAACATGATTAGCAATATGCGGTCTACTCTTCCCTAATCTTTTGGATAACTCTTCCTGTGTTAAATGTAAGTTTTCCATTAAGCTTTGATATGCCTCAGCCTCTTCAATAACTGTCAAATCTTCACGCTGCAGATTTTCTAAAATAGCTAGTTCCATCATTTGCGCATCTGATAGCTCTTTTATAATAGCCGGAATAACCTCTAAGCCTGCTAATTGGGTCGCTCTATAGCGGCGTTCTCCAGCAACGATTTCATATTTACGGCCTTTTTTACGGACAGCAATTGGCTGTAAAATACCATGTTCTTGTATAGAGTCAGCTAATTCTTGTAAAGCTTCTTCATCGAAAATTTTACGAGGCTGAAATGGGTTTGCGACGATAAGCTCTAATTGTATTTCTTCCACTTGCCCACTTTGTTCTAAAGACTCTCCAGGAAATAACGCACCTATGCCTCTTCCTAAACCTTTAGCCATTTTTAATCACTTCCCTCGCCATCTCTAAATACACTTCTGCACCTCTTGATTTTGCGTCATAAATGATAATAGGCTGCCCATGACTTGGAGCCTCACTTAATCGCACATTACGAGGAATAATTGTTTTGTATACTTTATCTTGGAAATATTTTTTTACTTCATCAATAACTTGTAAGCCTAGGTTTGTTCTTGCATCAAGCATCGTCAATAATACACCGTCAATGTATAATTGCTGATTTAAATGTTTTTGTACTAAACGGACAGTTGATAACAATTGACTTAACCCCTCTAATGCGTAATATTCGCACTGTACAGGAATAATAAGCGCATCCGAAGCAGTTAAAGCATTAATTGTTAGTAGCCCTAACGAAGGCGGGCAATCAATAATAATATAATCATAGTCTTCTTTTACATCTTGAAGTGCATGCTTTAAACGTACTTCTCTGGAAATTGTCGAAACTAACTCAATTTCTGCTCCTGCTAGTGAAATGGTTGCTGGAACGATTGCTAAGTTTTCGACATTTGTTTGTTGAATGACATTTTCAACGTTTTCATCATCAATCAATACATCATAAATACAGCCTTGAAGATCTCCTTTATTAACACCAAGTCCACTTGTTGTATTTCCTTGTGGATCAGTATCGATTAAGAGCACTTTTTTCCCTAAATATGCTAGACAAGCGCTCAAATTGACCGACGTCGTTGTTTTTCCTACGCCACCCTTTTGATTGGCGATTGCTATAATTCTACCCATTTAAAAGCACCTGCTTTCATCTATCAAAGTTCACTTTGACAAATCATTTGTAAAATCACTGATCAATTATGCCTCGGCATAATTGTGTCCGGATTCGGCTTTGTGCTTAGGCCTGCGTGAGGGCCGACACGATGTCGGTCATTTCGGTAATGCCACAAGACGTGGCGTTTTTACCGATGCAGGTCAGTTAGCCGTTATCGCATGGATGCGATGATTTTAGGCTAACGTCCTCTAAGCACTCCTTTCCGAATCCGTGACGTCCGCCGGAGGCTTTAGGCCAACACGAAGTTGGTCACTCAGTCATTGCCACAGGACGTGGCGTTCTTAGACTGAGTTCCTCTATTTCAGCGGATGGTTGGACACCCGCTGAAAAGTAACTTAAACCCGCATTCATCTTACCACTTATAGAGGCGAGAGACTTCTGTACCTGTCGCTACGCTTTCGGTACAAAAAACAATTGCAGAAAGAAGTTAAATACCTCTATCTTACTTTCATTCTATCAAAAAAACAGAAAATAGTTGTATAAAATATTAAGAATATATGAAAAAAAGGAGACATCTCAGAAATATTACTGAAATGCCTCCTTTGTACAGAGATATAAAAGTCATTTTTTTGTTTTTCTAATATAACTTCAATCACGACTTAAGACTTTTTCTTTTTAGGTATTTTCACTGTAATTTGATAATATTCCTCTGTATCTTCTTCTTCAGTCTTAACTGTTATACCGCTCTTTGTTACCATAGATAACGATTGTTTAATCGTATTTAAAGCAATGCGTACGTCTTTACTAATGGCCTTACGTTTCGGCTTTACTTTCTTCGGTTCCGCTTCTTCTTGAACTTCTGCCTCTGGATGTAATAAAGAATAAATCTGCTCTTCTAACTGACGAACGTTCCAATCATTTTCAATCGCTTGTTGTAAAACTTCTAGCTGTAATGGCTGATCTTTAATTGCAATTAATGCTCGTGCATGTCGTTCAGAGATTTCACGCTTCAAAATAGCTTGCTGCACTTCTTCAGGCAGCTTTAATAAACGTAATTTATTGGCTACCGTGGATTGTCCTTTTCCAAGTCGTTGGGCTAAAGCTTCTTGTGTCAGCTCATGAAGCTCTAATAATTTTTGATAGGCAACAGCTTCTTCAATTGCTGTTAATTCCTCACGCTGTAGGTTCTCAATTAACGCGATAGAGGCTGTTTCCTTATCAGTTAAATTTCTTATAATTGCCGGAACTTCTGTCCATTGTAGCTTTTTCATTGCTCGATAACGACGTTCACCAGCAATGATTTCATATTGATTTTCTGCTGTTTTACGTACAACGATTGGCTGAATCACACCATGCGTATGAATGGTTCTTGATAATTCTTCAATTTTTTCATCATCAAAAATAGTACGTGGCTGAAAACGGTTAGGCACAATTTGATCAATAGGCAACTTTATAACCTCTTCTGTTGCATGAACCGTCTCTGCTTGTTCTACTTCATTTTTCACAATAGGCTCAGTTTTATTCCCGCCTCCAAAAAAACGTGAAAAAGGACTTTTCATCCAAGTGGCACCACCTTTAAGTAACTATCTTGCTCTGTTTTATTCTATTATTATTTATTATATTTCTTAAAATGTATATAGTTCATAGATGTCATTTGCGTGAACCATCCATAACTAGTATGTATGCTCAAAATAGAAAAAATATTTTCTACTTTGAGAAGTTTCACATGAAACACTAATTATTGAATCGGTGTTTTATTTGGTACACCTGGTTTACGCGGATATTTTTTGGGTGTTCCTTTTATTTTATCAAAGATATATAAAATACGGTCACTTTCTTCAACAGGTAGCTGGAAAGAAAATTCTTCGTTTAGTGCAACCCCTAATGTAGCCAATGCTTTTTTTGCATCTTTTAACTCTTCCGCACCAGCTGCTGCTTTTAAAGCAACAAAATAGCCACCTTGCTTTGCTAGTGGTACACATAACTCCGATAAGACCGATAATCGGGCTACCGCACGAGCTGTTACAACATCAAACTGTTCACGATATTTCGCATTTTGAGCAAATTCCTCTGCACGTGCATGTACAAAATGCATATTCTCTAATTGTAACTCATCACTTAAATGATTTAAAAATGTAATTCTTTTATTTAAAGAATCGACAATTGTTACATGTAAATGTGGGAAGCAGATTTTAATTGGAATACTCGGGAATCCAGCACCTGCTCCAACATCACAAACTGTCGTCACTTTTGTAAAATCAAAATAGAAAGAGGCACTAATCGAATCATAAAAGTGCTTTAAATAAACACCTTCTAAATCAGTAATAGCAGTTAAGTTCATCTTTTCATTCCACTCAACAAGTAGCTCAAAATATTTTTTGAATTGAGCCATCTGCTTTTCAGAAAGTTCAATGCCCTTCTCTTTCAGAGCCTCGATAAATTGTTGTTCGTTCATGTAAAGTCTCCTTTTTCTAACTGGCTTGACTATCCCTATTATTGATTTGTAAGCATGTACTCATCAACTATGTAAAAATAGTATAGCCTTAAAAATAGGAAGCGGGCACAAAGGTATGCCCGCCTCTTATTCACTTTACTGTTAATTATTCACCGCTGACGCGTGCAATTTTACCTTGCTCAATATAAACAAGTAATATCGAAATATCTGCTGGGTTTACACCAGAGATTCGCGATGCTTGAGCAATGGAAAGTGGTGTAACTTGTTTTAATTTTTGTCGAGCTTCTGTGGCTAGACCTGAAATAGCGTCATAATCAATATTTTCAGGGATTTTTTTATTTTCCATTTTATGAAGCTTTTCAACTTGTTGCAATGCTTTTTCAATATAACCTTCATACTTAAGCTGAATTTCAATTTGTTCCTTCACTTCATCCGAAAGCTCTATGTCTGCTGGAATTAACGAAGAAATTAAATCATAATGCATTTCTGTACGTTTTAATAAATCCGCTCCACGAATACCATCTTTTAACTCACTGCCGCCTACAGAGCGAATAGCAGCTTGTGTTGCTTCATTTGGTTTAATAATTACTTCACGAAGACGTGCAATTTCGTTATCAATCAGCTCTTTTTTCTCATTGAATTTTGCATATCTTTCCGCAGTAAGCATTCCCATATTATAACCTAGCTCTACTAAACGTAAATCAGCGTTATCATGACGAAGTAGTAAACGATATTCTGCACGAGATGTTAGTAAGCGATACGGTTCATTTGTTCCTTTTGTTACTAGATCATCAATTAATACGCCAATATAAGCATCTGAACGATTTAAGATTAATTCTTCTTTACCCAGCACGTTAGCAGCAGCGTTCATCCCAGCCATAAAGCCTTGAGCAGCCGCTTCCTCGTAACCTGATGTTCCGTTGATTTGACCAGCAGTATACAAACCTTTAATACGCTTTGTTTCTAAAGTTGGCCACAATTGTGTTGGCACGATTGCATCGTACTCAATAGCATAGCCAGCACGCATCATTTCTGCTTTTTCTAAGCCAGGAATTGATTTTAATAAACGTGTTTGTACATGCTCTGGTAAGCTAGTTGATAAACCTTGTACATATACTTCACGTGTATTGCGACCTTCTGGCTCTAAGAAAATTTGGTGGCGCGGTTTATCGTTAAATCGCACAACCTTGTCTTCAATAGAAGGGCAATAACGTGGTCCCGTACCTTTAATCATCCCTGAGTACATCGGTGAAAGATGTAGGTTTGCCTCGATAATTTCATGTGTTTCTAGGCTTGTATAAGTTAACCAGCAAGGTAGCTGATCCATGATGAATTCAGTCGTTTCAAAGCTGAATGCACGTGGAACATCATCTCCTGGTTGAATCTCTGTTTTATCATAATCAATTGTACGGTTATTCACTCGTGGTGGAGTACCTGTTTTAAAACGCACAAGGTCAAAACCAAGCTCTTTTAAGTTATCAGCTAAACGAATGGACGGTTGTTGGTTATTAGGACCACTTGAATATTTTACGTCACCAATAATGATTTCACCGCGAAGGAAGGTACCTGTTGTGATAACAACTGTTTTAGCGCGATAAATAGCACCAATTTGTGTAATAACACCTTTTACTTCCCCGTCTTCAATTATTAGCTCTTCCACCATTCCTTGGTGCATTGTTAAGTTTTCAGTTTCCTCCAACATGCGTTTCACTTCTTGTTGGTATAAAACTTTGTCCGCTTGCGCACGTAATGCACGCACAGCAGGACCTTTCCCTGTATTTAACATCCGCATTTGAATATGCGTTTTATCAATAACTTTCCCCATGACGCCACCTAATGCGTCAATTTCTCGTACTACGATTCCTTTGGCAGGACCACCAATGGAAGGATTGCATGGCATAAATGCAATCATATCTAAATTGATTGTTAACATCAGTGTGTTAGCACCCATTTTGGCAGCAGCGTGTGCAGCTTCAGATCCTGCGTGACCTGCGCCAATTACGATAACATCAAACGTGCCTGCCTCATAATTTGTTGGCATAGCTCGTATCTTCCTTTCTTTAGTAAAATTATTTTCCTAAGCAGAACTGTGAAAATAACTGATTGATTAGGCTTTCTTGTACTGTGTCGCCAATAATTTCACCAAGTATTTCCCAAGTTCTAGTGACATCTATTTGCACCATATCAACAGGTACACCAGCTTGTGCTCCAGCTAATGCATCCTCGACCGTTGCTTGTGCTTGATGAAGTAATGCAATATGTCTTGCATTTGAAACATATGTTAAATCGCCCGCTTCAATTTGCCCTTCAAAGAACAACGCGGCAATCGCTTCCTCTAGCTCTGCGATGCCTTCTTCCTGTAAAAGAGAAGTTGTCACAACGCGATGATTGCCTGCTAGCTCTTTGACGCGTGCTACATCAATTTTTTGCGGTAGATCTGTTTTATTGACAATAACGATGTAATCCATCGCTTTAATTGTTTCGAATAGGCGCTCATCCTCGGCAGTCAATTCCTCTGCGTAGTTTAAAACAAATAAAATTAAATCTGCGCCACGCAACGCCTCACGTGAACGTTCAACACCAATTCGTTCAACGATATCCTCTGTCTCTCGAATACCAGCTGTATCGACTAAACGAAGCGGAACACCACGTACATTCACGTACTCTTCTATAATATCACGAGTTGTACCTGCTATATCTGTCACAATAGCCTTATTCTCCTGTACTAAACTATTTAAAAGAGAAGATTTCCCAACGTTTGGGCGGCCTAAAATAACAGTTGATAGACCCTCTCGTAATATTTTCCCCTGAGAAGATGTTTGCAAAAGTTTAATAATTTCATTTCGTACCCATGTACATTTTTCTACTAATACTGGTACCGTCATCTCTTCTACATCATCATACTCCGGATAATCTATATTAACCTCTACTTGCGCTAATGTCTCTAGTAATGCTTGGCGTAAGTCACCAATTAAACGTGATAATTTACCGTCCATTTGTCCCAACGCTACATTCATCGCTCTATCAGTTTTTGCTCTTATTAAATCCATGACTGCTTCAGCCTGTGATAAATCGATACGTCCATTTAAGAATGCGCGTTTTGTAAATTCACCTGGCTCTGCGAGTCTTGCTCCATTTGTTAATGCTAACTTTAATACACGGTTCACCGAAACTAGTCCCCCGTGACAGTTAATTTCTATTACATCCTCACGAGTGAATGTTTTAGGTCCGCACATTAATGACAGCATTACTTCCTCTACAACCTCATTTGTTTTTGGATCGACCAAATGTCCATAATGAATTGTATGTGAAGCCTTCGTTGTTAAACTTTTACCACCAGGCGATCTGAATATTTTATCTGCAATCGCAACTGCTTCGTCCCCACTTAAACGAACAATAGCAATAGCTCCTTCACCCATAGGTGTGGATATCGCAGCAATTGTATCGAACTCCATTTAATGACCTCCTTAACGTTATCCACATGTGGATAAATAAAACCGACCAATACTTACTAACACCTTAGACTAACATATTTTCTGCAAAATCTAAAGTAAGTATCATTTCCAATTGTGGATAATAAGAAAGCTCTACATTATAGCACGTATTTCGACAAGAATTGCGAATGCTAGAACATTAAATCTTTAACCTAAACGAAAACTATACCCTCTGTTGTCCACAATTAAAAATCTTATAATTAGTTGATTTAACAGATAAAAAATCAAAATGGTCGATGGAATCTTTGTAAATGTTGTGGCGCTTTAAATGAGGGTGATTTCCGTTCTAGGCTACTCGCTTTCCTGTGGGCGAGCGGCGAGCCGCTTCCTCCGCTTTCGCTCCGTGCAGGGTCTCGCCTGTCTCGCTTTCCCACGGGAGTCGAGTAGCCTTCCACTCCAATCAACGATAGCATAGAACTTTTATAAATTTTATTCAATTCATGAGTGAACACTATGGCTATTCACCATAATCGAACAAAATAGACTTATTGCAGTGAAGTGATTGTATATCTGTTATTACTGTCGCTTTGCTTTCGCATAGATAAAACATTGCTGAAGTTTCATTTTAATATATTAGTGTCATGCCAGAAGATATATGCAAATGTAAGGTGGTTGATTGGAGTGGAGGCTGGGCGACTCCTTGGGGATTAGCAATAGAGGAACGAAGGCTAAAACCATCACGTCCTGTGATAACGCCTTCGTGACCAACATCATGCTGGCCCGAGACCCTGGAGCGAGCAACGCGAGTGAAGCGGCTCATCGGACGCCCCCAGGAAAGCGCCCAGTCGGAACGGAAATCAACCCCTCGTTTTGCCGAAGAGCCATACTTTCTTTAATAGAACACCTTAATTTCACTGACATAATAGTTTTTCAACAACATAAAAAAGTCATTTTATCATGACGATAAAATGACTTTAGATTTTTTTGTCTGTATGTTTTTTACGAAGTTTAACCGTTCTTTACAGGTTCAATGACTAAATAACGATTAGGCTCCGTTCCTTCTGAATATGTTTCAATATCAAAGCGGTTTGCCAATTGATTATGGATAATTTTTCTTTCGTACGACTGCATTGGCTCGAATGTCACACGCTGATTTAAGCGAAGTGCTTTATCCGCCATACGATCTGCTAGTAACTCCAAAGCTACTTGACGACGTTCACGATAGTTTTCTACGTCTAATTTCACCATTAAGAACTGCTTGGCACTTTTATTTAACACAAGTTGTGTTAATTGCTGCAAGGAATTTAATGTTTGACCACGTTTCCCTATTAGCAGTGCAGCTTTCTCGCTCTTCAATTGAAATAATACATATTTCCCTTCACGTGTCGTTTCAATTTCAAGATCATGAATATCTAATTGTTCAGCAATATTTACTACGTAAGCCTTTGCTTCTTCAATTGGATTTACCGAGGTTTCTTCTTCCTCTTTTTGTTCCTCTACGACTTGTTGAACAGCTTCGATATCACTTGGTTGTTCAGAAACTTGTGAACTTATTGCTTCAACATCATCTATTACTGTTGGTTCGACAAATTGAGTCGTATTTTGCTGTTCAGCTTTTTCTTCTTCAATTGTTGGTCGAACCTGTACTTCCTTTACTGTTACACGAACTTCTGCAGATCGTGCCCCAAAACCTAAAAATCCTTTTTTACCTTCTTGTAAAACTTCAACATCTACTTGTTCACGGGTTTTGCCAAGTTTCTGTAACGCCAATGAGATCGCTTCTTGTGTTGTTGCGCCTATTTGCGTAAGTTGTTTCACTTTTTAGCCCCTCCATTTTGAGCAGGTTGTGTTTTATCTTTTTTCCAAGGTTTATAAATATACAGGTTTTGCATAATCGAAATAATGTTACCGATTACCCAGTATAATGATAGTGCTGCTGGCAATGCCATACCGAAAGAAATAATCATAAACGGCATAATGTACATCATTATTTTCATTTGAGGGTTATCCATCGCTGGGCCCGTACGTAAAACGATAAATTGCATTAAACCAGCCGTAATTGCTAATGCCGGCGCAGGATGTGCTAACGGGAAAATAAAGAAATTCCCTAAATCAAAAGCAGGTGTAGCATTCATACGACTAATCGCATGGTAGAAACCAATCAAAATTGGCATTTGAATGAAGACAGGTAAACATCCAGCAAGTGGATTGACACCAGACTCACCCATAAGCTTCATCATTTCTTGCTGATACTGTTGCTGTGTCTGTGCATCCTTAGAAGCATACTTCTTTTGCAATTCCTTCAATTTCGGCTGAATTTCTTGCATTTTTTTAGAGCTCTTTGTTTGTTTAATCATCAATGGAAGAATGGCTAAACGAATAATAATCGTTACAACAATGATCCCCCATGCATATGAACCAAGCAAATCAGCAAAGTATTTAATCACTGACACTAATGGCCAAACAATGAATTCATTCCAGAAGCCTGTGCTTTCTTTGGAGATTGGTTCTTTGAATTCTGTACAACCAGATAGTAGTAATGCTACAGATGCTAGCGACAGAATTACCCAAAGTTGTTTCTTCAACCTTTTTCCCCCTACAAATACTATTCACTTTTTCTAAAACTATATGCGTTCTCTTCTTTAGACATTTACAGTTTCCTGCTACTGAATAAAGTTATCAGTTATTTTATCATGCATATAACGTTTCACTCTACTAAATATTCTAACAATGTGCACATATTTACTAAGTAATGTTACTAATAATTCATATATTGCAGTGAAAATCCATTTATAAAATACCCCGGTGAGTATTTTCAGCGATTTCACTTTCGCGCAGAAACGCTTCTATTCACCACTTTGGTTGCCATCCATATTACGTCTTCTTTAATACTTTTGCGATTCGTAGTACATGCTGCAAACCCTGTTTTACTTCATGAAAATCCATAGTGGCCGCCGGTTGTCTGGCGATAATAACATAGTCCATATTCGACTTTAACTCATCCTTTAATTCATGAATACTTTGTCGAATATAGCGTTTGATCTGGTTGCGTGTTACTGCATTCCCAAGCTTTTTACTAACCGATAATCCTACACGAAATTCTGTTTGTCCCTCTTTTTCTAAAAGATATACGACAAACTGACGATTAGCGAAAGATTTACCTTTTTTAAACACCTTTTGAAAATCATCGTTTTTTTTCACTCTTTGGCGTTTTTTCATTACTTTCACCTGCTACTCGATAATATCCTTTGATCCTCATTTCTAGGTTTACCAAAAATAAAGAAAAAAAAGACCACTGATGTGTCTCAGTGGACTTATTTTATGCTGATAATACTTTTCTTCCTTTACGACGGCGAGCAGCAAGAACTTTGCGACCGTTTTTCGTGCTCATACGTGCGCGGAAACCGTGAACTTTGCTGTGCTTACGTTTTTTTGGTTGGTAAGTACGTTTCATTTATATAGACACCTCCTGATTGAGTTGAATTTTTCAACATACAGACCTGAATATTATATAAAGTAACTAGTGATTTTGTCAATGAATTTTATAAATTTCTATATTTAAGCGAATCTATGTCTATCTTTTACTACGATCATCTTCTACTGAAACAAATATAAATTATCCACAGAATACTTGTTTTTTTTACACAGAGTTGTGTATAGTATTTTTTGCATATTTTTTTATCCACAACGTTTATCTACACCTTTTTCACATAAGCAGACCTTGTGGACAACTCAGAAGTGCATAAATAAAAGGTATGTGGATAAGTTTCACAAACTATTGAAATAGCTTTGTTTTTCTGATACGATATCTGTGCTTCACTTTGTTGAAAACTGAAATGAACTTTTATTTTATCCACAACTGTTGATATGCTGTGGATAATTTTTATCACAGCCTTTGGTTAACTTTTATCCACAACTTGTGAGTTTGTGGATTAGTTGTAAAATGAACGTATTTACCGTTTCTATAAATGCGCTTTTATTATTGTAATTGTATTGAACTGTAAAGGAGATTAGCAGCTTGGAACATTTAGAAGAACTATGGAATAATGTCCTGGCTCAAGTTGAACAAAAAATTTCTAAACCAAGCTTCGAAACGTGGCTAAAGTCTACTAAACTACTTTCCTACAATGGTAGTGGTTCTACTGTGACAATCGCTGCGCCCAATTCGTTTGCTCGAGACTGGCTTGAAAATCATTATATTCATTTGATTACAGGTATATTAACGGAGCTTACAGGCGAAGACTTGCTTATTAAGTTTGTTGTTCAAAAAAACCAGGATTCGGACGATTTCGATTTACCAGCGCCGATTATCCAAGCAAAAAATAACGATCACCATGATATTTCACCAGGTATGTTAAACCCGAAGTATACTTTTGATACGTTTGTTATTGGCTCTGGTAACCGCTTTGCACATGCTGCCTCTCTAGCTGTCGCAGAAGCGCCTGCGAAGGCTTATAACCCATTTTTTATCTATGGGGGAGTAGGGCTTGGCAAAACACACTTAATGCATGCGATTGGTCATTATGTACTGGAACATAATCCAAATGCAAAGGTGGTATATTTATCATCTGAAAAATTTACAAATGAATTTATTAACTCAATTCGAGATAATAAGGCACTTGATTTTCGCAATAAATATCGCAATGTAGATGTACTGCTAATTGATGATATTCAATTTCTAGCTGGAAAAGAATCAACTCAGGAAGAATTTTTCCACACTTTTAATACATTGCATGAAGAATCGAAACAAATTGTTATTTCCAGTGACCGTCCTCCTAAGGAAATACCGACATTGGAAGATCGTTTACGTTCTCGATTCGAATGGGGACTAATTACCGATATTGCACCTCCTGATTTGGAAACTCGTATCGCCATTCTTCGAAAAAAAGCAAAGGCTGATGGTCTAGAAGTGCCAAATGAAGTCATGCTCTATATTGCGAACCAGATTGACTCCAATATTCGGGAGCTTGAAGGTGCGCTTATTCGCGTCGTAGCCTATTCATCACTTGTTAACAAGGATATTAATGCGACTTTGGCTGCTGAAGCATTAAAGGATATTATTCCTAATTCAAAGCCACGAACTGTCACGATATTAGACATTCAAAATGCAGTAGGAGAGCATTTTAACATTCGTTTAGAGGATTTTTCCGCGAAAAAACGTACAAAGTTAATTGCCTTCCCGCGTCAAGTCGCCATGTTTTTATCTCGCGAATTAACAGATTTTTCGCTGCCGAAAATTGGTGAAGAATTTGGTGGACGTGACCATACTACTGTTATCCATGCTCACGAAAAAATATCTTCTATGTTGAAAAATGACGTTCAGCTCCAGCAAGATATTAAACAAATTCGAAGCATGCTAGGAAAATAATGCTGTGGACAACACCAACGTTTAAACACAAACTTATACACAGTCTATCTACATGTGGATAGACTGATTTTATTCACTTGAAAAGACTTATCCACAAATCCACAGGGCCTATTACTATATCTTTTTTATTTTATATAAATAAATAATATAAATATGTGAGGGAAAACGAATGAAATTTGATATTTTACGTGACCGTTTATTAGAGGGTTTAAATGATGTCATGAAAGCCGTAAGTTCTAAAACTACTATTCCGATTTTAACGGGGATTAAAATTGATGTAACAGATGAGGGTATTCGTTTAACAGGTAGTGACGCTGATATTACGATCCAAACATTTATTCCAGTTGAAGAAGATGGTCAACAAATAATTCATATTACAGAAACAGGATCAATTGTTGTACAAGCTCGTATGTTTAATGAAATTGTACGTAAGTTACCAACAAATGAGGTTGAAATTCAAGTAACAACTGGTTTCCAGACTCATATCCGTTCAGGTAAATCTGAATTCCACTTAATTGGCTCTGATGCTACTGAATATCCTTTATTACCCGAATTAACAGAGGATCAAAAATTTACTATTCCTGCAGATCTATTAAAGTCGATTATCCGTGAAACAGTATTCGCTGTTGCCACTTCAGAAAGTAGACCGGTGTTGACAGGTGTAAACTGGCAGATAAAAAATGAAACATTAATCTGTGTTGCAACAGATAGCCACCGTTTGGCAAGACGTAAAGTTCAACTGGACAATTTACCTGAGGTTGAACATAGCGTTGTAATTCCTGGTAAAAGCTTAAATGAGTTAAATAAAGTTTTAGAGGATTCTACAAATCTTGTGCAAATTGTTATGACAAGCCAGCAAGTGTTATTTAAAACTGGAGAAGTATTATTCTTCTCTCGCTTACTTGAAGGTAACTACCCAGATACATCACGTTTAATTCCAGAAGAGTATCAAACAAATCTAACAATTAACGGTAAATCGTTACTACAAGCGATCGATCGTGCATCTCTTGTTGCTCGTGGCGATCGTAATAATGTTGTACGTTTTGAGATTTTAGATAATCAAGCTGTCGAAGTTTCTTCTAATTCTCCAGAAATCGGTAAGGTTCAAGAGGAAATTCCTGTTGAGTCGTTAGAAGGGGAGAACTTAAAAATTTCTTTCAGTGCGAAATACATGATGGAAGCTTTGAAAGCAATAGATGGTCAAGATGTAGTCATTCAATTTACAGGAGCAATGAGACCGTTTATTTTACGTTCAGTTCATGACGATGCTATTTTACAGTTGATTTTACCTGTACGTACTTATTAAAAAATCAATTAAGCAGAGGCCTTATTGTGTACGGAAGCGGTTGAAAGAAATAAACAATTTTTGTTGGAGATAATAAACTCCATAATTTCAAACTCAAAGGACTTTGAAAAATGTACTGATAGTCGCTAGTTGCGGCTATCTTTTTTTACTTATGGCGAATATTTAGGTATGATAGAGAGATAGACAGTCTGTATTTGGAGGGGAACTCAACTATGAAGGACATTGAAATTGATGTAGAGTTTGTCACATTAGGGCAACTTTTAAAAATGACTGATGCCATTAGCTCTGGTGGCATGGCGAAGTGGTTTTTACACGAAAATGAAGTATATGTAAATGGAGAAGTAGATGATCGCCGCGGTCGTAAATTACGTGACGGTGACATTGTAAATATTCCTGGATGTGGTCGATTTCGTATCATTGGAACCACTGGACAGTAAATTATGCACATAGAGCAGTTAAAACTTACAAATTACCGTAACTATGATGCCTTAGCTTTAAACTTCTCTCCAAAAATTAATGTTTTTATTGGTGAAAATGCTCAAGGAAAAACAAATGTTATGGAATCTATCTACGTATTAGCGATGGCTAAATCCCATCGAACGACGAACGATAAAGAATTAATACGTTGGGATTCAGACTATGGTAAAATAGAAGGGGCCGTTCAAAAACGGCATGGTATTTTACCGATTGAGCTTACGATTACGAAAAAAGGCAAAAAAGGTAAGATAAATCATATAGAACAAAGTCGACTCAGTCATTATATTGGCCAAATGAATGTCGTGATGTTTGCACCCGAAGATTTAAACGTTGTAAAGGGAAGTCCGCAAATACGCCGACGTTTTATTGATATGGAGATTGGGCAAATTTCGCCTGTCTATTTACATGATTTATTAACCTTTCAAAAAATTTTAAAGCAACGTAACCATTTTTTAAAAATGAATCAAGGTAAAAGAATGCCAGATGACGTGATGTACGAAGTTTATAATGAACAATATATTCACGCAGCTACCCAAATTATTCGAAAAAGATTTCAATTTATGGATTTATTGCAGGAGTGGGCAGAGCCAATTCACGCAGGTATTTCACAAGGGAAAGAAACGTTAGTTATTAAATACCGCACAGTAGCTGGTATTGAAAAAGAACTTACTTCTAGTGAAATTGAAGGCTTCTTGCATAAAAAGCTAATAGAAGCTAAGGAGCGTGAATTTGATCGAGGTGTAACACTAGTTGGTCCGCATCGAGACGATTTACAGTTTTTGGTAAATGGCTATGATGTTCAGACATATGGTTCACAAGGCCAGCAACGTACAACCGCTCTTTCATTAAAACTTGCTGAAATCGAGTTAATTAAACAAGAAACAAATGAAACACCCATACTACTTTTAGATGATGTATTGTCGGAACTCGACGATTATCGCCAATCGCATTTATTAAATACCATTCAAGGTGAAGTTCAAACCTTTGTTACGACTACAAGTGTTGATGGAATTCATCATGAAACGATGGAGCATGCACAGCTGTTTCACGTGAAACAAGGAGCGATTGAAGAAAGTTAGCCCGGGGAGTTTTTTAGATTACAAAAGAATGGTAATAGTCAGCTCGGTTGACTGTTCATTCATTTACACACAATGATGTTATGAAGGAGTAGATGAAAGCCGTGGCTATAGAGAACGAAGGTTTACAAAATCAAGCTTATGAAGCCGATCAGATACAGGTATTAGAAGGTTTAGAAGCAGTACGTAAAAGACCAGGGATGTACATCGGTTCAACAAGCTCTAAAGGTCTTCACCATTTAGTATGGGAAATTGTTGATAATAGTATTGATGAAGCACTTGCAGGATTTTGTACAGATATACAAGTAACGATAGAAAAAGACAATTGGATTCGTGTAGAAGACAATGGTCGTGGTATTCCGGTAAGTATACAAGAGAAAATGGGTAAGCCTGCTGTTGAAGTTATTATGACAGTGCTCCATGCTGGCGGTAAGTTTGGCGGTGGAGGATACAAAGTATCTGGTGGTCTTCATGGTGTAGGGGCGTCTGTTGTAAATGCTCTATCAATTGAGACGATTGTTCAAGTTCATCGTGAGGGTCATATTCATGAAATTAAATTTGAACGTGGGAAAACTGTTCAAGAGCTAATGATTATTGGTGATTCAGATCGTAATGGAACAACTACACGTTTTAAAGCAGATCCTGAAATTTTTAAAGAGACTACAGTTTATGAATATGATATTTTAGCACATCGAATTCGTGAATTAGCTTATTTGAATCGTGGTATCAGGATTACAATTGCTGATGAACGCGAAGGTGAGGAACGTTCTACTACGTATCATTATGAAGGTGGTATCCGTTCTTATGTAGAGCATTTGAATCAATCTAAAGAGCCTATCCATGAACCAATTGATGTTCTTGGGGAAAAGGATGGTATTTCAGTTGAAATTGCTATGCAATATAATGCTGGATTCTCTTCTAATATTTTTTCATTTGCTAATAACATTAATACGTATGAAGGCGGTACACATGAGTCTGGTTTTAAAACAGCTCTGACACGTGTTATTAATGATTACGCACGAAAAAACGGACTATTAAAAGAATCAGATGCAAACCTTACTGGTGAGGATGTTCGTGAAGGGTTAACAGCTATTGTTTCCGTTAAGCATCCTGATCCACAATTTGAAGGACAAACAAAAACAAAGCTTGGTAACTCTGAAGTTAGCCAAATTACTAACTCCTTATTCTCAGATGGTTTTGAACGATTTATGTTAGAAAATCCAACTGTCGCTCGTAAAGTTGTAGAAAAAGGTTTAATGGCTGCTCGTGCACGTGTCGCTGCTAAAAAAGCACGTGAATTTACACGTCGCAAAAATGCCCTTGAAGTATCAAGTTTACCAGGTAAATTAGCTGACTGTTCATCAACAAATCCATCTGAATGTGAAATTTATATCGTTGAGGGTGATTCTGCCGGAGGTTCAGCAAAATCTGGACGTGACCGACATTTCCAAGCAATCTTACCGTTACGTGGTAAAATCCTTAACGTTGAAAAAGCACGCTTAGATAAAATTTTATCGAATGCAGAAATCCGTGCAATGATTACAGCATTTGGTACAGGTATTGGTGAAGAGTTTTCTTTAGAAAAGGCTCGTTATCATAAAATCGTTATTATGACAGATGCCGATGTTGATGGTGCCCATATCCGCACATTACTGTTAACATTCTTCTTCCGTTTCCTTCGACCTCTCATAGAGGCAGGTTATATTTATATTGCACAGCCACCTCTTTATCAAGTTAAGCAAGGTAAGCATGTTGAGTATTGCTATGATGACGAAACATTAAAAGAAATTTTAGAACGACTATCAAAAATGCCAAAACCAAATGTACAACGATACAAAGGTCTTGGGGAAATGAATGCAGTGCAGCTTTGGGAAACTACAATGGATCCTGAGCACCGCACATTGTTACAAGTAGAATTAGATGATGCAATTAAAGCAAACCAAGCATTTGAGCGTTTAATGGGCGATGAAGTTGAACCTCGTCGTCAATTTATCGAAGAAAATGCTGTATACGCTAATTTAGATATTTAATCTTTCTTGAGAGGAGGTCTACACTTTGTCAGAACAAGAACGCTCCGGTGTTAAAGGAATTAATATAACAAAAGAAATTGAAACATCCTTCCTCGATTATGCGATGAGTGTAATCGTTTCTCGTGCATTACCAGACGTACGAGACGGATTAAAACCTGTACATCGCCGTATTTTATATGGCATGCAAGAGCTAGGGAATACAGCAGATAAAGCGTACAAAAAATCAGCACGTATTGTTGGGGACGTAATGGGTAAATACCATCCACATGGTGACTCATCCATCTATGATGCAATGGTACGTATGGCGCAAGATTTCAGCTATCGTTACATGTTAGTCGATGGTCATGGTAACTTTGGATCTGTCGATGGTGACGGAGCGGCAGCGATGCGTTATACAGAATCACGTATGTCCCGTATTGCAATGGAAATGCTTCGTGATATCAATAAAGACACAATTGACTATACAGATAACTATGATGGTTCAGAAAAGGAACCTGTTGTCCTTCCAAGTCGCTATCCAAACTTATTAGTAAATGGAGCGGCAGGAATTGCGGTAGGTATGGCGACAAATATTCCTCCACATCAACTTGGTGAAACGATAGATGCAGTGATAGCACTTTCTGAAAATCCTGCTATTACAACAGAAGAATTGATGGATATCATCCCAGGACCTGATTTCCCAACTGGTGGATTAATTTTAGGTCGTAGCGGTATTCGCCGTGCTTACGAAACAGGTCGTGGCTCCATCATTATTCGCGCAAAGGTAGAGATTGAACAAAAACCAAATGGTAAAGAAACAATTCTTGTTCATGAATTACCATACCAAGTAAATAAAGCTAAGCTTATTGAAAAAATAGCAGAGCTTGTACGCGATAAAAAAATTGATGGTATTACAAACCTACGTGATGAATCTGACCGACGTGGTATGCGAGTAGTCATTGAAGTTCGTAAAGATGCAAATGCTAATGTAGTTTTAAATAATTTATATAAACAAACAGCCATGCAGTCGAGCTTCGGTATTAATATGCTGTCATTAGTAAATGGTCAACCTAAAGTAATGGGCTTAAAAGAAATGCTGCATCATTATTTAGAGCATCAAAAGGTTATTATTCGTCGTCGTACGGAATTTGACTTAAGGAAAGCAGAAGATCGTGCACATATTTTAGAGGGCTTACGCATTGCTCTTGATCATATCGACGAAATTATTGCTATTATCCGTGGTTCGCGAAGTGGTGATGAAGCGAAACCGCAATTAATGGAACGATTCAATTTATCTGAACGTCAAGCACAGGCGATTTTAGATATGCGTTTAGTTCGTTTAAGCGGATTAGAGCGTGAAAAAATTGAAGCAGAATATCAAGAGCTTCAAATATTAATTGCTGAATTAAAAGCGATTTTAGCGGATGAGACTAAAATTGTTGATATTATTCGTACTGAAATAGTAGAACTAAAAGAACGCTTTAACGATAAACGACGCACTGAAATTACTTCTGGCGGTTTAGAAATGATTGAGGACGAGGATTTAATCCCAGTCGAAAATTCGGTCGTAACTTTAACGCACAATGGTTATATCAAACGTTTAGCTGCGAATACATATCGCAGTCAAAAACGTGGTGGTCGTGGTGTACAAGGTATGGGCACAAATGAAGATGATTTTGTTGAGCATCTTATGAATACATCTACACACGATACAATTTTATTTTTCACTTCAAAAGGAAAAGTATTTAGAGCAAAAGGTTATGAGATTCCGGAATTCGGTCGTACAGCGAAAGGTTTACCAATTGTTAACTTACTCAATATTGAAAAAGGTGAGAAAGTAACTGCAATGATCCGTGTTGGTTCATTTGATGAAGATGCATACTTTATCTTCACTACTAAGACGGGTATTACAAAGCGTACACCAGTATCTCAATTTGCTAACATCCGTACAAACGGCTTAATAGCTATAAGTTTACGAGAAGATGATGATCTCATTTCTGTTCGTTTAACAGATGGCGATAAACAAGTGATTATCGGTACTCGTGATGGCATGCTTGTACGTTTCCAAGAGGATGATATTCGTTCAATGGGCCGTACTGCAGGTGGTGTACGAGGTATTAAACTACGTGATGGTGACGAAGTAGTTGGTATGGAAATCATTGAACCAGGACAGGAAATTTTAGTTGTTACAGAAAAAGGTTACGGTAAACGTACTTCTGAAGAGGAATATCGTTTACAGAGCCGTGGTGGTGTAGGATTAAAAACAATTCAAATCACTGATAAAAATGGTCCAATGGTAGCTGTAAAAACTGTTGATGGTTCAGAAGATTTAATGCTTATTACAATTAACGGCATGCTAATCCGTATGGATGTAAATGATATCTCATTAATTGGCCGTAGTACACAGGGAGTTCGTTTAATTCGTTTAGGCGATGAAGAGCTTGTTGCAACTGTAGCAAAGGTTGAAAAAGAAGAAGACTCTAACGAAGACTCTAACGAAGAAAATGATCAAGTAGAAGAATAATAAAAAGACCGATGACGACAGCTCATGTTGCCGTTCATCGGTTTTTTTTTAGCATAAATCATGAAAAATAAGTAATTATTTTGAATTCCATGATAAAATGAAGTTAACCTTATGTTTAAGCAAGTGAAATAGTGAAGAGGAGTTAATTGCGTGGAAACTATACATGTCCCAATTTCAGAGTTACGCGTTGGTAAAGTAATTTCAGAAGATATTTTTGCTAATACGCACTACCCAATAATTTTTAAAAACACAATAATTTCCCATGAACATTTACAAGTTTTTTTTGCTTTTAATATTTCAAGAGTCCCTGTTTATAAAGATGGTATAGAGGCTCGAGCGGAGGTAAAAGAAACAGATTTAGTTGTTCCAATAGAATCTGTTCCAACTTTCAAAAAGATTTATGACAATTCTGTTGAACAATTCAAAAAAGAATTTAAAAATTGGGAAGCTGGTGCAAAGGTAGATATTGCGAAAGCACGTAAAATCATTTTGCCATTATTAGAAATGGTTTTAGAAGATCGTACAATCATTTTTGAATTAAATGAGTATTCAAATCCAAAAGACTATTTGTACCATCATAGTGTAGCGACAGCATTGATTTCTTCGGTGATTGCACAAAAATTAGGCTATGACAAGGGAATTACAATTCAAGTTGCAATTGGAGGGTTATTAGCTGATTGTGGAATGGCAAAAATTCATCCACGTATCCGCGATAAAAAAACAACCTTAACAGAGCAGGAGTTTGATGAAATTTATAAACATCCGATTTATAGTTATAATATGGTCAAAGATTTAACAATCTTAAAGGATACGATGAAAGAGGCTATTTTCCAGCACCATGAGCGTTTAAATGGTAGTGGTTATCCGAAAGGGGAAAAAATCGCTAATATTTCTACTTTTGCTCAAATTATCGCGGTTGCAGATGTATTCCATGCAATGACTTGTGAGCGAGTGTATAGAGCTAAGCAATCTTCCTTTAAAGTCATAGAGATGATTAATGAATCTGAATTTGGGAAGTTTGATATTAAAGTAGTTCGTGCACTGATAGATATTGTTGCCGACCTTCCTCTAGGAACAATAGTTGAATTATCTAATCTGGAACAAGGCGAAGTAATGTTTGTAAATAAATTTGCACCAACTCGACCACTTATCAAACTAAGCCATTCAGGGGAGATATTTGATTTAGGTAAAAATCGTAGCTTCTATATTTCACGTATCATAACAAATTTATAATAGTTGAAAAGCACCCATTAACTTCTTTCAGCGGGTGTCCAAACATCCGCTGAAAGAAGTTAATGCCTCCGGCGGATGTCATGGAATCGGTAAGGAGTTCATAACGGCTAACTGACCTGCATCGGTAAAAACGCCACGTCCTGTGGCATTACTGAAATGACCAACATCGTGTCGGCCCTCATGCAGGCCTAAGTACAAAGCCGATTCCGGACGCAATTATGCGAGGCATAAATGATCATTGGCGTTGGCCATTTTTATTTAAGTGTCGAAACCAAAGCATCTTCAAAAATTTCTACGGCTAAATATAACGAGTTAAGTACGAGAATATTGATATTTTAAAAACCAAGTCAATAGAGAAAATTATCTCTTTGAAATTATTAAATTAAGGCTATATAAATCCTCTTAACATAGTGATGAAGAAGGAGAATGATAGATTTGTTTTTAAAAACTATTGATTTTTTTTGAGAAAGTGTTGACATAGTTTTAGATTCTTGATATTATTAGTGAGTCGCCAAGAGGTGACACTTAAAATAAAGTAATGAACCTTGAAAACTGAACAAGCAAAACGTAATCAATAAAGTTTTTAGTAGCTAACCTTGAGTTGGTGAACGAAACAAAATTTTGGACATCAA
>NZ_JBIVRU010000009.1:0-9587 GCF_044755845.1 Lysinibacillus sp. NPDC092081
CAGCTTGTAATTTATCTTTGGCAGTATACTTTTTGACCATACAAAAACTGCACCTCCAATTGTTAGATGTGTCTAACAATTGGGGCGCAGTTCAATATACAAGGGTTTTGACGTTCATTGAAATCCAATGAAATCGTATTATGGAGACGGCGGGAGTCGAACCCGCGTCCAGAAACTCCAATACTTCAGCTTCTACGCGTGTAGTTTGCCTATTTACGATTCACGTAACATTATGCCGACAAACAGGCGTCCTGTACGCTAACCTGGAAATCTCTTGCCGGTGACTCAGGTGGCACCATCGACCGTATCCCACTAAAGTTGGGCCCCACGTTCTCTACATGGGCGATAGAGAGGCAGAGCGCTTACGAGCTTACGCTGCGAAAGCTAAGTTTTGTTGTTTGCCAGTTATTATATAACTTCCGTTGATGACGGAGCCGAGACCTCCGACGCGCGACCAAAGCTTGAACCATCCCTGTCGAATCCGTAACGTCCCCTTGAATATGAATCGAAGCACGTAGCCTCGTTCAAGCAAAGGAGCTAGAATTTCTTCTAGTACGGTGGGAGCTAAAAGTACGCTTCCATGTAATCTGGCATTCAGTAATACTTATTATAAAGCAAATCTAGCTATAGTTCAAGTGTCCTGCTATGATAGAAAAAATTGGCTAGCTCACAATGATTTTCTTATTTCATAATAGCTTTCTAATAGGGTTATTCACCTTGCTGTCGCATGATTTGCAGTGTTATTTTAGTTTCGAGCAATTACGCAGGTCGCTTTGTTTGATGATAACAAACTAGTTTTTTCTTCCACTGCCATTATCACGTTCCTCAGTAAATTAAATATGCTCTATGTTCATAAACATAAATTTTCTTCCTATTATAAGAATGCTGATTTCCTCCTAAATGCGGTAAGTTCTTTATTATATTTTAATATCTCCATCCATTAGAACTCTCCCTAAGAATTTAAAAAGCTCACCATCCAAAAATAGTGAGCTTTTTAACAATCTATTAATCTTGATTTTTTGCTTTGAAGGAGCGTTCCATTTCGCGCTTTGCTTCTTTTTTGCGCATGTCGTTACGTTTGTCGTAATCCTTTTTCCCTTTGCCTACGCCGATTAATAGTTTGGCATAGCCGTCTTTAATGTACATTTTTAACGGAACAATTGTGTAGCCGTCACGTTTTACGGCACCGACTAGCTCGCCGATTTGCTTTTTATGAAGCAGTAGCTTGCGGGCGCGCAGTGGGTCATGGTTAAAGCGGTTGCCTTGTTCGAATGAGCTGACATGCATATTGTTGATCCATGCTTCACCGCTACGGATTTGTACATAGGATTCTTTTAGTTGAACCCTTCCTGCACGGATGGATTTAATTTCTGTGCCTGTTAGCACCATGCCCGCTTCTATTGTCTCTTCAATGAAGTAGTCGTGCCCGGCTTTTTTGTTTTGTGCTAATACTTTCCCAGTACCTTTTGCCATATTTTTCACCCTCTACTTAAAGGATAAGCAGGGTCAACCTGCTTGTATTGATAAAGTGAAAGCACCCGCTTCAAATTGCTTTAAAGCGTTATTGGTGCCTCCACCTATACTTTTACGTTATTTACGTTTTGTTTTTTTCTTTTTGTTTTTCTTGGCGACGCCCTCGTAGAACTTTTGCTTTTGCTTCACGCCTTTTTTAGGGCCAGGGCTTGAGCCATCTTTGCGGCGTCCTCGTGGATCACGGTCGTTTTCACGTCGCTCTCCTTGTCCGCCTCGTCCTTCTTCGTTACGACCATTGCGACTGCCACGTCCGCCTCGTTCTTCTTCGTTGCGACCACTGCGACTGCCACGTCCGCCTCGTTCTTCCTCGCTACGACCACTGCGACTGCCACGTCCGCCTCGTTCTTCTTCGTTGCGACCACTGCGACTGCCACGTCCGCCTCGCTCTTCTTCGTTGCGACCACCTTTGCGGCCATTACGACCATCTTTGTTGTCGTTATAATTTTTGCGTGCGTGAATCACAGTAGGTGCTGCTTTTCGTGTTCGTCCATAAGACGTTACCATTCCGACGATTTCAAAGTCAATCGATGACTCCTCAATAATGACATTTGCTACACGTACCGTTACTTCATCTCCGATACGGAATTGACGATTTGTACGTTCACCGATCATCATCATTTGACGGTCATCAAAACGATAGTAGTCATCTGTCATATTGCTAATGTGAACAAGTCCTTCAATCGTGTTTGGCAGCTCCACGAAAATCCCGAAGTTTGTAATGGATGAAACGATTCCTTCAAACTCTTCACCAATTTTATCGGACATATATTGTGCTTTTTTCAGTGCGTCTGTATCGCGCTCTGCATCGACAGCACGGCGTTCACGTTCTGAAGTATGATCAGCAATTTCATCCATCGCCATACTCCACTGTGCAATTGTTTCTTTTGATGTATCTTTATTAAGTAAATACGTTCGAATTAGACGATGGACGATTAAGTCCGGATAACGTCGAATCGGTGACGTAAAGTGTGTATAGAAATCAGTTGATAAACCAAAGTGACCTAAGCTTTCAGGGTAATATTTTGCCTGCTGCATTGAGCGTAGAAGCATCGTTGAAATTACAGGCTCCTCTGGCATGCCTTCAATGGCTTTTAATACATCCTGTAGTGCCTTTGGATGTACTGTGTTTCCTGTACCTTTGATTAAAATACCGAAATTCGTAACAAATTCAAAGAAGCGTTGCAGCTTTTCTGGCTTTGGATCCTCGTGAATACGGTAAAGGAACGGTACATTCATCCAATGGAAGTGCTCTGCTACTGTTTCATTGGCAGCTAGCATGAAATCTTCAATTAATTTCTCAGCGACTGTTCGTTCACGTAATTCAATATCTACTGGCCAGCCATCTTCGTCCACGATCACTTTAGATTCTTTAAAGTCAAAGTCAATAGCACCACGCATTTCACGTTTTGTACGTAAAATGTTAGACAGCTCAGCCATATGTTTAAACATTGGCACTAGTGGTTCGTAGCGGGCAATAAGCTCTGCGTCTTGCTCCTCTAAAATTTTGTAAACGTCTCTATATGTCATACGCTCAGTTGTTTTAATGACACTTTGGAATATTTCATGTGAGATCACATGACCATTTCCATCAATAATCATTTCACAAGACAGTACTAGTCGGTCAACCTGTGGATTTAATGAACAAATACCATTTGATAATCGATGCGGTATCATTGGAATTACACGGTCTGTTAAATATACACTCGTCGCACGATCATACGCTTCAATATCTATTACAGAGCCTTGTGTTACATAGTAACTAACATCTGCAATATGTACGCCAAGTTTAAAGGTACCGTCTACATTTTTCGTTACGGTAACAGCATCATCCAAGTCCTTCGCATCAGCTCCATCGATTGTCACGATCGTTTCATGGCGTAAATCACGGCGGCCCTCTAAATCTGCCTCTGTAATTTCATCTGGTACTCGTTGCGCAGCAGCAACCACTTCTTCAGGGAATTCAGGCGGAATGTCGTGCTTATATAAAATAGAAAGAATATCCACGCCTGGGTCATTTTTGTGCCCTAAAATTTTTGTGATATAGCCTGTTGCTGATTTTAAATCCTCTGGCCAAGTAGCTACCTCAACGACAACCTTGTGTCCGTCGACTGCTCCTAGCGTATCTCCCTTAGCAATGAAAATGTCCATCGGTAGTTTTTTGTCATCTAAAACAACAAAGCCGAAGCCTCGATTTGCTTGGAACGTCCCAACAAAACTCGTTTGTCCACGTTCTACTACCTTTGTCACTGTTCCTTCACGTCGATCACCGAATGATTCCTTTAAAACACGTATCAAAACGATATCGCCGTTAATCGCACCATTTATTTCATGCGGTGGAATGAAAACATCATCCATCCCCTCAATATCAGGTGCCACAAAGCCAAAGCCTTTCGCATGTCCGATAAATTTACCTCGAAGTAAATTCATGCGCTCTGGCAGGCCATAACGATTGGAGCGAGAACGCACAACTAAGCCTTGCCCCTCCATACGTACTAACGTTTTCACTAATTCTTTAAATTCGTCAGCATCCTCAAATCCAAATAAGTCCTCGATTTCGCCAACGGTTAATGGTTTATAATTTTCTTCACCGAAAAAATCGAGTAAACGACTTTGTAGTGTATCTTTTTGGTCTTTCATAATTTCCCTCCTTCATGAGAAAATCCTAATTATATTTTTATTGTGCCCAATTTAGGCTTTCTAAAAAGCGATAAATATCTTCATGTAACTGATCTTTTTCTTGATCTAACGTAATAACATGTTTTGAGTTTTCATACCACTTGATTTGTTTTTCAAGTGACTCAGTTTGATTATATATAATGTTGGCAGATTCTGTCTCAATTACCTCATCATTTGTCGCTTGTACGACAAAAATTGGTGCATAAATCATGTCAATTTCCTGACGTGTCCGAGCAATAAATTCCCGTAACTCTTGTAAAGATGGCATGCCCTTTTCAGCAATTAACGCAACCTCAGCATCGATTTGCTCCTCATCTTTACCTTGGAACTTTTTATAGTCCCTTGCATATTTTAGTACACCTTGAAACATAACATCTGTTGTACGCATCGTCATTGGAGCACACATTGTCACTATACCTTTAACTGGGTTATTCAGCGCAACGTTTAAAGCCATCACACCACCCAATGACAAGCCAGCAACAGCAATTTCCTCATAGCCCGCATCCTGCAACTGTTTGTACGCGGCTACGACATCCTGCCACCAATCAGCAGGACCTGTTGTAATGAGTTCCTCAGGTTCCACACCGTGACCTTTATAATGAGGTGCTAATGTAGTATACCCTTTTTTCTCTAAAAATCTACCAAGCATTCGCACATCCGCCGAGCTTCCCGTAAATCCATGCAACAATAAAACTGCTCTTGGTCCTGCTTGAAAGAAAAAAGGCTGTGATAACGATTTTTTCATTGCGAGCTCTCCTTCATCCAAATACATACTATAACCATTATAGCCATACTGAAGCTTCCTCAAAAGCTTTGGCGATTGTTACTTTTTTTATGAGGTTTTATAGGTTAATTTGATGGGTCTTTTTTGCATTTTGATGGTCTTTCTGGCATTTTGAAGTTTCTATCCACGATTTTGGCTCTTTTATCCACGACTTTGAGGATTCTATCCATCATTTCGGCTCTTCTATCCACGACTTTGAGGATTCTATCCATCACTTTAGCTTTCCCATCCACCATTTTGCGATTCGCGGGTATTCACCTTGCTTCCGCGGGTATTCGCTTTGCTTCCGCGGGTATTTCCTTACTTCCGCGGGTAATTCCCTGCTCTGCGCGGGTATTCGCTTTGCTTCTGCGGGTATTCACCTTGCTTCCGCGGGTATTTCCTTGCTCCACGCGGGTATTCACTTTGCTGAACCAACTATGTAACCATAAAAGAAAACGCCCAACCAATAAAGGTTAGGCGATATATCTTCAACTATTAGATTTTTGTAATAGCGAGTGCTAATATAAAGAATAATATTGCTAACACAATTGTTGCACGGTGAAGGATTAAATCCATTCCGCGTGCTTTTTGCTTTCCAAATAGTTGTTCAGCTCCACCCGAGATGGCACCTGACAAGCCTGCACTTTTACTAGATTGAAGTAATACTACTACGATCAACGCTATTGATACGATAACTAATGAAACTAATACTACTGTATGCATTTCACTGCACCTCCCGAACTTCGAACATCACAACATCTCACATTATAACAAAAAAAGGTTCTCTTGACAAACCGAGATTAATAAATGCCCTCAATATTCCTCCATCGGTTAGTTTTACCAAAAATCAACATACCACCTTACTCCCATATTATCCTATAATAGTTAAAAACATAGTCACCACTAAGATTTTAAAACTTAGACCATGCATATAAATTGATTGGAGTGAGGCTGGGCGACTCCGTTGGGATTAGCGGCTCATCGGACGCCCCCAGGAAAGCGCGGAAATCACCCCTACGTTTTAGTGATGCGCCAAAAATGTAATTATTATGGGAGGAATTATGAAAAAGAGTATATTGCTGATTTTTTTACTTATTATTTTAAGCATGCTAAGCGCTTGCTCAGCTGCTATCAAGGCTGTCGAAGTATTAGTACAAGAGGAACCTGAATCCGAAGAAGAGACCTCTATAGACCTTAAGGATCCTACTAGTAAAGCTCAATCAGTTGAGGTTTCTGCGGAAGACCTTTTTTCAACGACATTATTTAAGAAAGATCCTGCTTTGTTTCAATTTTCAAAAAAAGTCGAGAGGCATATTTCAACATTTGACCCAAACTTTACAGTAATGTATAGAGGTAAATTAGATTGGGGTACATTGGAAAAACAAATTAATGATATTTATAACATCATTAATTTCGTTAATCCTTATACAGCAGGATATATCGATGATTTCAACTGGGAAGCATGGGAAGTAGATAATGGTTACGAGGTAGAGTTTGATTTTACATATTTTACTGATGCCAAGAAGGAAAAGAAAGTTGATACTTATGTTCAGGAATTTGCAAATAAGTTTATTACAAAAGACATGGATGATTTTCATCGTGCTAAAGCCGTTAATGACTTTGTCGTACAACTAGCCACTTATTCTGATAAAGATGCGTCAGAAGGACAATCCGTTTATGAATTAATCAGTAAAAAAACTGGCGTTTGTCAAGCTTATGCACTATTAGCCTATCGTTTATTTTTGGCGGCTGGTCTTGATGCTAAATATGTATATGGCTATAGCGATAATCAGCTTCATGCATGGAATTTAGTAAATGTTAATGGTGATTGGTATCATGTTGACACGACTTGGAATGATGTTAATCCTGATGAACCTTATGCTATTGCCTACGAATATTTTTTAGTGAATGACGAGAAACTAAGCGAAGATCATATATGGGCACACGAAAACTATTTTGCAGCTTCTAGCAAAGCTTACGATTTTATGCATGATATGTGGTACACAGATACTGTTGGAAACGTTATTTATTATAATAGCATGACCGATAACATGGTATACGCCTATGATTTAGCAACAAAACAAAATAAACAAATTACAGAAACATCCTGCTATTACTTGGCGACTTCAGACGATGCGATTTATTGCAGTGATTATGATAATGCCGGCTTTTTAACAAAAATATTTATTAACGATGGCTCAGAAGAAGTGTTATTAGAAGAAGAGGTTCAAAACTTGTTCATTGATGATAAAGGCGTTTTATTTTACGAAACCATGGACGGTGAAAAGCATTCACAAAATTTATAACCATTTCTAGAATCTGCATGCTTCCATTAATCAATGGATAGTAAGCAGCTTCTACTTTCACCTTCCGTCTTTAATCTATTTAAAAACATATGTCATGAGTAAAAGTTGATTGGAGTGGAGACTGGGCGACTCCTTGGGGACTAGTAATAGAGGAACGAAGGCTAAAAACATCACGTCCTGTGATTACGCCTCCGTGACTAACATCGTGTTAGCCCGACGCCCCCAGGAAGCTTTGCTCTGTGCGAAAGCGAAGCGTCAGCAACAAAGAACAGAAATCAACCACACACTTTTGGAATTAACAATATCCCCCTATTAATTCATCCTTGCTTTACACCTTCCTTTACACTTACTTGTGAATTGACCCTGAGGAGGAAAGTCATGAAATCAAAAAAATGGAGTTCATTATTGTTAGCTAGTGCAATTGCTTTATCGTCGATTAGTATCGCTCAACCGCAAGTACAAGCAGCCCAAGTAAAGAAGCCAACCAATGTGATTATGCTCGTAATGGATGGTAGTAGTAATAATGCCGTTACACTTTCTCGTTGGTACAAAGGTGAAAGCTTAGCGATGGATGAAATTTTATCAGGGGCAGTGCGTACATACTCTGCCGATTCAGCCATTACTGACTCAGCTCCTGCCGCTACTGCGTTAGCAACGGGTCATAAATCAAATAACAAATTTGTGGGTGTGCTACCATCTGTTATTAATTCACCAGGGCTAGAGCAAATTGCCAAAGAGGATGCTTATAGACCTGTAGCCAATGTTTTAGAAGGGGCGAAACAACAAGGCAAGGCGACCGGATTGATTGCTACTTCGGAAATTCAACATGCTACACCAGCTGGCTTTTCTGCACATGTGAAACATAGAAGCCAATATGATGACATCGCTGAGCAGCAAGTTTATCAAAACATTGATGTCGTGTTAGGCGGTGGCTTGGAGTCTCTGTCACCGGGCACAACTAAAAATGCTCGTAAAGATGGCGAGAATTTAGTGGATGTACTGAAGGAAGAAAATTATGACATCGTGAAAACGAGGGATGAGCTTTTTAAAAGTAAAGCGTCAAAAATTTGGGGAAGCTTTGCTCCAGGTGCCCTTGCCTACGATTTAGATCGTGCTACAACAAGAGCATCTGAACCAACTCTTGCTGAGATGACAAGTAAAGCTATTGATACCCTTAAAAAGAATGAGCAAGGCTTCTTCCTATTTATAGAAGGCAGTAAAGTGGACTGGGCGGCTCACGCCAATGACACAATTGGTATGATTAGCGATATTTTATCGTTTGATGCTGCAGTCAAGGAAGCTGTTGATTTTGCAAAAGAAGATGGCAATACAATGGTCATTGCTGTTACAGACCATGCCAATAGTGGTATTTCAATGGGGAATGCCAACACGACAAGTACTTATCCCAACACACCTGTATCTGCCTATATCGCTCCTCTCAAGAAAGCTAAAATGACTATTGAAGGTGCGCTAAGCCAATTAAAAGAAGATAAATCAAATATGGTAGAAGTCGCTGCACTTTATGGATTAGATGATCTATCTGAGGACGAGCTAACAACATTACAATTAGCTGAAGATACGGGAGAAGAAATGGTAAAAATGCTTGCCAACCGCGCCAATATTGGCTATACAACCGGTGGGCATACGGGTGATGATGTATTCTTATACTCATTCGGACCATCTAAAATTACTGGCCTTGTAGAAAACACGGATTTAGCCCATGCAATGGCACAGTTTATGGGCTTCGATTTAAAGAAGCTTACAGATGATTTATATATACCAGCAAAGAAGGCTTTCACTGAAAAAGGCTACACATCTAAAATGGACTTAACCGATAAAGAAAACCCTAAATTTATTGCACAAAAAAATGATGTAACCGTTACAATCCCAGTGAATAAGAACATTTTAATATACGAACAAGACAAGACAACAAAAACGCATACGTTTGACACAATCAATGTCTACAATGGCACTGAATTTTACGTTTCCAAAAAAGTTTTAAATGCTCTTAATTAAAGTGAAACTTTAATCAGGGGGGATTTTTTTCATCCTCCCTGATTATTAGTCTTCACCAATCGGGCTTTTACGGACAGTTCTCCCCTCTTTGCTTTCACTAAATTTTGAGGCAGGGTTCTCGTACTTACTGCTTTGCCCTCGGTACATATAAGGTACTGTCCGTTAAAGCGGGATAAAGTGAAACTTTAATCAGGGGGGATTTTTTTCATCCTCCCTGATTATTAGTCTTCACCAATCGGGCTTTTACGGACAGTTCTCCCCTCTTTGCTTTCACTAAATTTTGAGGCAGG
>NZ_JBIVRU010000009.1:9684-78423 GCF_044755845.1 Lysinibacillus sp. NPDC092081
GGGGATTTTTTTCATCCTCCCTGATTATTAGTCTTCACCAATCGGGCTTTTACGGACAGTTCTCCCCTCTTTGCTTTCACTAAATTTTGAGGCAGGATTCTCGTACTTACTGCTTTGCCCTCGGTACATATAAATTACTGTCCGTTAAAGCGGGATAAAGTGAAACTTTAATCAGGGAGGATTTTTTTCATCCTCCCTGATTATTAGTCTTCACCAATCGGGCTTTTACGGACAGTTCTCCCCTCTTTGCTTTCACTAAATTTTGAGGCAGGATTCTCGTACTTACTGCTTTGCCCTCGGTACATATAAGGTACTGTCCGTTAAAGCGGGATAAAGTGAAACTTTAATCAGGGAGGATTTTTTTCATCCTCCCTGATTATTAGCCTTCACCAATCGGGCTTTTACAGGCAGTTAATCCCCCACCTACTTTTGGATTCTGTACTTGGATAAGAGTAAGGGCGCTATCATAAGTTGGGATGATAAACTTGATGGTGGCGCTTTTCTTTTTGCTAAAAAACGTTTTTGCAACAGCTTAAGCTTTTTGTTTATCCCACCTTAGCATTTCATCCTATCTTTAACCGATATTTTTAATCGAATTTTCTTTGAATTTACTTTGTTTTTACTTTCATTTATTATGCTTAATGTAACCAATACAAATGGTTAGTAGCATAAATCGTTGTCGAATGTCCTATTACGATATTTAAGGATTTTTTAAGTACACATGAAGCGCAAAAACAGCGATAATAGAAAAGATTATAAGTTTAGAAATTTCAAGTTGAGGTGGAACAAAGAGTCTTTAAAAGTCATTTTCTTCCATGTATTTTAGTCACTTTTTCAAAAACCTTAATTTTACCTTAAATTAATCTTATGATTTTATGAATAAATAGAAAATGAGCAACATTTTTATCTACAATCCGTCAAAACAGTGTTAAAAATTTAATTAATGAAAGATTATTTTTTAGAAAAAACTTGAAAAAATGTCTATTTATTTAGTATATTTACAAAGTTATAATCTTTTTTCATTTTTAATTGGAGGTGGACATATGCAATCCATTAAAAATAATGAGCTTTTACGTTTTATAGGCTTTACGTTATTTTATTTCATCATTTTGGTGCTCTTGTTTCTTATCCATGGCTTCCATGATATGAACGCAGGACCATTTATATATACGGAATTTTAAGAAAAGGAGATATAAACTATGTTAAGTATTTTAGAAGCTATTCAAAAAGTGGCACAACAGCATCCAGATCGAACTGCATATCAAACCAATAATGATTCCTTAACTTATGGTGAACTTTGGCATCTTTCTGATTGTGTAGCACAATATTTAATGGCTCTTGATTTAAAAAGACAACAACCAATCGTCGTCTACGGGCATATGTCCCCTTTACAAATCGTTGCCTTTTTAGGAGCTGTAAAGGCAGGTCATCCGTATGTACCGGTTGACTCTTCTACACCGTCTGAAAGGTTACAGATTATTATAGAAGCTTCTCAGGCTTGTTTGCTACTTAAGACTGAAACATTAAGCTCGAACCAAGCAGTCCCTGTAGTGGAAGTAAGTGATTTAGTGGCTCAAGCTACTAGCATTTCGACAGAGCCTTCAACTTGGGTTAAGGATCAAGAAATTCATTATATTATTTACACATCCGGTTCTACTGGTAAGCCAAAAGGTGTTCAAATTACAGCCGATAATTTAGCACATTTTGTTGCTTGGATGCATGAACATTTCCCTTTACAGGAATCTGGTGTGTTTCTAAATCAAGCGCCTTATTCCTTTGATTTATCTGTGATGGATTTATATCCTGCACTCGTTAGTGGTCAAACACTTTACGCTATTACGCAGGAGCAAATTGCTAATCCAAAAGCGTTATTTGAGTCATTAGCTTCATCTGATATTCGCGTTTGGACTTCTACACCTTCCTTTGCGAAGATGTGTTTAATGAACAAGGAATGGGATCAGGCGTTAATGCCTTCTTTAAATACGTTTTTATTCTGCGGAGAGGTTTTACCAGTATCCGTATCGAAAGAATTAATGCAGCGCTTCCCACAGGCTTCTATTTTTAACTTATACGGTCCTACTGAAACAACCGTTGCTGTATCTTATGTAGAAGTAACAAAGGAACTTTTGGAGCAATTTGACCAATTACCAATCGCTCCTCTATCTGAGCCTAATCTATCCTTGCAAGAAGATGGCGAGATTATTATTTCTGGACCGACTGTAAGTGCAGGTTATCTTGGGGCACCTGATTTAACACTTAAAGCTTTTCCTACAATAGGGGATCAACGTATTTATAAAACTGGGGACGTTGGTTATGAAAAAGATGGCTATCTGTTCTTTTCTGGACGAAAAGATTTTCAGGTGAAACTACACGGTTATCGTTTAGAAATCGAGGAAATTGAAAAGCAAATTGGCAATCTTCCTGCTGTTGCTAGCTGTGTTATTATACCTATTTCAAAAGATGATGAAATTGTTTCACTAAGTGCATTTGTTGTTCTTCGTGAGCCATTGACGGACTCTGCCTTCAAAATGACGAAGCAGCTTAAAGCATTGTTAGCGGAGTATTTACCATCTTATATGATTCCGAAAACGTTCAAATACATTGACACTTTACCTTTAAATACTAACGGTAAAGTTGATCGTAAAGGATTGGCGGTTATGGAAACAGTATGACGGCTTATGGAAATATATTTTTCTTCATCATCATTGGTATTTTATTATTGCCAACCATTATTTTAGGACTACGTGGGAAATCAGCTAAACGTTATAATATCTTTATTTCGATTGTCGTATTAGCTCTTATCTTTGGTAACTCCCTTAATGGCTCAACTTCTCTTATACTATTTACAGTATTTCAGTTATTATTAATTATCGGTTACCAAAAATATCGCTCACAGAAGAATAGCACGTCCGTATTCGTAATTGCTGTACTGCTGTCCATTTTACCACTTGTACTTGTGAAGGTTCTGCCTATGCTTGGCCTTAATAATTTATTCGGATTTTTAGGGGTATCCTATATTACCTTTAAATCGGTACAAATGATTTTAGAAACACGTGATGGCTTAATTAAGGATAAAATTTCAGTAGTTGAGCTTGCTTATTTTTTACTGTTCTTCCCAACAATAACTTCGGGACCTATTGATCGTTGGAGACGCTTTTATAAAGATATGCACACAGTGCCATCTGGTCAAGACTATCAAAAGCTACTGTTAAGTGGGATCAATTATATATTTGTAGGCTTTTTATATAAATTTATTTTGGCTTATTTAATATACAATTACACACTTATTTATTTACCAAATCAAACTTATAACTATTTGACACCTTTTCAAGGGCAAATAGCGTATATGTATATGTATAGTTTTTATCTATTTTTTGATTTTGCAGGTTATAGTGCTTTTGCAGTTGGTGTCAGTCGCATTATGGGTGTTCAAACGCCAATTAACTTTAACCGTCCATTCGCGAGTCGCAATATTAAAGACTTCTGGAACCGTTGGCATATGAGCCTTTCATTCTGGTTCAGGGATTATGTTTATATGCGCTTCGTACTTTGGATGACTAAGAAAAAATGGATTAAAAACAAATACACAGTTTCTTATCTTGGCTTCTTTTTACTGTTCTTTTTAATGGGTATTTGGCACGGCTTAGAATTGCACTATATTGTCTATGGTCTCTACCATGCCTTGTTAATTATCTGCTTCGATAAATTTGAACGTTGGAATAAAAAGCGCAAGATTTGGCCAAAAAATAAATGGACGCATGCAATCGGCGTATTTATTACGTTTAATGCCATTTGTTTTGGTTTCTATATTTTTTCAGGAACATTATTTTAATTAATGGCTCTGTTCATGTTTTTATGAATACTGCAGCCTAAACAATAAAGGAGATTTATAATGGATAAACAACAAGTTTTAGAAATGCTAGTAGAGTTATGCGAGGACGATATCGTTTTAGAAAACCCAGATATCGATTTATTTGAAGAAGGACTTCTTGATTCATTCGGTACAATTAATTTATTAGTGGAAATTGAAAACCGTTTTAATATTTCAGTGCCAATTACTGATTTTAACCGTGAGGAATGGAACACGCCAAATCGTATTGCAGCGGAATTAGCTGAAAGACAATGATTAAGAAAGGCTTTCTATCATTATTAATTGCTTTTGCTCTTTTTGCTGCCTTGATATTCTTCCCTAATTCCTGGATAAAAGCTTGGATTTCAGATGAAGATGTAGAGCAGGCAAAGACAAGTATGTCTCCATTAGTGTTCCAAGGGATGTATTTCCAGGAGCGGATGTTACAGGAGCCTAACACTATGCCTTTATACGGCTCCTCAGAATTAAATCGTTTTGACCCTTTCCACCCTTATAATTATGCTCGAGCTACAAATGCTCCGTATACGACATTTATGGTCGGGCGTGGTGGAATGCAGTCTATTACACACTTTTTAAATTTTGCCGCACAGGAAAAGAATTTAAAGGATAAAAAAATTGTCTTCATCATTTCTCCTCAATGGTTTACGAAAAAGGGAATGAATGAATTACATTTTTCTCCTAACTATTCAATGTTGCATGCTTATGATTTAGCATACAATAAGGACATTGACGAAGATCTTCGAAATCGAGGAATGAAACGCCTTCTTGAATTCGATACTGTCAATCGCGATGAGTTACTAAAAACAATTTATGAATATAAATTATCTGGTGGTAAGGAAAAACCAATCATCGGACGACTTGCAGTGATGGCTGGCCATGTCCAAAAGGCACTATTAGAGAAAAAAGATTTATATTACTCGCTCTTCCCTCGAGAAGGAAGTAACTTAAAAAGCAATGACAAACTAGTAACAGACCAAACATTTGAGCAACAACTACAAAATGCCGAGAAATATGGCGAGAAACGTGTATCCAATGATTTAATGATTGAAAACAAATTTTATAAGCGTCTTGTAAATGCTAATATTGATAAGTTTAAAGGAATGCGTAAAAATGATGATTATACGACTTCACCCGAATATGAGGATTTACAGCTAGTAATTGATGTTTTAAAAGATGCTGGTGCAAAGCCATTATTTGTCTCTATTCCAGTAAATGGTCATTGGTATGACTACACTGAATATCCTGCGGATCGTCGTGAAAAATATTACGAAAAAATGGATCAAATATTAACTAAAAATGATGTTCCATATGTTGATTTCTCAGGCCATGACTATGATCCTTATTTCATTATGGATACGATTCATATTGCATGGAAGGGTTGGGTCTATCTAGATCAAGAGCTAGACAAATATTGGACACAGAAATAAATCGTTTAACAAACATAGAGACAGTCTAAAGTGTTAATCACTAAAGGCTGTCTCTTTTTGTTGTGGATTATCTTCGAGGCTTATTTTCGAATGCCTCTTCGGCGAAACGAGGGGTTAATGTCCGTTGCGACTGGGTGCTTTTTTGGGGGCGTTATCACAGGACGTGATGGTTTTAGCCTTCATTCCTCTATTGCTGATCCCCAAGTAGTCGCCCAGTCTTCACTCCAATCAACCGCTCCGCAAAACATGTATCTTCTGTAGCGTCAGCGACATTATTTATCTGTGCGAAAGTGAGTAGCCTTGAACATAAATCAGCCCACTATATGGGATAAATCCTTAATTCTCCATCCCTCAATTCTTTTTTAATATCCCTAAGTATTCACTCCACGGTTCAACATCTGTTGTATATCGCTTTGCCATCATTCTAACAATTTGAGAAATATGCGTTAAATCATGAACAACCCACGTAGAAAGTAATTCCCTTACTTTCACTAAACCAAAATCAGGATGGTACCCTTGCCATTCTAGATGCAAAGGCTTAAGTCGAGTCTGAAGCTTGTTTATATTTAAACTCTAACCTCTTTAAATTCAAATAATGCTTGTTTAATAGAAACTTCATTCTCTTTGTGTAAATGAGCGTATCGATCAAATGGGGGAAATGCCTTTCCTTCACCTTCTTTAAGGATAAATTCTAATCATGGCATCCAATTATTCTTCTCTCCTTCAATCAGATGGTCTATCACTTCATGAGCATTCCATGTTCCTTCCCCTTCATTGCATTGCAGCCACCCCTCTGATACTCCAGATAAAAAATACTCCACTGTTTGTGGTGTACGTTCCAGAATTTCAATAGCTTCCTTCATATTAAAATTCAAGCTACTGCCCCCTTCTTCATTACAAATGAACTCGAAGTCCCTCATGTTTGAAGTTTATTTCAATACCTTCTTAATCCGTTATTCATATTTCATAACCCAATATTTTTCCTTTTCCCCTTCTTCATTTACCTTCTTCCAACCATTCTTCTCATAAAATTTCAACGCTATATGATTTTCGGATACACATTTTAATCTTAATGGTTTATTCATTTTTTTAATGGAGGCATTTAGTAAGTGACCCCCTATACCTTTACCAAAGTAATTTGGATTAATAAATAAATTATGAATAAAATTATCTGGCAAATATAATGATGCAAATCCAAGTAGATGATTATCCTCTTCTGCTACAATTATATGTTCTCCTATAGTATCTTTATCAAAATCGTCTAAAGTCATTTCTTCTAAAGCTGCCCAATGGAAATTTTTACGACGTGATTCCAGATAGATTTTTCTTAATTCCGGATAATCTAATTTATTCGCTTCTCTAATATTCACATTCTCACCTTTGCTTTCATAATATTTATTGGTGACTATTGAACGAAAATAGTCTAAGTTCTTCAGCATCATTGGAAAATTGGACTAATCTTTCAAACTTCAAGCCTATTTTTTCGAGTAGCTTGGCTGAAGCATGATTATCTTGAGTTGTGATGGCCACAATACGATTTAGTCCTAATGTATCTATACCATACGCTAATGTCGCTGAGGCTGCTTCATAGGCGTATCCTTTTCCCCAATACTTAGAAAGGAAAGCAAAGCCAATATCCACATCTTCTAGCGACTCTCTTTTAACTAAACCGCAAATTCCAACCGGAGCTTGATCCTCTTTTCTTTCAACTAAATAAAGACAAAAGCCAAATTGCTCATACATGCGAGTTGGTCCATTTTTTATATATTCACATGCATCCTCTACTGTTCTCAACCCGCGATCACCGATGAACTGCAACCATGAAGGATCATTCATTAACTCAAGGATAAAATCCGCATCATCTGTTGTTTGTAAGCGAAGGGTAAGTCGTTCTGTTTCAAGAATTTTCATAGTAATTCTCCTTTCAATATTGTATTCTCCATTTCCTAAGCATTTTCCCCTATAGGTAATTTATGTTTTGAATTAAATATATAATAACAGACTAACAACTAAATCTATACAGCAAGTTGGGTCCGTAAATTCTTAAAAGGTGAGGTTGGTTTATTGAGAAATAAATACTTTATTTTTAGTATTCTATCCACATTATTTTTGTTATTTCTTTCAGGTTGTACTAATCAAAAGGAAACAGAATTAACGACTATTTCAATTAACACCGATTCAAAATATGTGAGTACTTTCAAAGATTTAAATTTAGGCATGCTGTTTGACTATAATTTCAAATTAAATAACGCCGATAAAAGTTGGGTTGATCTTTGGGTTGAAAGTTACAAAGATGGGCAATTGGAGTCTAATTCATTAACGACACTATCCTATGGGCAAAGTCCAAACAAAGTAGAGGAAGGCAATATAGGGTTTGGGATAATAAATTCTGAAGATGAATCTTTTGCTTTTCTTTATGGACCAAGTGTTAAAGCAACCCCTATAAAAATCGACAAAATTCAATCTGGCGCTAGTATTAGTGGATGGGGTTATGCAATTGGAGATGAAACAGTAAAATTAAAATTAAATGAAACTTATGTATTGGGTGTATACAGAGAATCAAAAGGAAACTCTTTACGAACATATGACTTGCAGGACGAGAATGAAGTAAAAAAAATGATAAATGATGACCATCTTGTATATTTATTAAAATTAAAAGTTCATAACAAGTAACTGTATCTTTGTTAAATGGGAATGGTTCTATTTAAAACCTAATTTCAAGGCGTATCTTTAAATCATAGTGGGATTTTATGCTGCCTGAATGGTTCTCTCAGGGGAGACACAGAAGGCGCATATCCCCCCTCCCTGACATCTACGATTTATTAAACAACATTTCTCCAATTACAAAAGCGTCAGCTAACCGCAGTTAACCAACGCCTTTTCCATTATTGTTAAGAAGGCTTTATTTCTTTTCCTTCTTTATCTTTGAATTTGCCAACAATAATCATAATTAAATCGATCAATGCCCAAATACCTAGTCCACCCAAAGTTATAATCATTAAAATACCAGTACCAATTTTGCCTACATAGAAGCGATGAATTCCTAGACCACCTAAAAAGAAACATAGTAAAATCATTACTATATAGTTTTTTTCTGAAGTTTGTTGTTGCATTTTTATCAATCACCTTTCTTTTATGTAGTAATAATTTACTACATTTCCATTCAAGATTCTATCATTCTTTTACGCTTTTCTCAACATGAAAAATGTGCCAATCAACCGTAGTTGACCAGCGCATTATTCATTGCTATTAGGTAGATCTTATAACCTTCTTTATCGGGGAAATTACCGATAACTATCATAAACAAATCGATTAATACCCAGATACACAAGCCCCCTAAAGTCACAATTATTAATAGACCTGTTTCTATCTTTTCAGCGTAGAAGCGGTGTGCTCCGAAATAACCTAGAAAGAAGCAAAGCAACATCGTTACTTTATAACTTCTATCTGATATGTAATCCATTTTTCAATTGCATTAATTTCACATAAGAAGGGAGAGGGTAACTTGGGAACCCAATCACTTTTCTATCTTACCCGAGCAGTTTCCTGGGCTACCCAATCGCTTTTCTCTCCTACCCGAGCAGTTACCCACGCTACCCGATCGCTTTGCCAAAATCTACCCCGACCAGCAACAAAAAAATCGCCTCAAAAGTATTTGCATACCTTTGAGGCGATTTTACTGAAGCTACTTAGTACTAGCTTATTTTAAGTTATAGAATGAATTTAAACCAAGATACTCAGCAGTTGCACCAAGTTGATCTTCAATGCGAAGAAGTTGGTTGTATTTAGCTACGCGGTCTGTACGTGATGGAGCACCTGTTTTAATTTGACCAGCGTTTGTAGCAACTGCGATATCAGCAATTGTTGCATCTTCAGATTCACCAGAACGGTGAGAGATAACTGCTGTGTAACCAGCGCGTTTTGCCATTTCGATCGCTTCAAATGTTTCTGTTAACGTACCGATTTGGTTTACTTTGATAAGGATTGCATTACCAACACCTTGCTCAATACCAGCTGTTAATTTTTTCGTATTTGTTACAAATAGATCGTCACCTACTAATTGTACGCGAGCGCCAATACGATCTGTTAATAATTTGTGTCCAGCCCAGTCGTTTTCGTCTAAGCCATCTTCAATTGAGATGATTGGGTATTTATTTGTTAGCTCTTCGTACCAGTCAACCATTTCTTCAGAAGTTTTGACAACACCTTCACCGTCTAAGTGATATTTGCCATCTTCTTTATTGAATAATTCAGATGAAGCAACGTCCATTGCAAGTTTTACTTCTTCACCTGGTTTATAGCCAGCTTTTTCGATTGCTTCTAAAATTACAGTAATGGCTTCTTCGTTAGAACCAAGGTTTGGTGCGAAACCACCTTCGTCACCTACAGCTGTGTTATAGCCTTTTGCTTTAAGCACTGCTTTTAAGTTGTGGAAGATTTCAGCACCCATACGTAATGCATGACGGAATGATTCTGCTCCTACAGGCATTACCATGAATTCTTGAATGTCTACGTTGTTGTCAGCGTGAGCGCCACCATTTATGATGTTCATCATTGGTACTGGTAGTTGTTTTGAGTTAAATCCACCAAGATATTGATAAAGAGGTACATCTAAGTAATCTGCCGCAGCATGTGCAACCGCCATTGATACACCTAGAATGGCGTTGGCACCTAGTTTACCTTTGTTTTCTGTGCCATCTAGCTCGATTAAAGCTTTGTCGATGACTACTTGATCAAGAACTGAGTAGTTACCTTCTAGCTCTTGAGCAATAATTGTGTTTACATTTTCAACTGCTTTTAATACACCTTTACCTAGGTAACGAGATTTGTCACCGTCGCGTAATTCTACTGCCTCATATTCACCTGTAGATGCACCTGATGGTACGATTGAGCGTCCAAAAGCGCCTGATTCTGTAAATACTTCAACTTCTACTGTTGGATTCCCACGTGAGTCTAAAACTTCGCGCGCATAAATTTGTGTAATAAATGGCATAATTAATTCTCCTCTTTTTCAATTAATGATTGACCTGTCATTTCAGAAGGTTGTGACACCTCTAATAATTCTAACATGGTTGGCGCCAAATCGGCTAAAATGCCACCATTTCTTAACAATAAATTCGGTTTTGTTACAATTACTGGAACAGGGTTTGTTGTATGAGCTGTCATTGGGTTCCCTTCTAAAGTAAGAACTTCATCAGAGTTACCATGGTCAGCTGTAATAATAGCTGCGCCACCTTTTGCAAGGAGTGCATCTACTACTTTACCAAGACATTCATCGACTGTTTCAATGGCCTTGATTGTTGGCTCTAACATTCCGCTATGCCCAACCATATCAGGGTTAGCGAAATTCAGAATAATGCCATCAAATTTATCGGCCTCAATCTCTGCAAGTAATGCTTCTGTTACTTCATAAGCACTCATTTCAGGTTGTAAATCGTATGTTGCAACCTTTGGAGATGCAATTAAAATACGCTCTTCCCCTTCAAATTTCTCCTCACGACCACCACTCATAAAGAATGTAACATGCGGATACTTTTCTGTTTCTGCAATACGAAGCTGTGTTTTGCCATTAGAAGCTAACACTTCACCAATTGTATTTTTCAAGTTGTCGTTTGCGTACGCAACTTGCGCATTTACTTCATCACTGTAATGTGTGAATGACACAAATTTTAAATTCTTTGGATGGTTAGCTGATAAAGCAAAGCCATCAAATTCACTATTTGTAAACACTTTAGACAGTTGAATCGCACGGTCCGGGCGGAAGTTGAAGAAAATAACAGCGTCATTATCGTCAATTGTTGCCACGGCTTTTTCATGCTCTTGAACGCTAAATGGAATAACAAACTCATCTGTTACATCTCGCTCATATGATTCAGCTACGCCATTTGTTGCACTGTCAGCTGTTTGGCCAACACCATCTACTAGTACATTGTAAGTAAGAGCTACACGATCCCATCGTTTATCACGATCCATTGCATAATAACGACCGTGAATGGAAGCGAATTGACCTACGCCAATGTCCTTCATTTGTTTTTCAGTTTCTTCAATATAGCCTAAAGCTGTTGACGGTCCAACATCACGACCATCTAAGAAACCATGTACAAAGACTTTGTCTAAGCCTTGTTGTTTGGCAAGCTTTAAGAGTGCAAACATATGCTCATAATGGCTATGTACGCCACCGTCTGACAGTAAGCCCATGATATGAAGCTTAGATTGATGAGCCTTAGCATGTGCTATTGCATCCAAAAATGCTTGATTCGTAAAGAAATCTCCTTCACGAATAGATTTGTTTAAGCGTGTTAAGCTTTGATAAACAATACGTCCAGCACCGATATTTAAGTGTCCAACTTCAGAGTTCCCCATTTGACCATCTGGTAATCCCACCGCTTCACCTGCTGCAATTAAAGTTGAGTGCGGGAACTCATTCCAAAAACGATCGAAGTTAGGTTTGTTTGCTTGGGCTACTGCATTTCCGAAAGTTTCGTCGCGAAATGCAAAGCCATCTAGAATAATTAATGCTACTGGCTTTTTAGGCATTTGCTGCCGCCTCCAATAATGTTAAATATGATTCTGGTTGTAAACTTGCACCACCGACTAAAGCACCATCGATATGCTCTTTTGATAATAATTCCTGAATGTTCTCAGGTTTTACGCTACCGCCATATTGAATACGTATAGCAGCGGCCGTTTCATCATTATATAATTCCTTCACTACTGCACGAATGGCTCCGCATACTTGGTTAGCATCTTCTGCTGTAGCTGTTTTACCTGTACCGATTGCCCAGATAGGCTCATAGGCGATCACCATATGCTCCACTTCTTGTGCTCCAAATCCAGCTAGTGCTGCTGTAATTTGATGAGCAACCTTTTGCTCAGTAGTCCCCGCTTCACGTTCTTCAAGCGTTTCTCCACAGCAAATAATTGGTACGATATTATGCGCTAGTGCTGCAGCAACCTTTTTATTGATCGCTTCATCTGTTTCATTATAATATTCACGTCGTTCAGAGTGTCCTAAAATAACATAGTCTACTTCCACGCTTGCTAGCTGAGCTGGACTAATTTCTCCAGTGAATGCACCTTCGTTTTCATAATGCATTGTTTGTGCACCAATGGCTAGCTCAGATTCACTAGCAACTTGCACAAGCGTAGGTAGGTAAAGTGCTGGTGCACAAACAACAGCGTCTACTTTATCATTCGAAGGAAGTTTGTCCTGTACCGCATCAACAAACTGGATAGCCTCTTCAAATGTTTTATACATTTTCCAGTTACCTGCAATAATTGGTTTACGCATAGTTATTGCCTCCCAAATTGTATTATTTATCGTTTAATGCCACAATCCCTGGTAGCTCTTTACCTTCCATTAATTCAAGTGATGCACCGCCACCAGTTGAAATATGGTCCATTTTATCGGCAACCTCAAATTTTTCTACTGCTGCTGCAGAATCCCCGCCACCAATAACTGTATAACCAGTTGTTGTCGCCATAGCGTCAGCTACAGTTTTTGTACCATTCGCAAATTTATCCATTTCAAAAACACCCATTGGTCCATTCCAAATGATTAATTTAGAATTTTTAATAACCTCTGCATAGTTAGTAGCTGTTTTCGGACCAATATCTAAGCCCATCCAATCCGCTGGAATAGCGTCTACATCTACAATATTAGTTTCTGCATCTTTTGAAAATTCGTTTGCGACAACGGCATCGATTGGCATATGTAATTGCACGCCTTTTGCCTTTGCTTTTTCAATAAAGGATTTTGCTAAGTCGATTTTATCTTCCTCTAATAAAGATTTACCGACATCATGGCCTTGTGCTTTAATGAATGTGAATGATAAACCGCCACCAATAATTAGATGGTCCACTTTTTCTAATAAGCTTTCAATCACACCAATTTTATCTTTTACTTTGGCACCACCGATAATGGCTGTAAATGGACGCTCTGGGTTAGATAATGCTTTACCTAGCACATCTAATTCCTTTTGCATAAGGAAACCAGATACTGCTGGTATATATTTTGCAATTCCTTCAGTTGACGCGTGTGCACGATGAGCTGCACCGAACGCATCATTGACATAAACGTCCGCTAATTTTGCAAATTGCTCTGCTAATGCTGGATCATTTTTCTCTTCACCAGCGTGGAAGCGAACATTTTCAAGAAGAATAATGTCACCATTTTGCATATTTGCAACAGCTTCTTCTACCTCTTGGCCAATCGATTCATCTAATTTTGTAACAGGTTTACCCATTAATTCAGCTAAACGTATACCTACTGCAGTTAGGCGCATGTCCTCTTTTACTTCACCCTTTGGACGTCCTAAGTGAGAGGCTAAAATTACTTTGGCACCTTGTTCCACTAAATATTCAATTGTAGGGATTGCTGCTCGAATACGTGTTTCGTCAGTAATCGCACCATCTGCCATCGGTACATTAAAATCAACACGTACAAATACACCCTTACCTTTTACATCAATATCTTTCATCGTCTTCTTATTTAACATGAAGAAACCCCCTTCAAAGTTTTTAATCGTGAAATTCCTGGATTCACCCATCTTGGCTCCTCACATCATTCACTTAACTGTATTAGATAAAAATAGTTGGTCCATTCATCACATAGCGTTATTTTTGTTTCAACTTTTTTCGTCATGTCAGCCTAACTTTCATCACCGGAAGTTAGGGTTTTAAGGCTCATCGGACGCTCCTAGAAAACCCCAGTCGGAACGGAAATCAATCAACGCTATGGTGAAGTACCCTTTTCTTGCTTTTATAGTAGCAAAAGTCACGTTCTATGTCTTGCAATTGCATAACCAGTCATAATGGACTTCGCTTTTTGCATGTATTCAGCACGTATTCATCTTATATTACGTATAAAAAAGGAGTAAGGGTAAATTTCCCTTACTCCTTTTACCCTTGTATATTATATCTTTAAGATATTATAAAGGCTATACTTTTTGTGCGCAAAAAGCAGTATTATGTCACACTTTTTACTTGATTTTTCGAATTATGACACTTATTTAGTGTTTAACCCTTTTTCTGCGATATATAAAGCTAAGTCCATTAAACGAGTAGAGTAACCAATTTCGTTATCATACCATGCTAGAACTTTTACCATACTATTTTCTAATACCATTGTAGAAAGACCATCTACAGTTGAAGAGTTATGGTTACCATTGTAGTCAATTGAAACTAAAGGTAGTTCGTTGTATCCTAAAATGCCTTTAAGCTCGTTTTCTGAAGCTTCTTTTAGTACAGCATTAATGGATTCTTTTGTTACTTCTGATTTTAGCTCTACTACTAAGTCAACACATGAAACGTTTGGTGTTGGTACACGCATAGAGAAACCATCTAATTTACCTTTTAGTTGAGGTAATACTTTTGAAACTGCTACTGCTGCTCCTGTTGTTGTTGGAATCATTGACACTGCACCAGCACGTGCACGACGTGGATCAGAGTGCGGGAAGTCAAGGATACGTTGATCGTTTGTATAAGAGTGAATAGTCGTCATCATACCACGCGCAATACCGAATTTTTCATCAAGTATTTTTGCAACTGGCGCTAGACAGTTCGTTGTACAAGAAGCGTTTGAAATAACATCATCTGTTTCAGGGTTGTAATCCTCATGGTTAACACCCATTACAAACGTTGGCATTTCGCCCTTCGCTGGAGCCGAAAGAATAGCTTTTTTAGCACCTGCTTGAATGTGCTTTCCTACTTCTTCCATTGAGCGGAATCTACCTGTACATTCAAGTACTACATCAACACCTAACTCACCCCAAGGTAAATTAGCAGGATCTTTTTCTGCATATACTTTAATTTTTTTTCCATTTACTACGAAAGAATCGCCGTCTGCATAAACATCAGCATCGTAGATACCGTGTACTGAATCATAAGTTAATAAGTGTGCAAGCTGACCTGCATCAGTTAGGTCATTTACTGCAACCACTTCGAATTCATCGTGCTTCATAGCTTCACGAAATACTAATCGTCCAATACGTCCAAATCCATTAATCGCTAATTTTAATGCCATTGTCAATTCCTCCAATATTGTTTAAATAATTAATTTTGCCTCGGACATTTATAATATCCACAATTGGCTTTATTCTCATTCAGAGAGTGTTGTAGCACCCGCTGAAATACGAGTTCTGTAGTTAATTTATTAAGAAGATAAATTTTCGGCGATAGCCTTTGCGGCTACCTCATCCGTTATAAAAATGGTTTGCTTTGGCGCTACCTTAAAGTACGATAGCATTGCCTTCACTTTTTGTTTTCCAGCAGCAATTGCAATGACCTGCTTACTGCTTCGAACTTGCTCGAACTGAATACCGATTGTTCGAATTCGATGTACAATTTCGCCTTCTGCATTGAAATAATAGCCAAATGCTTCACTAACTGCACCCTTTTCTTCGAGTATCCGTAAATCTTCAGGCGATGAATTACGACGAACAGCCATTTCCTCTGCCGAGCCAATACCATGAATGACACAATCTGCATGATCATAATAATTCATCATTTCAGTTACCATTGGCTCTGTCAGCATTGCTTGATAAGCCTGCTCACTTAAATGCTCCGGTAAAAACAAGGTGCGATACTGTGCATCCATCTGCATGGCAAATGCTGAGACAAGTGTATTGGCTTGCATTTGCATTTCATGTCCAATACCTCCACGAGCAGCAACAAATGTGATGTTGCGTGGATCAGCAGGATGTAAAAATTGCGCGAGTGATGCAACCGACTTCCCACCAGTAACAGCTACTATTTGACCATCAAAGCTTGTTGACATAAATTGATGTGCTGCCTCTTTTCCAAGCAATGTTAATATTGTATCGTCTTCATTGTAATCACCTGGAACAACAATTACATGCTGGAAGCCGAAATGGTTTTCCAATGATTTAGCTAGCTGTGTAAGACCAGACCATTCATAGACTAGTGCTCGTAGCTTATCAATAACTACTTCACCTTCGTCTGTACATACCATACCCGACTTTTGAGAATCTAATAACCCTTGCTCGCGTAAAATATCTGTTTCTTTACGAATTTCTCGTTCAGTCATTTTAAGTGAATCTGCAAGTGTACGTCGCCCAATTGGCTGCATCAGCTGAACTGTTTGTAAAATACGATATCTCGATTGTAGAAGCGGATACATTTCTGGAAGTAGCCTTTGCTGTGCCTCAGGTACAGATAACATATTTATCTACTCCCTTTTTAATAGTAGTGGGTTATATTTTGTCCCACTATATAAAATTATGTCCCACTTACAATTTCATTATAATACTCTTTATAAATAATGTAAAGTAACAAAAAACTCGTTTAATTTACAATAAAGCCGTTTAAAAAATAATAAAATCGTTTAGTAAGAGGAAGAGTTATTAGACGTGAAATGAAGCTCTCAATTATTCTATGAAAACGTTGAATAAAATGGAGCCATTTTACATTTCATTCGTAATAATAGATAAGAATCTATCATAAAAATATTGACTTACATAAATAGGGAAGGGTTTCAAATTGAAGAATTCTATGAAAGCATTAGAATGTCCAAAATGTGGTGGTAAGGAATTGGGGAGGAAGCGGCTCGACGCTCGCCCACAGGAAGCTTTGCTCTGTACGAAAGCGAAGCGACAGCAACAAAGCGAGTAGCCTGGAACGGAAATCACCCTCATATAAAGAGCCAACGTTTACTAGATCTCTTAACCATTTGTATTTCAACATAAAAAACTCGTAACCAAATTGTCATGGCTACGAATTTTTTGTTAGCTTATTTTGTGAAAGATAAAATTGCGTTTTTCTTAAATCCGCCCAAAGCTTTTGTTGCTTCATTTTTATTTGTGTATTCAAAAATACGAACGTCCTTTTTCTCAAATACTGTAATAACCCACATTGTAAAATCTCCCTTCAACTATACGTTTTTGTAATATAACAATCACTAAAAATGTGATACTATTGATAAACTGTTTTATAACAACCTCTTACTGATTCCTATTCTACTCCTATTTTTTTAAAAATAAAGCCTAATGTGAAGGTCTTCACAAACTGTTCAAATTTTAAACGCTTACATTGAACAATTTGTGAATTGTAGTTATTACCGCTAAAGAATTGGGTAAAGCAAACAATCAATTATGCCGATGTTGGTCTCTCAAGCGTTTTCACACTTTTAGACTGAGTCCCTCTATTTCAGCGGATGTTTGGACATCAGCTGAAAGAAATTAAAAAATTCCGCTCCTTCCTCACTGCCACATACAGAGCAGGGGAAATACGGAATTTTTAGGATTCACTTATTGTTTTGCTTCATTAAACGAGCGATTTGCTGTTCATTGGTATGTTCGATTTCTTCTAATTTTTGAATCACTAATTGCTGTCTTTCATTAGAATGATTCTGACTTAACTTCTTCTTACCTTCCATACTTAAGATTTTTAATCTAAAGCCCTGAACTCCTATGTTTAGATTGCTTACAAGCTGCTCATCTACCTGAGTTAGACTATAAGTGCTGGTATGATGTTCATATTTTTTAATCATGTTGTTAAAGGAGGTCATTAATTCATCATCGTGTTCAATAAGCTCGATTTCTCCATAAACATGTACTGCTACATAATTCCATGTTGGGACAGCATGATTTGTTTCATACCATGAGGGAGATATGTAGCAATGTGGCCCATGAAATATTGCTAAAACCTGTTGATTCTCAATATCCTTCCATTGAGGATTACCTTTTGCAAAATGCCCAATTAAACAATCTTTTGTGTCATTCAACAATAACGGAAGATGTGTAGCAAAGGGCATTCCTTCGTGAGTCGAAAAGAGTGTTGCAAAACTGTTTTCCTGGATAACTTCTATCATCTCGGAAATATCCTTCATTTTAAAAGCCGCTGGTATGTACATAAGCAGATCCTCCTTTGTTATTCGCTACACAAATGCTCCATAAGTGTTGCGTAATCCAAATTGCCGTATTGTATCACTTGCCCATCCTTTTCCACTACCGGAATCATTAACATATACTTTTCATGTATGCTCTCATCTTCTTCAATATTAATAATTTCAATATCGAAATCTATATCTTCCTGTACTAGCTTTAATGTATGCAGTCCCTCTACACAAAGTCCACAATTATCTCGACTAAAAAATTTCACGTTCAATTACAGCACCTCCCTTAAGAGCTATTATAGCAAGATTGTGTGTAATGCCCCCTTACAAAAGCCACAACTGATTAGTCCTATCCCTAAAACAGCAAAGTTCTAGGGTGCATGGATTATTCTATTAGGCCTCTAGCTAGAAAAAACTGTGCAAGATACTTCCTGCACAGTCTTCTTTCATATTATTTTTTTAGATGGCTATCTAAGAATTTTAGCATTGCATTATAGAATTCAATGCTGTTTTCTTCATTATGGAAACCATGGCCTTCATTGTCCTTCAGCATGTATTCCACATCAACGCCTCTAGCACGTAATGCTTCAACGATTTGATCAGATTCAGCTTTGTTTACACGTGGATCATTTGCACCTTGAGCTACAAATAACGGTGTTTTAATTTTATCCACATGGAAGACAGGTGAAACGGCTGTTAATAGTTCTTTATCCTTCTCTGGATCGCCTACACGCTCATACCACATATTGCGCAATGTTTCCCAATATGGAGGAATTGTATTTAATAACGTAAAGATATTTGATACACCTACATAATCAACTGCTGCTGCATATAAATCCGGTGTGTAAGTGATACCAGCTAAAGTTGCATAACCTCCAAAGGATGCACCGTAAATTCCGATGCGTTTAGGGTCTGCAATACCTTGGTCGATTGCCCATTGTACGCCATCTGTAATATCATCTTGGATTTTTAGACCCCATTGTTTATAACCAGCCTCTAAAAACTCTTTTCCATAGCCAGTTGAAGTACGGAAATTCACCTGTAGTACTGCATAACCGCGGTTTGCTAGTAACTGTACCTCTGGGTTAAAGCCCCACGCATCGCGGTACCATGGACCACCGTGTGGATTGACGATAAGTGGCAGATTTTTAGCCTCTTTGTTTTTCGGTAATGTTAAATAACCGTTAATCGTTAAGCCGTCACGACTCTTATATGAAATTGGATGCATTTCTGCAAGCTCCTCTTGTTTTAACCAAGGGCTTAACGTCGCCAATTCTGTCATTTCATCTGTTGTTGAATCGTAGTAATAATATTTTCCGTAAACAGTGTCACTAGAAACGCTGACAATGAATTTTGTCATTTCTTTGTTGTAATCATTAATACCTAATTCACTTTCATGAACACCTAATTTGTTTTGAATTTTACGGAATAGTTTTTCAAAGTCCTCGTCAAAGAATTGATAATGTGTCTTATCTGATACATATGCACCGTACAATACTTTATCTTTCTCAGAACTATATAATACACCCGATACATCCACTTCTGAGTTGGACATAATTACTTCTTCTTTACCTTCTAAATCATATTTAACTACTTCTACTTTGTCTCTTCCTTTATTAGACTTCGCCAAAATATGTTTATTGTCTTTAGTGAAAGCAAGTGGCGTTACTTCATCCCCTTCTTCCATTTCAATAAATGGCTTGAATTCATCTTTCTCTGAATCTCGATATAGAACAGTGCCTACTACACCATCTGAAGCAACTGCCATACGTACATTTCCATCACGATCTGCTATCCAGCTAGTAATGTTACCTGGGTTTTTCGCAACATGTGTAGTTTCACCAGTCTTTAGGTTAAGCTTGTAGACATCAAAGACTTTTGCATCTTCTTTATTCATCATAATAAGGATTTCGTCTTTAACGCCTTTTAAGCTACTTAATAACCCTACTGTTACATTCGGATAAGGTGTTAAATCCTTTTCCTCATTACCATTAAATGTTGTTGAATAAATGTGGAAGTTTTCATCGCCACCTTTATCCTTTACATATAGTAAATTATTATCTTTCCAGAAGAATCCCCCAATATCACGATCCTTTGAATTAGATACACGTACTGGCTCGCTATCGTCATTCATTTTTTTTACGAAAACGTTTGAACGATTTTCCCATGCTGCAGTATAAGTAATGTAATTGCCATCTGGTGAAAGTTCATAGCCGACGTTTCCTGGATTTTTCATAAAATCTTCGACGGAAATTTCTTTCACGCCTTCATTATTGCTTACACCATTTTTCACATTTTTAGCATTGTTTAATATTTTGACTGCATCTTGTTTAGAAATCGTTTCACTATTTGACAGACCGTTAAATAAACCCAGCTTATTTGCTTTTTCTTGATACTCAGCAAGTGTTGCCTCTTTTTCCTCTTTATTTAAAGCTCTTACTAAAATACGTGCCGCTTCATCACGTTTAATATGGACACTTAAATCTTTTAATTCTTCGCCTTTTACCCACTGATCAATGATTTGCTGACGCATTGTCTCTGATCCATGTTGGAATGTTAGAGCTGTTACAGTTAAATTTAGAAACTCCTTAGCAGATAGACGTTCCTCTTTTACTTCTACTTGACTACTAGTTTCATTGGCAGCGCGCACTTCCTGCATAGATACTGGAATGACCGCAGATGTCGTTAAAATAACCGCTAATGATGCTGACAAAAACCTTCTTTTCAAAATAATTCCTCCTTATATCAGTACATGTTATATCGTTTGTCGATATAATTAAATTATAGCAATTTTACCCTTATTGTCAATTATTGATAATATTTTAACATAATTACCTTTTAAACCAATAAAAAAAGTGAACTGCAATGAGTTCACTTTTTAAATCAGAATAATTGCATCTTGATTCGGAAAGAAGTTAAAATTTCCGACTTGCTCCTCCACCAGCAGATGAGCCGCCTCCGAATCCTCCAAAGCCACCGCCCTTAGAGCCGCCACCTCCGAAACCGCCTGGAAAACCGCCACGTCCGCCACGTCCACCAGAACGAGGCCCGCCTCCTCTACCATTAGAAATAAATGTATAAACAATAAGTACGATAATAGCGATTAAAATAATCATCCACGTTGGCATTTTTTCATTGTCAGCTGTATTCTTAGGCATCTCTCCATCCCAATTGTACTCTTGCGCGACAGTTTGAAATACTTCAGCGTACGTAGCTTTAAATGCCTTATCAATCTCTCCAGCTCTTGCATTTGGATAAAACGCTGAATCCAAAATGCGCCCCAACTTGCCATCAGGTAATGCTCCTTCGAGACCTTGACCTACAGCAATGACGACATCATTATTGCCATCGCCCTGCCCAAACGTTGCCAAAATTAAAACACCATTATTTTTTTTTGCATCGCCAATGCCCCATGAACGAATCATTTTTGTTGCATACATTTTTGGTTCTTCTCCGTTAATATTATCTATGGTTACGACCATAATTTCGGCTCCTGTACCTTTGTCTAGCTGCTCTGAATAATGATTGAGCTCTTCTTTCATAGATGAAGATAAAACATTAGCAAAATCATGAATATACGTATTTTTCATCGGTGTCGGCATTGAGGCATCTGCCATTCTTATAGATAAAATAAACATGATACCAACAATAGCAAGTTGGATTATCAACCGTTTCATTATTGTTTACCTGAACTGCCAAAATCTATAGATGGTGCCTTTTCAGCACCCGCAGCTGCTTTAAAGTATTCTTTCTGCTCAAAACCAAACATCCCTGCAATTAAATTGCCTGGGAAACGTTTGACCGTTTTATTAAAAGCCTGCACTTCATTGTTGTAGTCTTCTCGAGCAACAGCTAAGCGATTTTCTGTCCCAGCTAATTCATCCATTAATTGACGGAAATTTGCATCTGCCTTTAAATTCGGATAGTTTTCTACGACTACTAGCAATCGACTAAGTGCTCCGGTCAATGCATCATTGGCAACCGCCTGTTCCTTTGGACTATGTGCACTTCCCATTTGCGCTCGTGCCTCTGTAATGCTAGCGATCACTTCTTTCTCATGGTTGGCATATCCTTTTACTGATTCTACCAAGTTCGGAATCAAATCGTAGCGACGCTGTAGCTGATTTTCAACCTGAGCCCATTTCGAATCAACGCTTTCCTCGGCCGTTACAAGGCTATTGTATTTTGGAATAAATAGTAAGGCCAATACAACTAAAATAATAACGATAATTCCTATAGGTCCAAATATTTTTTTCAATTTTAAAACCTCCTTCGCTTTCTTTTAGCTATCATCCACATTTTGGTGATAAGCCTTTCATTATTCTTACCACTAATGTGCAGCAAAAAAACATCTCTATTCTACATATATGCAAGTGCATTAATACCGTATGAAATTTTTCTAACGTGCCATACTTAATACTGTAACAAACTATGATATTTAGGAGGCGCTTTTTTTGACACAATCGTTTCAAAACGAATCATCAAATCAAACATCATTCAACCAACAACAAAGCCCAAATCATGGTGGACATGAGCAAATGGACTTGCATGAAACAATCGGTGCAATCATTGCTTGTATGAATCAATCCATTGTTTTACGTCCACAGGTTAAGGACACAGAGTTGCTTAGCATTTTGGATCGTCAATATAATTTCACATTAGGTATGTATAACACTATTGTGGAATCTTATAACACAGGTCATGATCCATCTGTTCCTACAGGTCGCTATCAAATGGAGACAGGAAATAATTTTAAATATGGAATAAAACCTGGCCAACCTAAAAAGCCGATGCAAAATGCTAATGAGCTCAATGATGAAGCTATTTCTGGCTTCTTACTTGGCGCTCAAAAAGGTGTGGCAAAAGGTATGACTGCTTCAGCAACAGAAACTACAAACCCTGTTGTCCGACGTGTTGTTGCAGATAGTATTCCCAACTGCATTGAAATGGCATACGAATTATCTATTTACCAAAATATGCATGGCTATTATCAAGTACCTCAATTTTCTCAACAAGATATGCAAACGATGCTTAATGCATACGGCACTACAACAAATCCCCTTCATTAATGATAAAAAACAAGAGCAGTCCCATATGTGGTGCAATATCACAAGGGACTGCTCTTATTTAATGAACTATAAAACTTTTCCTAAAAATGCTTTTGTTCGTTCATTTTGTGGATTACTAAAAATATCCTGAGGAGTTCCCTCTTCGACAATATAGCCACCATCCATAAAGACAACACGATCTCCAACTTCACGGGCAAAGCCCATTTCATGTGTTACTACTATCATGGTCATACCTTCAGCCGCTAAATTTTTCATTACATCTAAAACTTCTTTTACCATTTCGGGGTCTAGTGCCGAAGTAGGCTCATCAAATAAAATAGCTTTTGGTTTCATCGCTAAAGCACGGGCAATGGCAACGCGTTGTTGCTGACCACCTGAAAGCTGCTCAGGATAGTTATAAGCCTTACTATCAAGACCGACTTTTTTCAGCAGCTCATGTCCAAGTGATTCTGCTTCTGTCCTACTCATTTTTCGGATTTGCATTGGAGCCATCGTGACATTATCTATGACTGTCATATGCGGGAATAAATTAAATTGTTGAAACACCATGCCTACTTCTGCACGAATAGCATTAATATTTGTTTTTGGCTCGTTAATCTTCACATTCTCGATATAAATTGCACCATCTGTTACTTCTTCTAGCATATTGATGCAACGTAAAAACGTACTTTTACCTGAGCCTGATGGACCTATAACACAGACAACTTGCTTTTCCTGTATTTCATAATCAATGCCCTTTAACACTTCTAGTTTGCCAAAATATTTGTGTAAATTCTCAATTTTAATCATCGTGCTTCCCGCCCTTCTGCCTTACGAGGGACATAGCTATTACTAAGTCGTTTTTCGACAAACGCTACAATCTTTGTTACTCCATACGTTAAAATTAAATAGAGTAACGCTGCAACTATATATGGTTCCCAAAAACGGTAGCTAGCTCCGGCCACGATCTTACTTGCATATAAAATATCCGGTGCCGCAATAACAGTTACTAAAGATGAGTCTTTTAATAAAGCAATAAATTCATTACCTAACGGCGGAATCATACGTCTAAAAGCTTGTGGCAAAATAACTTTTCGCATCGCTTGGTTATGTGTTAAGCCAAGAGAACGAGCTGCCTCCATTTGCCCTTTAGCAATACTTTGAATACCCGCGCGGAAAATTTCTGCATTATATGCCGCACAGTTTAAAATAAGCGCAGTAATCCCTGAAACCATATAGCCTAATGAATGTCCAAAAATGGTCGGTATCAACGCTAAGTGAATTAATAAAATTTGTACGAGCATCGGTGTACCACGGAATAAATCTACATATAGTTTACATGGCCAATAAACCCATTTTCTAGTTGATAATTTTCCAAGTCCTAAAAATAGCCCTAAAAGGATTCCGCCAAAATAACCACTAAGTGTTAAAATTAGCGTCACACCAATACCACGTATAAACATATCTCGGTAGTTCCAGACTATGTCCCAGCGTAAGTCAAAGATGTCCATCCGAAAACCCCACTTCCCCTTTTAAAAATTAAATGAGGAGTTGCCTAAAAAGTCCTTCATCAGAAATCTAGCATATTTGTAAATAGTAAAAATCCGCTTCAGTATGCTCCTGTCGCAAAATCAGTTTTACAACCCTCTCTGCTACGTTTCGCCCTCTTTTTCACGTAGGAGTCTACACGGATTTTTACCTTATATCAATATATAGAATTTCTTTATTTCTTTTAGGACAGCCCCATCATGTAGACGTTTATTACTTAAGGTCTTTACCTGTAATTTCTTTATATTTACCGTTCTCTTTAATTTTTTTCAGACCTTCATTTAATTTGTTTAAAAGTTCAGTATTCCCCTTCTGAACCATAAATCCATAGTATTCTTTTTCAAATGCATCATCTTCGATTACTTTAAGCTTCTCTGTTGGATGAGCTTTGATATATTCATAAACTACCGCATTATCACCAATCGTAGCATCCACGTTACCATTTAGCATTTCTTTGATAGCAACCGGCTGATTTTCAAACGCCATAATATTTGGACTTGAATCACCTTGTAGCTTTTTCGCAGCTTCATGACCTGTAGCATTAATTTGTACTGAAATCTTTTTATCCTTTAAATCAGCTAATGATTTAATCTTGGAATCTTCTTTTACAACGATTAATAATTGAGATTCATAATATGGCTCTGTAAAGTCAAACGTTTCTTTACGCTTTTTATTAATAGAGATTCCTGCTGCACCAATATCTGTTTCCCCATTTTTAATAGTTTGGAAGACAGGCTCCCAGCCAATATTTTGCCACTCTACTTCAAAGCCCATTTCATCTGCAATCGCCTGCAAAATATCGAAATCTAATCCTACAATATTTCCTTTATCGTCAAGCGATTCGAATGGTGCAAATGTCGCTTCTGTTCCTACTTTATAAACTTTCTTACTATTTCCATCTTCGGATGGCACGTTACCTGACGATGTCTTGTCTTTTGCACCACACCCAGCTAGAACTAGTACAAATGCTGCTACAACTACCAGTAACATAGATAAACTTCTTTTCATAGCTACTCCCCCTATTTCAATATTTCCCGAAACACAATTAATATTTCTACCAATTCGGAAATTTTAGACTATTAGGTCAATTATAGTAACATTATTCTTTTTAGACAATAACATTTTGCATAAAAGTAATTGTTTTTTCATAAAAATTTATTCCATTTGGATTATCTAGAATAAAGCGGTATTAAAAAATGAAAATAGCACCAATTATGAATATTTATACATTCACAATCGATGCTAAAGTTAGATGTATTTTTTTGCAAAAAAAAAAGAATCCCCTCAGATAGGATTCTTTTTTTCGACTAGTATCACTAGTCTTCACGTACGGTATGTTCACTAAAAAATAATTTGGAGTTGTTGCTTTTTAAAAGATTTGAAAGGAACAAATGCGGGAATAATGCCTACTAGGAAACATTCCCATTATTTACCCTCTCTTTTCCCCACTAAGCAGGCTGCTAAACTACTTATTAGGAGAATTGAGTTATAACAGTATATCAAATAATCAGTAAAATGGCGCCCTCGGAGGGAATCGAACCCCCAGTGCAAGAACCGGAATCTTACGTGTTATCCATTACACCACGAGGGCAATTGAACACAAAAAAAAAGTACTCACCCTAGGCTTTACGAAAAGCATGATGTAGATAACCCTCATTTGAAGCATACCTGACAAAATAGTGTACTGTACTTTAACTTATGTGACCTTACCAATTATACAAACGTATTGCCCATAATTCAACTATAGAATGCAAAACATTTAAATTTTTTTTATCTTCATCCAGTAAGTGTAAAAACACCTACTGAAATAAAGGCACTCAGGCTAAGAATTTCACATCCTAAGAAAGCACCTGCGTGTCCAACATTGTTTATCTGAGCGAAAGCGATGCGACAGCTACAATTAAGCCAAGATAAAATTATTTTAATTTATTTCACTTTAACAGGGTTAATATTTGACCTTCCCTGACTATAATGTGTATGATAAGAATACAGCTGAAATACAATGGAAGTTTTCAGCAAAAGTATTCGAATTTAGTTTTCTAAGGAGGATTTAACATGAATTTAATTCCTACAGTTATTGAACAAACAAGTCGCGGTGAACGTGCGTATGACATCTATTCACGACTACTTAAAGACCGTATTATCCTATTAGGAAGCGCAATTGACGACAACGTTGCTAACTCAATTGTTGCTCAACTTCTATTCCTACAAGCAGAAGATCCAGAAAAAGATATCTTTCTTTACATTAACTCACCAGGTGGATCTATCACTGCTGGTATGGCAATTTATGACACAATGCAAATTATCAAGCCACAAGTACAAACAATTTGTATTGGAATGGCAGCATCTATGGGTGCTTTCCTACTTGCTGCTGGTGAACCTGGTAAACGTTTCGCATTACCAAATGCTGAAGTAATGATTCACCAACCTCTTGGCGGTGCACAAGGTCAGGCAACTGAAATTGAAATCGCTGCAAAACGTATTTTATTCTTACGTGAAAAATTAAATGGTATTTTATCAGAACGCACTGGTCAACCACTTGAAGTCATTGCAAGAGATACAGACCGCGATAACTTCATGACTGCTGAGCGTGCAAAAGAATACGGCTTAATCGACCAAATTATGGATCGTAAATAAAAAGATTAAAGGCATCCCAGATTTATTTCTGAGATGCCTTTTTTTGTTCGACTTCAAATTTATGTATGGTTTGATGGGGCTATCCTTCACTTTGGTTGTTCTATCCACGACTTTGGCTTTTCTATCCATCATTTTGACGTTTCTATCCGTCGCTCTAGCCTTTCTTTCCATCGCTCTGACTCTTCTTTCCGTCGCTCTGACTCTTCTTTCCGTCGCTCTGACTCTTCTTTCCGTCGCTCTGGCCTTTCTTTCCATCGCTCTGACTCTTCTTTCCGTCGCTCTGACTCTTCTTTCCGTCGCTCTGACTCTTCTTTCCGTCGGCTGCTCTTCTTTCCGTCGCTCTGGCCTTTCTTTCCATCGCTCTGACCTTTCTTTCCGTCGGCTGCTCTTCTTTCCGTCGCTCTGACACTTCTTTCCGTCGCTCTGACTCTTCTTTCCGTCGCTCTGGCCTTTCTTTCCTTCGGCAGCTCTTCTTTCCGTCGCTCTGACCTTTCTTTCCATCGCTCTGACTCTTCTTTCCATCGCTCTGACTCTTCTTTCCGTCGCTCTGGCCTTTCTTTCCGTCGTTCTGACACTTCTTTCCGTCGCTCTGACTCTTCTTTCCGTCGGCAGCTCTTCTTTCCGTCGCTCTGGCCTTTCTTTCCGTCGTTCTGACACTTCTTTCCGTCGGCTGCTCTTCTTTCCGTCGCTTCGATCATTGAAGCGCGGGCGTTCGCTATTATTTTAAATTAAATGACAGGACCTATTTTCTGTGCAAAAGCGCAAAAAAACTGCCCAACATAAGTTTTACTGTTTGGACAGTCTTTGCATTATAAGTTTTTTAATCTTCTTTTTCGATTAGTGCTGCTAATGCTGTAACCGCTTGCTCAGCATCGTTGCCATCGCCACTAAGTACGACCTCAGTTCCTTTTGCAATGGCTAAGCTCATAACACCCATAATGGACTTAGCATTTACTTTTTTCTCTTCTTTCTCAAGAAAGATATCTGCGCTAAAACGATTGGCTTCTTGTACAAATAGCGCTGCTTGTCTAGCTTGTAGTCCTAATTTTAATTTTACATGGACTCTTCTCTCGGTCATTCTTAAAACTCTCCTTTACTACCGTTCATCTATTATTTTTATCTTACCTTACTTACTAGCAAAAGAACAATACGCTAATCAATTTTACCTCGGCATAATTGCGTCCGGAATCGGCTTTGTGTTCACAAAGAACTCCTTTCCGATTCCGTGACACCCGCTGAAAGTTTAACATCACATTCATACCTGAAAAGTATGAAAATTCAACCACCAATTTTTTCTCCGCTTCTTAATGCATCGGCAATCTCATCGATTTTCCGTAATCGATGATTGACACCTGATTTACTAACCGTCCCACTTGATACCATTTCGCCAAGTTCTTTTAGCGTTACATCTTGATATTCTACTCGTAATCGTGCAATTTCACGAAGTTTTTCAGGCAATTGATCTAGTCCTATTGCATTTTCAATAAATCGGATATTCTCTACCTGACGTAATGCTGCACCTATTGTTTTATTTAAGTTCGCTGTTTCACAGTTAACAATGCGATTAACACTATTTCTCATGTCTCGCAATATCCGAACGTCTTCGAACTTCATCATTGCTTGATGAGCTCCAACAATATTAAGGAAATCAGAAATTTTTTCCGCTTCTTTTAAATAAGTAACAAAGCCTTTTTTTCGTTCAATTGTTTTTGCATTTAGCTCAAATTCATTCATCAAATCCATTAAAGCCTCGCCATGCTCTTTATATAATGAATAAATTTCTAAATGGTAGGCTGATGTTTCTGGATTGTTGACAGAGCCACCCGCTAAAAATGCGCCTCGTAAATACGCTCTTTTTTGACCACTCTTTTTAATGAGCTCCCGAGAAATAGTATGATTAAATTGAAAGTCGTCTGAGATGATTTCTAAATCAATTAGTAGCTCTCGCGCACCCTCTCTTACACGGCAAATGTATACGTTATTTTTTTTCAAACGCATCTTTTTTCTAACAAGTAACTCTACATTATACGGATACAGCTTTTTCATAATCGTATAAAGCCTTCTTGCGATTGCAGCGTTTTCAGTTTGTACGTCTAAGCTTAACTGTTTATTAGCAAAGGATAATGAACCATTCATACGAATTAGGGCAGATACTTCTGCTTTCATACAATGATTGTCCGCTTCTATTTGAGTTAATTCCTTTTTCGTTTCAGAAGCAAAAGACATATCACGCCCTCCTTTCAACCTTTTGTTCTTCTATGTATATGTCCATCTTATCATATACAATAAGTGCTTTATAATTCACTAACTTCTTGTTCATAGATATTCGCGTAATCTACAAGCCATTTTGCAACGTTTGCCGCATTATGACGAACCGTCCCATCTGGGCGAATCGTGGCAATATCCCGTTTAATAACCTCTAATCCCATACTTTCGAGCTTTGCAACGTCAAATGTTACTGGCTCAGCATACTCTTCCATATAAAGCTCTTTTACAGGATGAGGGAGTTTTACATTATTCACTAAAATGGAATCAATGAAGGAGTCTCCAACATGCTTGTATAAAGCTTTAACATGATCACCTGCTGTATAGGATATGGTTTCACCTTTTTGAGTCATTAAATTACATACGTAAATTTTTCTCCCTCTAGCCTTAACAACAGCTTCCCCAATTTCTTTTACAAGAAGGTTTGGAATAATGCTTGTATATAAACTTCCTGGACCAATTAAAATATAGTCAGCACGATTGATTGCTCGAATAGCTTCTGGTAACGGTTTCACATTTTCAGGCACTAAAAAAACTCGACTAATTCGTTCTTTAGCCATAGGAATTTTAGATTCACCTTCAATGATTGAACCGTCCTCAAGCTCTGCATGTAAATTTATCTTTTTATTAGCTGCTGGTATGACACGGCCATGAACCTTTAATACTTTGCCCATTTCACTAATAGCATGGTTAAAGTCCCCAGTAATATCTGTTAAAGCAGTCAGCATTAAATTCCCCAATGAATGACCACGTAAATCTTCCGATGCTGAAAATCGATATTGAAACATTTGCTCTACAAGCGGTTCAACATCCGATAACGCCGCAATCACATTGCGGACATCACCAGGTGGTGGAATATCATAGTCATCTCGTAAACGTCCTGAAGAACCACCATCATCTGCTACTGTCACAATTGCAGTAATATCAAATGGGTGGTGCTTAAGCCCTCGTAATAATGTAGAAAGCCCTGTACCACCACCAATTACAACAAGCTTTGTTCGCTTCTTTCCCATTCACTCAATCCTTTCTACGATTGATGTCACGATGCGTAATAACCGTATTTTCCTTTCCAGCTAAATATGCACCAAAATACTCTGCTAATGTTACCGAACGATGCTGCCCGCCAGTACATCCAAAAGCAATGACAAGTTGTGATTTGCCCTCTTGTCTATAGAGCGGAATCATAAATTCAAACAAATCCGTTAGTTTTTGAATGAGAGTTTGCGTATCTTCAAGTGCCAGAACATAAGAAGATACCTCAGTTTGTAACCCCGTTATATGGCGTAGCTCTTCTACATAATATGGGTTTTTTAAAAAACGGACATCAAATACTAAGTCGGCATCAATCGGCATACCATGCTTAAATCCAAAAGACAAAATATTCACTGAGAAAATATTGTCAGCATCACTGGCAAATTCTTTAGCTATTTTTTCACGTAGCTCTTTAGGCTTCATATTAGATGTATTATAGACAAATTTAGCGCGACCCTTTACTTCTGATAAAAGCTTACGTTCTTGTTTAATGCCATCTAATGGCAAACCATTTACAGCTAATGGATGTGCACGTCTTGTTTCTTTATAACGTCTAACTAAAGCTGCATCATCTGCATCTAAAAATAAAATTCGTGCAACTATATCGCCTTCTTTAAGTATATGATCGAGGGCGCCAATAAGAGAAGCAAAAAAGTCGCCACCACGCATATCCATGACAGCTGCTATACGTGTAATATTTTTACCCGAATCCCTTAGTAGGGTTAAAAATGTTGTGAGTAACGCTGGTGGTAAATTATCAATACAGTAATACCCTAAATCCTCAAAGCTCTGAATAGCTACTGTTTTCCCAGCTCCAGACATTCCTGTAATAATAACCAATTCATGTGTACCTTTTGGGCCTTCAACCACCACTGTCATCCAGCTCCTTTATTGTTCGATTGATATTTGTATTTTCTCATGAAGTAATTCAAAATCAGTTGTGTATTCGAATGTACCGTACTGAATGCCTGATTGCGAGATAGCAAATTGTAAGTTTGTTCGATCACCTTCAGCCATTGGCAAATGTTTCAAATCCTCTACTGGGTGCCATGCAAGTTTGCCTTCTCTAGTTTCTTTAAACGGTACTCCTTCTATATCCTTTGCAACAAATGTATAAAGCATCCATTCGTCCACTACCTCATTATTTTCTTTAATAATCATCGTATAAACACCCTTTAAATGAGCATTTATTGGTGTGACATTTGTTTCTTCTTGAAACTCACGTACAGCAGCCTCATAAATCGACTCACCGCTCTCCATTTTACCGCCAGGAGCTACGTACCAGCCACGTCTTGGCTTCTGAAGTAATAATACTTGACCGTCTTTTACGGCTATTAAATTTGCAATTCTTTGCATAGGCACACCTCTAATCTCTTTTGCATTCTACCTTTTATTATAGCAAGACCAAACAAGGTTTGTCCTCATTTCTAAACTTTAGGCGCATTGCAATTTTAACTTCATCGATCATCTAGGAAACATGCTTTTTTAACCTCTACTCAAACATATGAAACTCTGCCATAAAAAATCAAAATTTCTGTTCACAAAAAATAGGTTGCTCCACCTTATTTGGTGGAAACAACCTACTCAACAAAATAAAAGGGGGATTGCTAATTACAATTTATATATTACACCTTTTATATGTCATTCAAGTTACAACTATATTAAGACCGTATTAAAATTGTATTTTTTTCCTTAAAACAATAAATCTTGGGCATACTTGACTGCACATCACACTGAGATTAGACTCCCTTTGCACATGTACTTTCAAAACCGGCTTACTTTTTTAATCTTTAAGCATTAATTTTTTCTAATAATTCTTCCACATAGTGCTGTACTGCTTGTGCTGCAATACTTCCGTCGCCTGTCGCTGTAACGATTTGACGAAGTGATTTTTCACGTACATCCCCAGCTGCGAAGATTCCTGGTACTGTTGTTTCCATAGTATCATTTGTCAAAATATAACCAGCATCATTTAAAATACCTAGTGGCTCAAATGGTTTTGTTAACGGAAGCATACCAATGTATACAAATACGCCATCAGTAGCAAAATCAGATTCTGTACCGTCTATAGTTGATTGTAATGTTACACTTCCAACTTTACCATTAGCCTCATTAATTTCTTTGACTGTTGCATTCCAAATGAAATCAATTTTTTCGTTAGCAAAGGCACGATCTTGGAGAATTTTTTGTGCACGTAATTTATCACGACGGTGCACAATTGTTACTTTATCAGCAAAGCGAGTTAAATAAACGCCTTCTTCAACAGCAGAATCCCCGCCACCTACGACAACAAGGTTTTTTTGCTTGAAGAATGCACCATCACATACTGCACAATAGCTGACACCACGGCCTCCAAGTTCTTTTTCGCCAGGCACGCCCATTTTTTTATACTCTGCACCTGTAGAAATAATGATTGCTCGTGTTTTATATTCTTTAGTACCTGATTTTATTGTTTTATATTCCTCACTATCAATAATTTCAGTTACATCGCCATACGCATATTCTGCACCAAATTTCTTAGCATGATCGAACATTTTTGTAGACAGCTCAGGCCCTAAAATTGTATCAAATCCTGGATAGTTTTCTACTTCTTCTGTACTTGCCATTTGTCCGCCAGGGATCCCACGTTCAATCATTAAAGTTGAAAGGTTGGCACGTGATGTATAAACAGCTGCAGTCATACCAGCCGGACCTGCACCAATTATTACAACATCATAAATTTTTTCTTCTGACATAAATACTTCCCCCTAAACAGATTTTTTACTTTTTTATAATAACTTTAGTATGTTCATCGTATGTGAAAGTAAAAAGTTATTCAACTATGTTGCTCACGGTCTAATTATGAGTGTCTGGTAAAAACTTTAAAATTTCTTCAATATACTTCGATAAAGTAGACACTGATACTCCGTATTGCTGAGCTATCTCCTTTTTTGTAACCTTGAGCATTCGGGAAGAACGGAATAAATAATCATTTGCTCCTGCAATAGCCGCTGGATTTGTAAAACGATAATTGTTCATCAATGCTTGCTCACAAAGCACAAACCACATTTGGAACATTGGTGCAATTAATGTCGTAAGCTTTCCATACTGTTCTAGTAATATTTCTGGCACACTTACTGCTCGTATAAAGCTTGCCTCTACTTTGTTTTTCATATCAAATTGATGTCCTAGTGCATAAGCTAGGAATAGCTTTTCATACGCATTGAATTGTTCAACGTCTACCCATTTGGGATGTGCGATAATTTCCTGTTTATGCGCTGTACAACTTAGTAAAAATAAACCAAATATGCGTTCACTTGTATAATCGCTCTCCAGCTTATCTACAATATAATCACGGTCATGTTCTAATGCATCAAGTGAATACGTGTTTTCTTCTTGACGCCAAGGTTCAAAGCCTTCTTTATCGGGATCTAGCTCAAGTAGCTGCTCCCATGTACTCTTTGAAATTTCTTCATGTCCTGAAAAATAAGCTGCATGTGATAACCAAAAGTAAAAACCAGCATCGCCTACATAGCCTCTTTTTTGCATGCTACGCAACCATTTAAATGCTACATCATATTGTCCAACGAGCGCTAATGTTGCACCCAGCTTGTAGCGATGTTCCCATAAGTATGGCTGGATTTTCACAAGTACTTCTAAAAGATCCTTTAAATCTTCTTCATTTTTTTCATAGTATGCGATAACCGTTAAATTACATAGTGCATGTAAATTCCCCTTATTTTCACGTAATACAGTGTTTAGAAGAGCCTTCGCCTGTTCTGCTTCACCAACATAAAAATAGGCAAGGGCTAAGTTGTTATAAGCTGACCAAAAATCTGGTGTATCTTCAATTAAGTCTTCTAGCATTTTAATAGCTTCAGGGAAATCTCCCTTTTCCATACAACGTCTTGCTTGTTCCTGGCGATATAAATCTTCAGCAGAACCTTCAAGCTCCTCAAAATCATCCTGCTCAAAATCAACAAACTCTAATATCTCAGCAGCTTCATCTGCATAGGCACCCTCTGGCTCTATTTGTAAATATTGCTCTGCAAAGCGTTTAGCATCATGTATGATGCCGATACATCCTGATACCTCTGCCATGTAAAAAATAATTTCTGGATTGTCTTTATCTATCTGATAGGCACGACGAAGAAGATCATACGCTTCCTCGAAACGTTGACCCTCTAACTCTATTATCGCTAATTGCAATAAAATCATTGGATCATCAGGGCTTAAATCAACTGCTCGCTGTAAATATTTATAGGCTTTATTCATTTGTCCGCTATTCATTGCTTGTATTGATTTTTTATAATAATAGTCGCCTGTTGGAATGAACGACACTATATTCGTTTGATTCTCTTTTTGACGTTTCTTTTCCAAAATATTTCCTCCGAAACAAGAAATAAGGAACGTATCACACGTTCCTTTACACAGTAACTTATATTATACCATACAATAAGCAATATGCCGTCATTTCTCCTCGTGACGTTTTTCTAACACCTGTAAGACGTCATAAACACTAACTTTTTGTTCTTGTAGTAACACTAGTAGATGATAAATTAAATCGGCAGCTTCCCATTTTACTTCTTCTGCATCGCGATTTTTTGCACCTATGACAACCTCAGTTGCTTCTTCTCCAACTTTTTTACAAATTTTATCGATTCCTTTATCGAATAAATATGTAGTATACGCCCCTTCTGGCATTTTTTGTTCACGCTTTTCAATGACATTTACAAGTTTCGAAATAATCTCAACAGACCCGACCTTGGCATTTTGCTGAATGATTTCCGTGAAACAAGAAGTTGTTCCATTATGACAAGCCGGGCCAGTAGGAATTACTTCCACAACTAATGCGTCACCGTCACAGTCAGCCTTGATAGACACGACTTTTTGTGTATGACCACTTGTTGCCCCTTTGTGCCAGAGCTCTTGACGTGAACGTGAGAAAAACCATGTTTCTCCCGATTCAAGTGTTTTCTCTAGTGATTCTTTATTCATATACGCTACCGTTAGTACTTCTTTTGTATTAGCATCTTGTACAACTGCAGTGACAAGACCTTTTTCATCAAATTTAATGCTGTCTATCATCTTACTGTCACTCCTTTTTCACGTAAGTATTCTTTTACTTGTGCTACGCTCGTTTCTTTGTAATGGAAGATGGATGCGGCAAGTGCTGCATCTGCATCGACATCTTCAGCTAATACCTCGTAAAAGTGTTCGGCATTCCCTGCACCGCCACTTGCAATAACAGGAACTATCACAGCCTCTCTCACAGCTTTTGTTAATGCTAAATCAAAACCGGATTTCTCACCGTCCTGATTCATACTCGTTAATAAAATTTCACCGGCACCTAAGCGAACCGCTTCCTTTGCCCACTCAGTTGCCTGCCATGTCGTTTTGTTTCGGCCTCCATGCGTATAAACCATCCATGTGGCATCTTCCTCACTAAAGCGGGCATCAATAGCTACAACAATACATTGTGCGCCAAAGAAGTCAGAACCTTCTTTAATGAGCTCCGGTCGCTCTATAGCAGAAGTATTCACTGATACTTTATCGGCACCTGCTCGTAAAATACGTTTCATATCATCTAATGTACGAATTCCACCACCTACTGTGAACGGAATGGCTAATGTAGCTGCAGTTTGCCGGACGACATCAACCATTGTTTCACGTCCTTCATGTGATGCCGAGATATCTAGAAACACAAGCTCATCTGCCCCTTGCTCATCATAAAACTTGGCAAGCTCTACTGGGTCACCCGCATCACGTAATGATACAAACTGTACACCTTTTACAACACGCCCCTCTTTCACATCGAGACATGGAATAATGCGCTTTGTTAACATGATGCCACCCCCTTTAACCATTGCTCTAATAAATGCACACCAAGTTCACCTGACTTTTCGGGGTGGAACTGCATGCCCGTAACAGAGCCATTTGCCACAATGCCAGGAACCTTAATACCATGATAATCGGCATAAGCAACAAGCTCCGTTTCTTCGATATCAGTTGCATAAAATGAGTGCACAAAATAAACATGCTTTGCCGATACTTCACCCTTTAACCATGAAGGACGTTTTGTCACTACGAGCTCATTCCATCCCATATGCGGCACTCGATACTTCTGCCCAGCATTGTCACCACTAAACCGTTTAATGCTTCCTTTAAAAAAGCCTAGCCCCTTCGTTGGGGACACTTCTTCACTTTGCTCAAATAATAATTGCATTCCTAAGCAAATTCCGAGAAGTGGTCGATTTTCAGCTTTCACCTTGTGTAAATATCGATCTAAATTCGTTTCAGCTAAACGTTTGATAGCATCTGGAAATGCCCCAACACCAGGAAGCAGTAGTGCATCTGTTGCATCTAGCACTTTTTCGTTAGCCGTGACAATAACCTCACAGCCAAGTCGTTTTAATGCCTGTTCAACACTAAATAAATTCCCCATGCCATAATCAATAACACCTATTTTCACGTTAACAGCCCCTTAGTCGATGGTACACCTTTAACACGTGGATCAATTTCCACTGCTGCGTCAATGGCACGTGCTAACGCTTTAAAAATAGCTTCAATAATATGATGTGTATTATGGCCATAAGGTACGATGACATGGACATTCATCCGAGCTTCAAGAGCAAACTTCCACAAAAATTCATGTACTAATTCAGTATCGAAGCTACCGACCTTTTCCTTCAACTGTGGCACTCGATATTCTAAGTGCGGACGATTCGAGCAATCCACAACGACCTGTGCAAGCGCATCATCCATTGGCACAAATGCTGTGCCGTAACGCTTTATTCCTTTTTTATCACCGAGCGCTTCACGAATAGCTTGGCCTAATACAATTCCGAGGTCTTCTGTTGTATGATGATCGTCTATATATGTATCACCGTTCGCTTGTATCGTCCCATCAAAAAGCCCATGTTTGATAAATAGGTCAAGCATGTGATCCATAAAGCCAACACCCGTTTTAATATCTGCCTTCCCTTCACCATCTAAATCGATGGCTACCGAAATTTGAGTTTCATTTGTCGTACGTTCAACTTTTGCATATCGTTTTTTTTCAGTCATTGTACTACTCCTTTTCCCATCCACGCGATTCGACTGCACGTGCATGGCCCTCTAAGCCTTCCATACGTGCTAGACGTGCAATTTTCGGTGCATTTTCTGCCCAAGTTTTTTCACTATAAAAGACGACGCTCGATTTTTTCACAAAATCATCAACGTTTAAGCCACTTGCAAAGCGTGCAGTGCTATTTGTCGGCAGCACATGATTTGTCCCTGCAAAGTAATCACCAACTGGTTCAGAGCTATAACGACCGATGAAAATACCACCTGCATGTCGTACTTGCTCAGCTACAGCCTCAGCATTTTTTGTGACAATTTCTAAATGCTCAGGTGCTAGCGAATTAATGGCATCTATAGCATCTGCCATCGTGTCAGCCACATAAATGGCACCAAAGTTTTCTATAGATGCACGTGCTACTTCTTCACGCGGTAAAGTCATTAATTGCTTCTCCACTTCATCAGCTACTTTTTTAGCCAATTGCTCAGAAGTCGTTACTAAAATGGCACAAGCCAATTTATCATGCTCAGCCTGTGATAGAAGATCAGCCGCGATTTCATCAGCAAAAGCTGTGTCGTCTGCTAACACGGCAATTTCACTTGGACCTGCAATCATATCAATCGCTACCTCACCAAATACTTCACGTTTTGCTAATGCTACAAAAATATTTCCTGGACCTGTAATTTTATCGACTGGAGAAATTGTCTCTGTGCCATATGCAAGAGCTGCAATCGCCTGAGCTCCACCGATTTTATATATTTCTTCTACTCCTAAAATATGGGCTGCAGCTAGTACGCCTGGAGGTAATTTTCCATCACGACCTGCTGGAGATGTAATAACGATGCGTTTAACACCAGCAACTTGTGCAGGAATAACGTTCATCAAGACTGACGATGGGTATGCTGCTGTACCGCCAGGAACATAAAGACCTACTGCATCAAGCGCAGTAATTCGTTGCCCAAGCCATGAGCCATCATTTAGTTCTAAACGATAACCTGAACGCTTTTGCTGTTCGTGATAAAAGCGAATATTTTGGGCAGCCTCTATTAAGTCAGCATAAAGCTGTTGATCAATCGAATTTACACTCTCTTCTATTTCTTCCTTCGTTACGCGTAAATGATCAGGGGCAAAGCCATCCCATTTTTCTGTATAAACACGTATGGCTGCGTCACCTTGTGCACGAACATCTGCTATTACTTGACGCACAACCTTTAACTGTTCTTCATTTCCACCTTCAAGTGGTCGCTTTAAGGAAATACCTTTTTCTAGCTTTGTTATTTTCATAGGATTAATCTCCTTTAAATCTAGGAATGAGCCTCTTCCAGACAGTAGACATTTTTATTTAACGCATTTTTTCAAACGTTTCACAAGATCGATAATACGATCGTTCTTCATGCGATAGCTTACTGGGTTGGCAATTAATCGTGATGATACGTCTGTAATAAATTCATACTCCACTAAGCCATTTTCTTTCAACGTCCGGCCCGTTGAAACAATATCGACAATTCGATCTGCTAAGCCAATCATGGGTGCCAATTCAATCGATCCATTTAGCTCAATAATTTCAACCTGCTCTCCAATGCCCTTATAATATTTCATTGCAATATTAGGATATTTTGTCGCTATTCTTGGTGCAATTTCATTCATCGTCGTATTAGGTAAGCCTGCTGAAGCGATATAACAAGTACTTATTTTTAAATCCAGTAATTCATGTACTTCTCGTTGCTGTTCTAACAAAACATCTTTACCTGCAATACCAATATCCGCTACTCCATGCTCAACATAAACAGGAACATCCATTGGTTTTGCTAATATAAAGCGAATTTTCTCTTCTGGAATTTCAAGCATTAATTTACGGGACATTTCGACTTCTTCTGGTAAATTAAAGCCAGCTTCTAAAAGCATCTGATATGCCTCGTCAAAAATGCGTCCCTTTGGCATAGCAATCGTTAATTCATTCACCGTCAACGTCCTCCTGTCCCACCACAACTATTTCTGTAAAGTGTGCTAAAAAAGCTGTTTCATCGACAAGGCTACTCCTTAACTGTAAGGTAACCTGTTTACCAGCTGCTCGTAGCGTCTGTACCTTTGCAATAGCCGCTTCAAATTGTTCTTCCTCAAATAGCACGACTGTAGCTTCTTGTCGTTCATCAGATTGCGCATCAATTGTTTCTAATAGGCGGTCAACACGAATACTAAATCCTGTAGCACCTACTTTTGAGCCAAATACCTCCAGCAATCCGTCATAACGTCCCCCATTGCCTAATGGAAAACCACTGCCGGTTGCAAACACTTCAAATAACATGCCTGTGTAATAGCTCATGTGACTAGAAAGTGTAAAATCAAAGGCTACATAATTCGCTAAGTCTGCCATTTCAAGTAGCTTAGCGAGCTGTTGCATATATTCTAATGCGTCATTTTTCCGCACGTATTTTTCAATTTCTTGAATTTCTTTTAAATTCATAGCTTCTTCAATGAATTGCAATAATGCATCGGATTTCGCTTTAGGTAAATTAAATGATTCTACTGCTTCCTCAAACCCTACATAATTGCGTTGCACAAGTAGTACCCGAAGTATAGTTTGTTGTTCAATGCTTTCTGTATAATCTTGTAAAATGCAATTTAATATACCTGCATGGCCGATCGTCACTTTAAATTTCGCTAATCCAAATTGCTTTAATAACTCCATTGCCGTAACAATAACCTCAGCATCCGCATATACAGAATTGTCTCCAATTAACTCAATTCCCATCTGATCAAATTCTGCCGGGCGCCCACCTTCCGCTTCCTGTGCGCGAAAGACACTAGCAAAATAAGCAAGGCGTAAGGGAATCATCTCTTTTAATAATTTTGATGTTGCTACACGTGCAATCGGTGTTGTCATATCAGGTCGTAGTACTAACGTGTTGCCTTGGCTATCTACTAATTTAAATAAATGCGCATCGGCTATTGCTGATGCTTTACCGACTGTATCAAAATACTCTACTGCAGGCGTTTTAATAAATTCATAGCCTCTTCTACATAAAAAGTCTCGCCCTGTATTTCTTACAGCCTCTACCTTTTCAAATATTTGCGGAAATGTATCGCGCATTCCAAGTGGTTTCTCAAACATTTTAATCGACGACATTTTGACACTTCCTTACGTTTCACTTTAACTCACTAGAGTATTAGAGAATTAGATTATGAAAGAATTCTAACTTATTTCTTCTTTTCCGTCAATGCAACTCCACTAAATTATCGAATAATTTCAATACTGATTATTCTGTTAATTATACTCGAAAATAGATAAATTGAAACTTTATTCAGCAGAGCAAGCTTATCTCTCCTTAAAATTTGTAACCCTTTAGACAAAAAACTGTGTGAATCTTTTTTTGCTCTTTGGAAGGTGGATGTCGATAAAATTCAGAAGTTGGGTGATAAAACGTGAAAGTTAGTCGATAAAATTCAAAAGTTGGGCGATAATTCCTGAAAGTGTTCCGATAAAACTAAAAAGTTGGGTGACATTTTGTTAAACGTATATCATGTGACCCCCTCGTTTTGCCGGAGAGGCATACTTTAATTTCATTGTTACAATTGTTTTCAACAAAAAAACACTGTGCATAGCAAAGCATGCACAGTGTAGGTATCATTATTTTTTAGGCGTGCACCATTCTACTACTTCATTGCGTTTGCGCTCCGCCATTTGTTCAGCTGTATAAATAATTTGCATAGGATTACCACCTGCTAGACAGCCAGCTGGCACATCTTTATGGACAAGGGTTGCAGCTGACACAATCGCACCGTCACCTATCGTAACACCTGGTAGTATCGTTGAATTGGCACCAACCATCACTTCGTTACCAATATGAACATCTCCCAGACGATATTCCTCTATTAAATATTCGTGCGCCAAAATAGTCGTACTAAAGCCTATAACCGTATTGTCACCGATGTGAATACGTTCCGGAAACATCGTATCTGGCATAACCATTAAAGCTAAGGAAGTTTGTTCACCAATCTCCATTTTTAATAAAGTTCGATACAACCAGTTTTTCACACGTAAAAATGGTGTGAAGCGTCCAATTTGAATGACAACGAAACACTTCATCACCTTCCAAAAGGACACCGTATCATAAATATTCCAAAGCGAGTTTGCTCCTTCGACACGGTAGCGTTCTGTTTTACGTGCCATTTACTTACCCCACTTTCACAATTTCAAATAAATCCGTCATATGATGCAACATATATTCCGGTTTGAATTGCTGTAAGTATTCCTCACCTTTAAAAGCCCATGCGACACCGGCTGCTCTAACTCCAGCGTTGTGTCCTGCCTCAATATCGTGAGAATTGTCACCAATCATAATCGCGTCTTCCTTGTTTACACCAAGGCGTTCAAGCGCAAGCAAAACTGGCTCTGGATCAGGCTTTACATTTTTCACATCATCCGTGCCAATACGGATATCAAATAAATGACTTGCACCTAGTACAGATAGACCACGGTCAATCATCCCATTACGCTTTGTAGAGACAATCGCTAATTTGATACCCATATCCTTTAATTGCTCTAAAGTTGATACAACATCAGGATATTGAGTGACAAGTTCATCGTGATGTAATTCATTGTATTCACGATATTTTGCAACCATTGCATCCTCTTCACCAGGAGCAATGTCAGTAAATGTCTGTTTTAAGGACGGCCCAAGGAATTTCAGGCAATCTTTTGGCGAATATTGCCCGGGAAATCGTTCGTTTAAAACATGCATAAATGTTTGAATGATTAAATCATTTGTATTGAGTAATGTACCATCAAAATCAAATAATAATGCCTTTACAGCCATGCTTTGCACCCCTTATTTATTATCTAAATACTTTACTGCGGGTTTTACTTTTATACGTCGGTAAATAATCGCACCTAGACCAACTACAATACCTATGATCGAAACAACCTGAGCTGAGCGTAAATCCCCTACTAAATATAGGCTATCTGTACGCATGCCTTCTATATAGAAGCGACCGATTGAATACCAAATTAAATAGCCGAAGAATATTTCACCACGGTTTAAATTTACTTTGCGTAAAACTAATAAAATAATTAGCCCAATAAAGTTCCAGACGGATTCATATAAAAAAGTAGGATGTACATATGTCCCTAATTCTTCGACATACATCTGATTAATAATCCAATCCGGCAGCATTAGATGTTCTAAAAATCCACGTGATACTGGACCACCATAAGCTTCCTGGTTCATAAAATTGCCCCATCGGCCAATTATTTGTCCAATTAAAATACTCGGTGCCGCAATATCCGCTACTCGTAAAAAGCTAATATTTCTTCTACGAGTGAATATGTAAGCTGTCAAAAATGCACCAATAAGAGCACCGTGAATAGCGATACCACCATTCCAAATTTCGATAATCTTCCCAGGGTTTTCACTATAATAATCCCAGCGCATCGTAACATAGTAAATACGTGCACATATTATGGATATAGGAACAGCCCATAGTAATAAATCCGCAAGAAAATCCTCGGGTAAGCCTCTCTTAACAGCCTCTCTTTGTCCTACAAGATAAGCTAAAATAATACCCGATACGATTAGTAACCCATACCAACGAACAGGGATAGGTCCTAAATGGAAAGCAATCGGATTAATTTGTAATAATAGTAAGTCCATCTTATGCTCCTCTCAAAATCAATTCATTGCATTTGCAAATGAATCCTAATTAAAAACGATTAGTCGTCCAACTCATCTGTCGATGAGATTACCTCATCTAATCGTCTAGAAAACTCCTCGGCTGCATTAACACCCATCTTTTTCAAACGATAATTCATTGCTGCTACTTCAATAATAACAGACACGTTACGTCCAGGTCTTACAGGAATCGTTAACTTTGTTAATTCCGTATCAATGATTTTCATTTTCTCTTCCTCTAAACCTAGACGATCATATACTTTTTCTGGATCCCATATTTCTAATTCGATGACTAATGTGATACGTTTGTACGGTCGTACCGCACTTGCTCCAAAGAGTGTCATAATATCGATAATACCAATGCCTCGAATTTCGAGTAAATGTTCTAAAAGAGGAGGTGGACTCCCAATTAAAAAATTCTCTGATTCCTGACGGATCTCCACACAATCATCAGCCACTAAACGGTGCCCCTTCTTGACAAGCTCAAGTGCTGTTTCACTTTTCCCTACACCACTTTTTCCGATAATTAGCACACCGATGCCGTATACATCAACTAAAACTCCATGAGCAGCAGTCATTGGTGCTAAGCGACCTTCTAAATAGTTTGTTAGCCTACTCGAAAATTTCGTTGTTGTCATATGTGTTTTAAATACAGGTACATGTTTTTCATTGGACGCTTGAATAAGTTCCTTAGGTACCTCTAAATCACGAGAAGTAATAATAGCTGGTGTATCCTGCGAACATAGAAGACGCATGCGCTCCAGTTTCACATCTGCAGGCAGCATTTCAAAAAAAGAAAGTTCTGTTTTTCCTAGCAATTGTACTCGATTTGCAGGATAATGCGTAAAATACCCCGCCATCTCGAGCCCTGGTCTTGAAATATCACTAGTAACAATCGTTCTTCCTATTCCTTCCTCACCAGCTAATAGTTCTAACTTAAATTTCTCCATAACGTCTCTTGTTAATACTACGACCAATGTTTAGTAGCCTCCATTCAAAGGAATTGAATATGTTTTGTCCTGCGTTAACTAGCAATCAGCATAATGATTGCAGTTTCACCTTATTTTAGCATGTCTATGTATAAAAGAAATGTATTTACACTCTGTCTGCCCTGACTAAAAATTCTACAAAACATAAAAAACTAGCGGTTCTCCAGCCCGCTAGTTTCATTATCGCTTTATTTTTGAGTAGCTAACCATTTGGCAACTGCTTCTGCATCTGCACCTTTGACAATACCAGGAGGCATTGAACCTTTACCATTTTCAATAACATTTAAAATTTCTTTTTCTGTTAAACGTGAGCCTACATCGCTAATTTTTGGTGCATTTCCTTGGCCTTGTAGCTCGCCGCCATGGCAAGTAATACAAGATTTCATAGCAATTGTTTCGCCATTTGGAGCAGCAGTTTTTGTACCTTCAGTTGAAGTTGTTTTACCTCCGCCACAAGCAGCTAAGAAGATTGCTGAACCAATCGCTAATGTTAACATTGCCTTTTTCATTAGGGCCCCTCCTCAAAGTAAATAAGTATCTTTCCCCGACATTATACCAAAATTATGCACGTTTGAAACCTTCTCCTAACACCTCATAAGCATTAGAAACGATAACAAACGCTGATGGGTCAACGCTTTTAATGAGTTGTTTCAGCTTTGTGAACTCTGTTTGGTAAACAACAACCATCAGTACTGGTCGTGCTTCCTCTGTATAGCCACCTATAGCAGGCAACTTTGTTACTCCTCGATTGATCTTGGCATAAATGGCATCACGTACTTCATCTTGTTTCATCGTAATAATGTAAACCATTTTAGACTGACTAAAGCCGAGTTGAATAATATCAATCGTTTTTGTAGTGACATAAAGACCAATCAGGGCATACAAACCTTTCTCCAAGTCAAAAACAATTGCTGCACTAATTGCGATAATCCCATCAATTAAAAGTACGCTTGTACCCAGCGATATTCCAGTATACTTTGTAATTATTTGCGCCAGTAAATCAGTGCCACCAGTAGAAGCATTCCCCTTAAAGACAAGTCCTATTCCTAAACCGACAACAATTCCCCCAAAAAGCGCACCGAGTAAAGGATTATCTGTCCAAGGCCCCCAACTGTTCGTTAGTAATACAATAAACGGTAATGTTATTGTTCCAATAAACGATTTGATTCCAAATTTTTTCCCAAGAAATAATACACCTGCTATAAATAATGGAATATTGAATGCATATTGTACAAAACCAGGATTCCAACCAAATAAACCGTATAAAATAGTACTAATCCCGCTTACTCCGCCAGAAGCTACTTGATTTGGTAGTAAAAATACATTGAAGCCAGTAGCAATAATTGCAGCTCCAACTATAACGTACACATACTCCAAAACGCTTCCCCTTACATCATGAATTTGATTCATTTCCCCCACGCCCACTTCAACTATCAGAATTTTTTAAAGACGAGATGATTATAGCAAATAGTTTTCGCATTGAGAACTTCGTCTTGATGAAGGGAATATGTATTTTTATGATTTGGTTCATCACCATAACGTAGGGTTGATTTCCATTCCGACTATATAAATGGCAAGCTTATTAGTTAAAAAAATATAAAAAATAAGCTACCTTAAAAAGAATTTTAAGATAACTTATTTTTTACTTTTCACTAAAGTATATACTTAACTGCAAATTCCACTACAGGACCTTTTTTTACAAGAACAGATTTTCGAATTAATCTTTGTTTTTATAAAGATTTTTCTGCCCACTCCATTGCTTCATTGTATAAAAGATCAATATTGGTGAAATTCATATTGAGCTGAGGAGCTAAATTTTCTAAAGTAGACCAATCTAGCTTACCTAACGCAATACTGAATTCCAGATAAGGTGTCATTTCAGTTTGATTACCTAAAATCGTTTCTATTATTTCTTCTGAAAAAGGCAGCTGCTGTAAAATAACAGTCAGCGGTCTTTGCAACAAAGTGTCTATCAACGAAAACATCCCAACTAAAAAATATTCAGAGAAGTTTTTCTTATAGGAAAGTTTGGCTAGTTTCTCACATACTTTTGCTCTAAATAATGATGTACGCATGACTTCTATAAAAAGATCATTATCAGCATTCATATCTATTTCTCGCATCGCCAATAAATAAATCCACTTTCGTAAATTTGGAACACCGAGTAGTATAATCGCTTGTTTTATCGAACGAACCTTAGATTTAGAACGCATCTCTGAATTATTAATCATTTGCAATAATTTATACGTTAATGAGATATCACTCTCAATATTATCAGCTAATAACTGTACATTCGGTTCCTCTTCTTTTAATAGCGTAATAATATATAAATATTGAATAGTATTTGCAGGTATATCGGTTGCTACAATGATTTGAGGTTGTTCAAAAAAATAGCCTTGAAATAATTCATAGCCAGAATGCTTTGCCACTTCAAATTGATTTCGTGTCTCGACCTTCTCAGCTAGTAATTTTATGTGAGGGAAATTTTCTTTCACTTTATTTTCAATTTCCATTCGCTCTAGTAATGGTGACAATAAAAAGTCAACTTTTATATAATCGATATAAGGAAATAACTCATCATAAACTTGTACCTTATCATCCAAAATAAAATCATCTAATGCAATTTTAAACCCATATGATTTCAGCTCAATCACTCTCTCTACTAACTGAGTTGTAATAGGAACATCCTCTAAAATCTCAATAACAACTTGCGATGGATTTAAATATTCATTTAAGGGACTCATAAGTAAGTTTTCAGTAAAATTAACAAAACTAGGTTTACCTTTTGTTACCTCTTCAATACCAATTGAAAGAAATGAGTTTACTAGTACATCGATTGTTGCAGCATCTGAATCGACCATCGGAAAAGCATTCACATTTTTGCTACGATATAATAATTCATACGCAACGACTTGTTCATGAAGGTTAAAAATAGGCTGTCTGCCGATAAATACTTCCATTTCGTCGCCTCCCCCATTTCTCCATATTCTAGTAATTATTATTATAGCATCTTTCATTACTCTCTGCTTATCATTCAAGTAACTGTCTAAAAGCCTTCTAACATTGTCAAAAATTCCATTTCATATAGACATTTACCAAATTTTGATTTATAGTACATTACAACACTAATGTACTGTATTACGTAGGAATGAAAGGAGGTTTTTCGATGCACGTTCATCTAGATGGTACAACACCGATTTATATTCAAATTGCTGAATGGCTACAGCACGAAATCATTGCTGATCGATTACAGGCTGACGAGAAGGTCTATTCACAATACCAACTAGCTGAATTATTCAATATAAATCCTGCTACAGCTGGTAAAGGGCTGACAATTTTACTTGAAGAGCAACTTTTATATAAAAAACGGGGGTTAGGTATGTTTGTCGCTACGGATGCAAAAGAACGAATTTTAATGAAACGTCGAAACGAAATATTGACGAAAATGGCACAAGAAATCGTATTAGAAGCAAAACGTTTACTTGTATCTGATGAAGAATTGCTAGTGCTTATTCGAAAAACACAGGAGGGATTGGAATGAATATTATTCAATGTGAGGAGTTATCTAAAAGTTTTGGACGTCGTCATGCACTACAGAACGTAACCTGCGCTATTGATGCAGAGAAAATTATCGGCATTATTGGTCGCAATGGTGCTGGTAAGTCGACATTACTTAATATTTTTGCAGGCTATATAAAGCCTACAACAGGGTCATGCATAGTGTTTAATGAAAATCCCTTTAATAATATTCAAACTGCTGCCAATATGATTTTTATCGATGATCGATTAAGTTTCTCTGATTACTTGTCGCTCGAAGATATTCTAAAGATGGGGGCCGATTTTTATCCTAATTGGCAAAATGAGTTAGCTTATCGCATGCTCGATTATGCAGGTATAGATCTGACAGCAAAGCATCAGCAACTATCTAAGGGTCAATTAGCAACCTTTAATCTTGTTTACGGATTAGTAAGCCGCTGTGCACTAACGATTTTAGACGAACCGATGAATGGCATGGACGAAGTGATTCGTACAGATTTTTACAGAGCTATTTTAAAGGAATACCTAGCCTTTCCACGAACTTTTTTAATTACTAGTCACCATTTGCAAGAGATGGAATCTATTTTAGAAGAAATATTATTGATAGATGAAGGCTCTGTCATTGCCCACGCGCCATTAGATGAATTTAAGGAACAGCTCATATCACTTAGTGGACCAAGTGATGCACTTGCGGATCTGCTCTCTGAGACGGAAGTATACGCTCAAAAGATTATGGCAGGAGTGACCTCAGCAATAATAGATGCTAGTCAACTATTCGTCTCAGAAGAAATACTTCGAGCAAAAGGCATCACGGTATCATCCCTTACCGCAAGTGAAGTCTGCAAGTATTTAACAAGTAAAAAAGGAAGTGATATTGATGCAATCTTTGACTAATATTTCACTGAAAGCAATTGTAATAAAACAGGTGAAATGGAAAGCAAAATTATATATTTCTGCCCTTAGTTCCTTAGTTATTGTACAAATCATTTTTGGAATTTTAACATCTAGCTCAGGGAGTGGGTCTTCTGGGAGTGGGCGGGGAGGTTTAAATGTTCAGTTCTCTATTTACTCACTCGATATGTTTCTTATTGTTACAGCAATTTGGGCATTTATTGTAGCACTTCTCTTTTCAACAAAAGCGTATCGTATTGATGATTTATCCGTTATTTCTAGTCGGACATCTAGCGCCATTGCAAATATATTTGTCATGATTCTTTACAGTTTTATTGCGGTCATCATTATGATTTCTACTTACTATTTACAAGTATTCGGAATTTTTTTAGTGGAGAAAAAATCCTTTATAATAGAAGATCTATTTATTTCACCATCAATATTACTATTATGTTTCAGTAGCCTCTGTTTATTTGGCGCAATCGGCTTACTATTAGGCGCCAGCTTCAAAGGGCCAGTAGTTATAAAAATATTTGTATTTATGTTTATGCTGCTTGGCTTAATACTATTTTTTATGTCACCAGAGTCTATAAATCTTAGGCCATTCATAATGTTATCCAATCTTATGATTAGTGTTCTTTATTTGCTTATGGCTCTACTATGCTTTAGCCTCACTATTTGGATTGCTGATAAATCGGAGGTGACTCGCAAATGATGGGGACTACATTATTAGTTTTTATTCCTCTACTATTCGTAGTTGCTGTTTTTCTACTACTAAATAAATTAGGTAAAAAAACTAAAAATATTTGGACATCTAAGCGTATTATGATTGGCATTACTAGTTACATCGTACTTGGTCTTACTGCTTTTCTTTATATTAGCTTTTTTTCAGAATCAAAAATACCAGTACTTTCTTCTTCTGAAATTAAACAAATTGAGAAAAAGTTAGATCAAAATCAAAAGTATGATCAAGAATACAATTCTTCTTATTTAGCTGAGGACTACAAAAAGAAAACATGGGAAATTAACTTTGAAGGAAATACATTACCTGTTCTTACAAATGATGATAATTTAAGCTTGAAGATTCGACAACGTTATAATGATAATATTGAATCGGGGAAAGCTTTTGTTACCTATTATCAATTTCCTTTTATTATAGATGGTATTGATCTTTCAAACGAAGTGCCGTTACCTAACGTATACGTGTCACAAAACCAATTATTTATTGAATCTCTTTCTAAACAACAAATAAATTATTATCGTATAAAAGCAACATTAGGTATTTTAGATATGAACCGTGGGATAGAACGTGAACCATATGCAATGGACTATTCTTATTCAAATGTCATAGTTATCGATATACCACGAAGTACGGCTCTGGAAGATTCCCAAGGTCTTGTTCAATATATAGAGTAGTAAAAAATAGTTTATTACCATTAATCAGGAATGACCTTCATAAAGCATATGCTAATAAGTTGATTGGTGTAGAGGCTGAGTGACTCTCCGGGGATTAGTGTCACAGATGAGACCTGGAGCAAAAAAACAAGGACAGTCCTAAGTGATTTTTTATCACATTTAGACTGTCCTTGTTTTATTTTCTACTTGTTTTTGATTTAATAGCACCAATAACAGCTGGTACAACTGAAATCAAGATAATTAATATAAGAACCGTTGAGAAGTTATTTTTAATAATAGGAATATTACCAAAGAAATAGCCTAGTAATGTGCAGCTGAGTACCCATAAAACTGCACCTACAACATTATACATAATGAAGTAGCCATACTTCATTTTACTAGCCCCTGCAACAAATGGTATGAATGTACGGATGAAAGGCATAAAACGTGCGATGACAATCGTTTTTCCACCGTGTTTATTAAAGAACTTTTCTGCTGCTTCCATACGCTCTTTTTTAACGACTCTACCAAGGAAGCTCTTTGGTGGAATGGATGTCCCTACTTTATGACCAATATGATAGTTCATCGTATCCCCTAAAATTGCAGCCGCTAAAAACACGGGAATTAATATCCACATATTAAATGCGCCCATTGCTGCTGCTAATGTACCACTTGCAAAAAGCAATGAATCACCTGGTAGAAATGGGAAAATTACGACACCTGTTTCAACAAAAACAATTGCAAATAAAACGAGATAACTCAAATTACCAAATTTATGAATAATCTCCTCTAAATGCACATCAATATGCATAATAAAATTTATTAACTCCTTGATGAGTTCTATCATTTTTCCGTATGCTCACTTTCAATTGAATTTTCTAAAGGCTTTGACGTAGCTAACCACCAAAGGGTTCCATTTTTTGTTTACTGTCTATAGTGTTACTTCTCCCTCACTATATGACAAGCCTTTAAAAAGTATGTAGATTTCACAAGTTTGATTTTATCACTTACAGACATACACACTCAACTTATTTAAATAAGTGGCCATGCTTTTTTACATTGCTGTAATATTTGCCTAAAGTAAACTTCAATCAGTGGGTGTTCCTCGTCCCTCACTAGAGGAACACAAGCTAAAATCTCACATCCCGTGAAACTGTTTGTGTGTCCAACATCCTAACGTTGCTTCTCTTAAACTTAAAAAGTGAATCTAACTGTCCATTTATGCTGGATAAAAAAAGCTACTATTTTTCAATAGTAGCTACTGTTTCTTATACTTTTTCTTTTAATGTACGACGCAAAATTTTTCCTGTCGTATTTTTCGGTAATTCATCGATAATCTCAATTACTTTAGGAACCTTGTATTTCACCATATGCTTTGCACAGTATGCGAGAAGGTCTTCTGTTGAAGTTGCATCTGTATCTTTTAAAACAACATATGCATGAACTGCCTCACCTAAGTTAAGGTCTGGGTAACCTACAACTGCCGCTTCAACGATATTATTATGCGCAAAGAGTACTTCTTCAACCTCTCTTGGATAGACGTTAAATCCACCTACAATAATCATATCTTTTTTACGATCAACGATGTAAAAGTACCCTTCTTCGTCCACTTTTGCTAAGTCCCCTGTGTATAACCAGCCATCACGTATAGCCATCGCTGTTTCTTCAGGTAATTTATAATAGCCCTTCATAACGTTTGGACCTCGTACAATCAGCTCCCCTACTTCGCCAACGGGCACTTCTTGACCATTAACATCCACCACCTTATTTTCAACATTGGAAATGGATGTCCCAATAGAACCTGCCTTACGCTCACGATCCAACGGGTTGAAGCACGTTACTGGTGAAGCTTCCGATAAGCCAAAGCCCTCTGAAACACGCACATTAAATTTCTTCTCGAAATTATGTAATAGTGCTACAGGTAAAGACGCACCACCTGAAATCGCTAAGCGTATTGTTGAGAAATCTTCAGGGTTGCTTTCAGGTAATTGATACAAGAAGTTATACATAGTTGGCACACCAGCGAAGACTGTTGCTTTTTGTTCCTTCGTTAATTTAAAGATTTCAGTTGGACTAAAACGTGGTTCAAGTAAAACCGTTGCTCCACTCAATAAAGGTGCATTGACAACGACAGTTAACGCAAATACATGGAAAACTGGTAACGTAGCAATAATACGATCATCTGCTTGATAGCCTAAATAATGTGCTACATCTCGTGCATTTGAATAGATATTTTTATGAGTCAGCATTGCACCCTTTGGAGTACCTGTCGTTCCTGAAGTATATAAAATAATTGCATTATCATCGTCAGATACTTCTACTGGTTGGCAAGAGTCCGATGCACTAGCAATTACTTGTGAAAATAAATGTATTTTTGCCTTTGCCTCTTCGGATAAAGTCGTTACTTTTTCAGCAACATCTGCTGTTGTTTCACAAACAACAAATGTTTTTACTTTTGGAAAAGCATGTACACCCATTTCTACTAATGGTAGAAGTGCATCCAGTGCAATAACAACTTTTACATCACCATTATGCAAAATATACGAAATTTCATCCGGTGTATAGATTGGATTAATCGGAATTGCCGTTGCCCCTAAACGCATTGTTGCATATAACGCAATTAAATAATGTGGTGTATTGCCGAGTAAAAACGCCACATGGTCCCCTTTTTCTACCCCTAAATCTTCTAACCCCTTTGCAAAGCGACCCACCGTGTGTTCAAACTCACCGTACGTCGTATCTTTCCCCATAAAATGATACGCGATTTTATCTGGTTGCTCTAATGCTTGTTGACGAACACTTGAAACTAAATTCAATTACACCATCCCCTTATCGTATCAATTTCGCCTTGGCGTAATTGAGTCCGGATTTTGAATTGTGCAGGCACAATTCATTCCTTTGAAAATCCGTGACATCCGCCGGAGGCTTTATCTTCATTCAGTAGATGTTTGGACATCCCTTAAAAAGGAATCACACCCGAATCCATCTCACTACCTCAGAGGTAGGAGTCTTCTACTGAACGGAGATAAAATGAATCGTTATTCAGTAATATTATATAAGAAATATATCTAAAAGACAACGAAACTTTTTATTTCATGTCGTAAATTACGTCAAATAATTCATTTTTTTCTCTCTCAGACAACTTTATTACGAACGAATATGCGAGATGTATCGCCAACGAATCAAATAAAAATAGACTACTTGTATTAAAACAAAAAATCCAAAAGCAAAGACAACTTCTTTGACAATGGAAATATTAGCAATATCCTTCAAGATACCTTGAACCATAAGAAAAGCGAAGGCGCTATGCATCATAGCAACACCCCATGGCAAGAAAAATTGTGGGAATAAATGACGATTCACAAGCTTTTTGAGCTCTGTATCTGTTAAGCCCATTCGCTTTAAGACATCGAATTTACGCTTTTCTCTTTCAAGAGAAGTATGCAGTTTAAAGTAAACAAAGCTACCTGCTGCTAATAAAAATACCGTTGCTACTAAGACCCCCACTAATGTGAATAATGAGTAAGTAGCTAATATATAAGAATAATTTAATCCTGCATTTTCAAAGTAAAATGGGCTAAATCTATCCTTGTTATAAAAATATTGAGTTGCTGCTAACTCGTCTATGTCCTTGCCAATATCTTTCGCTTCCATCCACTGAGGGATATAAAAGGTAAATAAATGATAGATTGGCTGCACAACGTTTTTATCGCTAATCGGCTTTCTAAGCTTTACAAAATCCTCATCGCTTATCACTATAGAATTCACACTAACAATAGACCCTGGGAATACTATTTTAGGATATACGCTATCAATTGTTATCGGGATAGAGTTTTCCTCTAATACTGTATGCACAACTTTATTTTTTAGTTTTTTTAGAGAATCTTCCGAGTATGGTATAAACACTGCCTCTCCTGAAGCCAAATCAAGTAACGGGTAACTATAGGAAGAAAGCAATACATTCATATCTGATTCCCTAAAAACCTCAACCTCATTGTGAGTATATGAAGATGTTTGCTTGATGACAACAAAGCGCGATAAATGATAGGACAAACCCTTCTCCTCTAATTGAATCCGTAAAGAGGCTATATGATTTCGCTCATATGGATTGTCGAAATCGCCCTTATAGACAAGTCCTAGTGGATTTAAACGATCATATTGTATTGTGTAGGAAGACATCGTCGCTAATACACCGACCGATAAAAATGCCATTGTTGATACCATCGTTACTACAAAAAACATTTTCACATTGTCCATCATAATATGAGTTTGCTCGGCTAACGAAAGAAGGCGATAGCGTTGCCAATGAAATTTACGTTTTCCCCGTGCTTTATCTAAAAAGCACGGTAAAGAATCGCTGAAAAAATAATATGTCCCAAAGGTCGCAAAAAACGGGATTAATAATGTTAAACCAATCCAAGATGTATTCGATACGATAATTGCTAGTACGTATGCTGAAAAAATAAGGGTAATACCAAATACTGCACGAACTTTAGAAAAAGTTGAAACACTATTTAAATAGCCATTTCCCTTAAGGAGATCGCGCAATTTTCTTTCACGTGTAAAATATACACTAATAAAGGAAATGACCACAAAAGCACTTGTGAATACACCAATCGTTAGTAGAAATGGCTGCCATGAAACATATAAAGGTAAACTATCTAAATGTAAAATTTCTCGAACAATCATGAAAAAGAATTTCGAAAATGAGAAACCAAATATAATCCCAACAAAAATAGAGCCCGCTCCAATAATCATTGTCTCCAAAAAGACAAGCTTATTCATCTGGCGTTTTTCCATTCCTAAATGTAATAAAATTGCAAACTCATGTGATCTTGCCTCTAAAAAAGCACTCATCGAATAATATAAAAAGAATAATGTAAAAAGGACGAGTACGATTTCCGCACCAACCATCCCAATTAACGAAGCCTCTCCTAAAATCCCTTGTTCTATATCCGGATGAAACATGAGCATTGAATAGATAAAAAACACAGCCACAGAAAAAAAGCTTGCCATGAAAAAGGCACCGTATATACGGCTGTTCCGTACGACATTACGGTAAGCGAATTGTCGAAAGGTCACCTACTTGTCCTCCTCCTAGTAAGCTCAAAACATTTAATATTCGCTGGAAAAACATTTGGCGACGGTCATCTTTGTAAATTTCATTGAAAAATTCCCCATCTTTAATAAATAACACGCGATCACAGTAGCTAGCTGCAATTGGATCATGTGTTACCATTACAATCGTTGTTCGTTTTTCCTGATTGATTTTCGTTAAAAGTTCAAGTACATCACGCGAAGAATTCGAATCCAAATTTCCTGTCGGCTCATCTGCTAAAATGAGACTTGGATTATGAATGAGTGCCCGACCAATGGCTGTTCTTTGTGCTTGTCCACCTGATATTTCATTTGGACGTTTATGCAAGAATGAGGTTAAATCGAGCTTTTCCACAATACTTGCAAGACGCTCCTCCATTACTTCTAATGGCTGTTGGTCTAATGTAAGTGGCAGCACAATATTCTCTTCCACTGTCAGCATATGCAAAAGATTAAAATCCTGAAAAACAAAACCAAGCTGTCTTCTTCTAAAGTAGGCTAGCTCAGTTGCTTTCAGCATATGTGGATTCATGTCATCTAAAATGATTTCTCCACTCGTAGGTTCATCAATCGTAGAAATGATATTCAATAATGTTGTTTTTCCACTGCCTGATGGACCCATGACTGCTAAAAACTCACCTTCCTCCACGTCAAAGCTTAATTGATTTAGCGCACGATGAGTTACTTTGCCTTCATACACCTTCGTCACGTCTTTTATTTGTAAAATAGGCATACCTTGTTCACCTTATTTCTTGATTAATTCCATGGATTCTGGCAAAAGCCACTGCAATACTACCTCAAAGCCAATTTGAAAATGAGGCTCTATTAATGATTCAGCTGACTGATTACCATCCTCCTCCACTAGACTAAAGCAATGCGAACCAACAATTACATCCCAAGCATCCATTTCACCTTCAATGATTTCTCCAAAAATCGTATAATGCCCACTATACATCACCTGTTCACCTTCTACAGGAAAAGCGTTAAGTAAAGTTGGTTTATGTAAGTCTAGCCCAAGCTTATTCGAAAAATGCATTACTTCTTCATTCAGCAAAAGACTAGCCTTACGAAAATTTTTGCAGGATAAACAATCACAAACATCGTTATGCGACTCGTATAATGCCTCTGTTTTTTTTGTCTCTACATGTAAAACCCATTCATCCAAGCGTACTTCTGTCATTTCCGATCCCCCTAATTCGTAAATGTCACTGTAACAACAGTTCCTTTTCCAACCTCTGATGTAATGATTAATTCGTGACCGAGCTTTCCACAGATTTCTTTCGCTAAATATAAGCCCATCCCTGTGGATTCCCCAGTTTTACGCCCATTCTCACCAGTAAAAAAGGCTTTAGTGACACGAGAAAGATCGGAAGTCGGAATACCAATCCCTTCATCACAAATGGCTAATTGTACGTAGTCATTCTTTTTAATGGCGGAAATGATTATTTTTTTGTTTGCCTCAAACGTATATTTAACCGCATTCGTTACGAATTGCCCGATAATAAAGCGAAGCCATTTTGAATCACTTGCTACGATGATGTCATCCTCAATATGGATTTCTGGGAAAACACGTTTCGTAATAAATAAACGTTTATTTTCATTAACAGTTGCAGTCACAATCGTTTTTAAAGCAACCTGTTCTACTTGCATATCCTCTTCAAAATTTTCTAATCGAGCATTCACCAATACCATATCCAAGCCTCTCCGCAAGCGATCAATTTCCTCTTGTACATTCTTTTTATCGAGAGGACGCTCATCCTGTAATAAGAGTTCAATAACAGAAATTGGTGTTTTCATCTGATGCACCCATTGATTAATAAACTGATCATGTCGTTTTTGGCCTGCATATAATGATTGAAGCTCATGCTTATATAGTCGATATAGTTCATGCATATATTTCTCTGCCTGTATCGCCTCAGGTGTTTTAGCATTTTTTTGCAACACATCCTCCATATTTTTAGGAAGCTGCGATATTTTTAATAAATAACGTTGACGCATTAAATAACGGATAAGTAAAAATGAGGCTAACAACACTAGACTAATACAGAAGGAATAAATAGCAGTATCAACATTTCGAAAACCGTCCAACCAATATAAGACCATGATGAAGCCAACTAATAAGAACTGGAATACAATGAACGATGCGTAATCACGCAAAAATAATTTCCAGCCCACTATAACTCACCTGCACTTAAAATAAAGCGATAGCCTGCTCCGCGTACCGTTTCTATAGAAGACGTAATATGATAATCAGCTAGCTTTTTCCGCACTCGTGTCATATTGACGTTCAACGTATTCTCATCGACAAATGCCTGATCGTCCCAAAGCTCTTCTAACAATTGCTCACGTGTCACAACTTTAGGAGCACTTCCCATCAACAGTTCTAAAATGATACATTCTTTTTTCTGAAGTGGAATCTCTAAATTATTTTTATGAAGCTCCATTCTTTCTAAATGAAGAATAAGCTGTCCTTGTTTAATTGTCCGTTCCTCTTGTCTTGTTGCATATTCGCCATATGTACGACGCAAGTGACTACGGATTTTAGCCAGTACAATCTCGTAATTAAATGGCTTCGTAATAAAATCGTCGCCCCCATTTTCTAGTGCAAAAATTTGATCCATTTCCCCAGAGCGAGCGGAAATGAAAATAATTGGACAAGTTGTATGTTGACGTAGTTGGCGACACCAATAGTAGCCATCGTACGAAGGTAAATTTATATCAAGCAACACCATATGCGGATTAAATGCTGTAAATTCTTCAATGAGATGATCAAATTCTTTGATCGTTTCAACTTCGTATTGATATTTTCTAAGCGTTTCTGCGAGCAATGACGCAATCTTTACATCATCTTCGACAATAAATATTCGATGCTTCTCCATACCAACACTCCTTTCTATCCTATATTGTATCAAAAAAAGGTCCGTCGACATAACTGTCAGCGAACCTTTTGTAGCAAAAGTTAACACGAATCTATTTATTAGAAATCATTTGTAGTGCTTATCATCCAAGCGTAAGGTTGATTTACGTTCCGGCTGGCGCTTTCCTGGGGGCGTCCGATGAGCCGCTTCGCTTCGCTGCAGGGTCTGGGGCCAACACGATGTTGGTCACGAAGGCGTTATCACAGGACGTGATGGTTTTAGCCTTCGTTCCCCTTACGCTGATCCCCGAGGAGTCGCCCAGTCTCCACTCCAATCACACTTATCCGCATGACATACGTTTTAACAAAATGTCATCTAACTTTGTTTATCGGAACACTTTTACGTTTTATCGCCCAACTTTTGAATTTTATCGACTAACTTTCACGTTTTATCTCCCAACTTTTAATTTTTATCGACATCCACCTTCCAAAGAGCAAAAAGGATTCATACACAAAACTGTGTGTGAATCCTTTTACTTTATTATGTCACCTAGCCAGAACGAAGATCAACTTAAAATTCTCAATAAAGACATTTGCCAATTTCTACACAAGCTTTTCTTAATAAACTAATTGTAAAAACTCTTCTGTCGCAATTCCACCAAAGTATGTTGGAATATCAATATCCGTTAACGCCTCAGCAATTGCAGTTCGATCATAGTTTGTCCCAACTAATCGTTGTTCAACATCTGCCATGTCGCCCACACCGAAGAAATCACCAAAAATATGCGCTTCCTCAATAATTCCGTGATTCACCTCTAAGCGAATATCGATGCCTCCTGTTGGGAAACGATGTGTTTTCTGAATATTAAAGCGTGGTGATTTGCCATAGTTCCATTCCCATGTTTGATAACGCTCAGTAGATAGATTGTGGATATTAGCCCAATCTTCCTCCGTCAGCTCATAATAGCGAATATTTTCTTCTCCACCGAAAATGGATTTTAAAATTTCTAAGCGGAATTCTTCGACTGTCATCTTATCCTTCAAAAACTCAGAAATATTAGCTACACGTGAACGAATCGATTTAATGCCCTTTGATTCAATTTTATCTTTCTTCACCTTTAATGCAGATACAACAGCATCAATTTCTGTATCAAACATTAAAGTACCATGGCTAAACATACGGCCCTTTGTAGAAAACTGTGCGTTCCCAGAAACTTTACGTCCTTCCGCTAAAATGTCATTGCGGCCTGAAAGCTCAGCATGAACGCCCATTTTTGCAAGTGCATCTACAACAGGCTGAGTGAACTTTTTATAATTCATAAAGCTATCGCCATCGTCTTTAGTAATAAAACTGTAGTTAAGATTCCCTAAATCATGATACACTGCGCCTCCACCAGAAAGACGACGTACAACGATAATGCTATTATCCTCCACGTAATCTGTATTAATCTCTTCGATAGTATTTTGATTTTTACCAATAATGATGGAAGGTTGATTAATGTAAAAAAGTAGCACTGGTTCCTTCTCAACATCCATCGTTTTTAATAAATACTCCTCAATGGCAAGGTTAATACGTGGGTCATGAATCCCTTTATTATCAACGAATATCATAAATTTCGTTTCCTCCTTCACAATATATCCATAATTATTTTAACGTAAATTAGGCATTTTGTGTTGACGAAATGCTTCTGTTATAATACACTAGAAAATATCAAAACAGTAATAGTACAGATGAACTTAAAGGAGGAGTCCACAATGTTAGAAAATGTAGTTGAATTTTTCAAGAACCTACCTGCAAAGCAATGCACAGAATGCGGTGAAAAAATTGAAGAACAAAGTGAATGCTACAGCAACACTTGTGAAAAATGTAACCACCTATAAGCATTTGCCTATTCTGTAATTGTCATATACGTGTCCCACACGTACTTATTATGACACTCCTCATCATATTTTGATGAACCATTAATTAAATCTCTTACACTTACAGAACAGCAGCTGATACGCTCATATCAGCTGCTGTTTTTTGTATGATTTTTTTGCATATGAGCTTTTTTGTTGAAGCCGAGTGGTTCTCCCCGCTACCGAGCAACTCTTCCCTTGCCAGACAATCATCCAACCTCAAAAAAACACCCACCAATATTGGTGGGTGTAAAAATCCTATTTTTAGTTCTCTTCGGCTACTTTTGAGTAACGTTTTGTGTGTAGTAACATGAAATAACCGAAAGTAATAGCTAAGAACGCTACTAGGAAGCCTGCTAGAATTCCGTAGTTTTGCATTAAGAATGATGTATCACCAGTTGAAATACTAGCTTTAAATGCTGAAACAGTATATGTCATTGGTAATAGTTTATTAAATACTTGTAATGGTGATGGGATTAACTCAAGTGGGAATGTACCCGCACTTGTTGTAAGTTGTAAAATTAATACAACAATCGCCATGAAGCGTCCTGGATCACCGAAAATAGATACTAACATTTGAATTAAAGCTAAGAAAACATAACTTGTTAATAATGCTGTTAGGAAGAAGTATCCAAAATTGTTTACTTCAAGGCCTAAGCCCCATTTTACAATAACCACTGTTAATATAGTTTGAATTAAGCCGACTATTGCTAAAACTGAAGCTTTACTTGCAAACCAAGCTGCTCCATTTTTTGGACGAATTGCTGGTTCCACAAGTGGGAACACGATAGAGATTAATAACGCACCAACAAATAAACCAAGAGAAATAAAGTATGGTGAGAAACCTGTTCCGTAGTTAGGTACATGGTTAACAGATTCTTTATCAACCTCAACTGGACTACCTACCATATCATAAGTGTCTTTGCCAGCATGAACTTCTTTTGCTTTTTCACTTGCTTCACCTAGTTTGCTAGATAAAGTTGATGTACCATCTACAAGTTCAGTTGTACCATCAGCAATCTTTGCAGAACCTTCAGCTAACTCACCTGATTTAGATGCAAGCGTTGATGTACCTTGATTCAATGTTGTTGAACCACTTGCTAGCTCATTTAAACCTGAAGCCAATGTTTTAGAACCAGTTACGGCTGTCTTAACACCAGCATTTAATTCACCTAATTTTTGAGCAAGTGTTGCATTACCAGTTTGAAGACCTTTTGCTCCTTGGACTAACGCACCACTTTTTGATGTTAACTCATTAGCACCTGCTAACACTTGTGATTGACCTGCTGCAATTTGTGATGCACCAGCATTTAATTTGTTAGCACCAGCTTGTAATTCGGTTGTTTTATTTGATAAAACACCTAATCCAACATGCACTTTTTCATTTCCTGCACGTATTTGTTGTAATGATTGATTTATTTGATTTAATACTGCTTTTTGCTCTTCAGGCGATGAAGCCATCATTCCTTCTAATTTTTCAGATAAGGCATCGATGCCTGCTGTTACTTCAGCAGAACCACCTGCTAATTGGCCTGCTGCACCATTTAATTGACCTGCACCATCAGCAACTTGTTTTGCGCCTGCAGTGATTTGTGGTTGATTATTGTTAACCTGAGCTAAACCCGCTTGAACTTGCGCTACACCTTGTGTATATTGTGATACACCTTGCGAAAGAGTTGATGCTCCTGTTGCTGCTTGCTGTGCACCATTTTGTAACTGTACTGTACCGTCTTGTAATTTTACTAGACCAGTAGATAAGTCATTTGCACCTTTTGCAGCATCTCCAGCACCTTTAGTAATTTTATCTGCACCATTTGACAATTCAACTGTACTTGATGCTAGTTTCTCAAGATAACCTTTTAAATCTTTTGTACCATTGGCTAAAGTTTTTGCACCCTCATCTAGCTTACTTGAGCCATCTGCAGCCTCCGTAAAGCCATCTCCCATTGTTGTAATAGAATCAAATATTTTTTCAGCATAAGTAGTTGAAACTTGTTTATTCACTTCCGCACGTATTTTTTCCATTGCTGATTCACCAATTTGTGCACTAAGAAAGTTTAATCCTTCATTCGGAATATAATTCATGACTAATTTAGAAGGTTTGTCATCTAATAACGTAGTCGCATGCTCAGAGAAATTTGTTGGAATTTCTAGAGTCATATAATAATCTCGGCCATTTAGGCCTTTTTCAGCTTCTTCTTTAGATACTTCAATAAACTTAAATTCGTTACTTTCGACAAGCTTATCGACTAAGTCGTTCCCTAGATCTAATTTAACCCCTTCCATTTCTGCGCCCTTATCTTCATTGACAACAGCTACTGGTAAATTAGGAAGGCCTTTATACGGATCCCAGAACGCCCATAAAAACATACCGGCGTACATGACTGGGATAAATAATACAGCGATTATTGAAACAAGCATTTTTCTTGTTTTAAAGATTTTCAGCCACTCAGCTTTAATCATAAGTTTTCTTCACTCCTATACTATTTGACCGAAAACGTCAGTCGGTCATTTTTATTCAAAAAAAAAATCTAAACTTTCAAAGGGTTTTAAACCCCTAGATTGTCACTGATTCACCTTTTAGCTCAGCCGAATCAAGTTAAAACTAGCCCGCGGAAGATTGTTTCCTTGAAAAGATTTAGAATCTTTTCTTCTGGAATAATGTCGCCATGTAGCTCATGCCAGTCAACGACAAATGCTAGATACGCCTTTAACAACAGAAAGCTTACTAATTCTGCATCACAATCTCTAATTTCTCCTTTATCGATACGTCTTTGAATTAATTCAGTAACGTAAGATAAAATTTCAGTCTCAATGCGAACTAATACTTGTTTAACTGCTGGCGTTCGTAGCTCCTTTTCTTCCTCTAATAACTTCGCAAATAAAAGATGTTTTTCACGGAACTGTAGCATTTTCATTAAAGCATTATGTGCATTGTCCATAAAGCTCGCTGATGCATCCAACACTGCATCTGCTTCTGCTTGCATCTCTAGTACAAGTGACATAGCTATCTCTTGAAATAAAATTTCTTTATTTGCAAAGAATGTGTAAATCGTCCCTTTACCGACATTGGCGATTTTAGCCACTTGCTCCATCGTTGTTGCCTTGTAACCAAACAATGTAAAGGATTTTGCAGCTGCTTCAAGAATTTCCTGCCTACGATCCATTAGTAACATCCTTTCCTGTTATGTTATGTACATGCCTTTGTACACGAAAATGACAATGACCAGAAAACCATTTCGGTCATCTGGTCATTATCATATTCCTATTTTAAAAATAATGCAAGCATTTAATGGTGATTTTTTTCATTTTTTTCGTGATCACTATGCTCAACGTCCTCTGATGTATCATTACCGTGATTCATCATGTCCATGCTGTTGTTATTTGCTTTTTCATCCTCTGGTAAAACTTTCGTCATATCAGGGCTGCCAGCAGTAATTTGTTGCTTCGGCATACTATGAACACCATTGCCTGTAGTAGTATGTGCATACATATAATATACACCATCGTGGTCAAATATAGTCGTCGCTTTATAAACGCCATCTTTCTCTAATTTACCGTTAACCATTTGCCCTTGATCACGTTTACCAGATTCCCATACTTCGAATTCAACAACTGCATCATCCACGTTTTTCCCACCTTGTACAACATGTGCAGCAAGTTCAATTGTTTCATTGATCGTTACTTCTTTCGGTGTTAAAATTTCAACTTCTGGTATTTGAGCTACCTCAGGCTCTGGTAAAGCTGCTGACTCTTTCTTTTCTCCGCAACCTACTAATAATGCAGGTACTGCGACTAATGCCAATAACCATTTTTTCATGTTTTTTATTCCTCCATTAACGGTAACGTAATTTTTACAACTGTGCCTTTTTCAACTTCACTTTCAATCTCTATCTTGCCATGTAACTGCTTCAACAATTGTTCAACAATCGACAAGCCTAGTCCACTGCCACCATCTGCTCGGCTCCGCGCTTTGTTAACACGATAAAAGCGCTCCGTTACATGCGATAAATCCTCTTGTGGGATACCCATGCCATAATCCTTAATGATAATTTGTGCACTGCCATTGTCCTCAAAAGCAGTAATTTCAACCTTTGACTGCTCATACGAGTAATTAATGGCATTTTCAATAATATTAATAAAAATTTGTTTCAGCTTTACTTCATCAGCCTTGATGATTAATGCATCATCAGCATCTAAATGGAGTGCAATGCTCTTCTTCTCTGCTTGATGCGTTAATATTTGTTGAACCTCACGTAATGTTTCGGCAAGAGGAATTGGATATAAAGTAATTTCTGCTTGTTCATTTTCCATACGTGCAAGTTGAAGTAATTCATTCGTTAAGCGTTCCATTCGATTTGCCTCACGTACAATCAACTGGATCGTTTCCTCTTTTTGTTTTTCTGGAATAATGCCATTCTGCATTGCTTCACTATACCCTTTTACATAACTAATGGGTGTCCGTAGCTCATGTGAAACTGTCGCTAAAAATGTTTTTTGAGCCTCATCCTCTTGTTGGATCGCCTCTGCCATTTGATTAAAGGTGCTCGATAGCCTTCCGATTTCATCTTTTGAATGAACTGGCACACGTGTTCCATAGTTTCCGTATGACATTTGCTCAACAGCTCTTTGTAAATTACTTAATGGTCGCATAATATGACGAATTCCTTTATAAATTAAATAGCTGATGACAATTAAAAATATAAAGGCACTGACAAATAAGAAAATGACTTCATTATTCGCTAACTCACTAATTTTTGCTAGAGGGAAGTATATATAGATAATTCCTTCAAGCCTATTTTGATCTACTAGCGGAAGTACTACCGAAATTAGCTGTCTATCAAATCGGGGTTCATACCCAATTTTTTGTACATATTCACCTGCAAGTAATTGCTGTCGCTCTTCTGGACCAATTAATGTTTCGAAATCAATATCAAACGGTACACAGGCACTTAGTTCTCGCGGATTTCTTACTGCAAAAATATTCAAATTCGAATAATTGGTATAATGTTCAATATCTGCAATAAATTCATCCGTTACCTTACTACCGGCATACATCGTTTGTAGCTTTGTCCCTACTTCTACCATCGTCTCTTCCGTGTCTTCTACATATAGCCGTTCATATAAATAATTAGTTAGGACATACATAAAGACAACGGTAATGATTAAAAATGCAAAGATTAATAGCCAAATGCGTGTTGAAATCTTTTTCATTCGCCAGGATCAAAACGGTAGCCCACTCCCCAGACGGTTTGAATATGCCCCGCCGCTTCCTTTCCAAGCTTTATACGCAAGGTTTTGATATGAGTGTCAACAGTTCTTGTTCCCCCTACATAATCAATATCCCAAATGCGTTCTAGTAATTGCTCCCTTGTATAAGCATTTCCAGGATTATTCATAAATAAATGTAATAGTTCAAATTCCTTTAAAGTAAGCGGAACACTCTTGCCATCTACAGATACCTTCCGTGCAGTCTCATCTATTTTAATAGGTCCAAGCATCACATATTTTTGCTGCAAGTCTTCAATATTAGTACCACTTCTTCTTAACACAGCCTGGATTCGCGCAACGAGTTCATCATTTGTAAAGGGTTTTACAATATAATCATCTCCGCCAATTGTTAGGCCTCTAACTTTATCCTCATTCGCATCACGTGCTGTCAGGAAAATAATTGGTATATTCGACATCGCACGTATACTTTGACAAACCGCAAAGCCATCTTCATGCGGCATCATCACATCAAGTAGTACTAAATTAATTTCTTCGCGTACAATAATATCGTAGGCTTCTGTACCATTTGCTGCTGTAAAGGTCTCAATTTTGGCATTATGGAGCATCATTTCTATTAAATTACGCATATCTTGCTCATCATCAACAATTAATACAGTTGTCACATTTTTTCCTCCCTCACTAACAATTGAAATGCACCTTTCCCCACATCAACTGTTTTTTTCACCTGACCTTCTTTTAAGAAATACAAAGTATGGTCATCATAGCCAGCGACAACAATATAATCTTTAAACTGATTTACGACAAATGGATTAGCTCCTACCTCTTGCTGCCATTTCACATTTCCATCAAAGTCGGCAACATATAATTCATTACGGCCATGACTAATAACGAGGACAGCATCCTTTGTTTTGGTTAATCCGACAGGCATTAAAGGCATTTCTATCTCCCCATGTTTGACTCCTGTCATAAGATCATATTTTTTTACAGAGCTATTCGGTTTATTTCCTTCTCCATGACCACCAATCCATAGTTCATTTTTCTCTTCAAGAATTGCTATTCCATGTGATGATTTTTGAATCGGCCACTCTTGCTCAACCTTTAGATTCTCAATATTTAACACCGATAATTTTGTATCTTTATAATTAATCACATATAGCTTATCTTTATAGGCTGCCATTGACATAGGATAATTACCAAGCTTCTGTGTTGCCAGTTCGTTGCCCTTCTCATCAAAGCTTGTCACGGTATTTGTTTTGCTATTCGTAGTAAAAAACTGTTTTCTATTTTCAGCATAAAACGCATTCGTTGTACCAAGCTTTACTTTTTTGGAATAGAGCTTCTTTCCGGTCGATAATGTATAGACGTCCATTTCATCTAATTGATGACCATACAATAACACACGATCATTTTCGAGCAGTATCGCCCCTGAGTAAGCTTTGTCAAATAACCATGTTACTATCACATTACCTTGTTCATCTATAAAATCTAGGGAAGGCTCTTGTATATTTAAGGACGCAATAAAATTCTGATTGCGTTCAATAGGCTCAAACGATTTCTCCGTACATCCTACTAGCCATACAAGCTGCACTAAAGAAAAAATGAAAAATGCCCATTTTTTCAACATCATCACCTCTGTTTCTTAACTATACTTCACAATTGTGAAATTCGCGTGAAACTTGAGAGGTAAATTTATGACAAACAAAACTAGCAAATTTCACGATTATTATGATGTAATGCTACATCTACGAGCATTTGTCCAACCAAAAAATATAGTAGCACATATACTACAAAGATTATGGTAAGGAGGAATCGACTTTATGGTGTCAATTAGCTTATGTATGATTGTGAAAAATGAAGAAGATGTTATTGGTAGATGTCTAGCATCTGTAAAAGGCTTAGTCGATGAGATTAATATCATAGATACAGGCTCTACCGATAATACGAAGCAAATAGTTAAACAGTATACAGATCGTATTTTTGATTTTGAATGGATTCATCATTTTGCAGCTGCAAGAAATTTTTCATTTCATCAAGCAACAAAGGAGTACATTTTATGGCTAGATGCAGACGACGTATTATTAGCGGAGGATCAGGAAAAATTTAAAGCACTAAAAGAATCCTTGACCCTTGATATAGATGCCGTTTCGATGAATTATAATTTAAGCTTTGATAATGAAGGAAATGTAAGCTCTTTATTAAGAAGATATCGCTTAGTAAGAAGAGATAAACAATTCCAATGGATAGGTGCCGTACACGAATATTTAGAAGTCGGTGGAAAGCTATGGGATAGTGATATCGCTGTCAGCCATTTACCACTTAGTCATGATCATACGCGGAATATTAACATCTATAAGCAATTAGTTGAATCGGGAGAAACACTCTCTCCACGGGATACATTTTATTACGCAAATGAATTACTAGATCATGGACAATTTGAGGACGCAATATTTTACTATGAAACGTTTTTAACTTCTAAATTAGGCTGGGTAGAAGATAATGTTCGAGCCTGTTTCAAATTAGCAGATTGTTATTCTCATTTAAATGATACAGAAAATAATTTGAGTTCCATTTTAAGAAGCTTTGAATATGATATTCCACGTCCAGAAACGTGTTGTAGACTTGGTTTTCATTTTATGGAACAAGCAAAAAACTATGAAGCAATATTTTGGTATGAACAAGCACTTATCATCAAGCAAAATCCTAACGCCCCTTTTCAAAATAAAACCTTTACGACATGGTTACCCCACTTACAACTTTGTGTCCTCTTTGATCGGTTACAACAATATGAAACTGCCAATGCACATAATGAATTAGCCAGATCCTTCTTACCAAATGATGAAAAAATACTGCAAAATAAAGCATATTTTGATCGTATTTTAAATAGGGGTAATGCAAAATCTTAATTTTATTCTATATTAATGTATTAGTTAGTACATTGAAGTAATTTTTAAATTCTAGTAGTTTTAACTATATATTGAATAATAATACTTTTATTGCTTTCGATATTTTTAGAATAACCAAGTAGTTAAACTGACTATTTCACCTTTTCTCTCTATGAATACTATATTTGAGAGAGGAGGTGAAACAATGCATTTTGGAAAATTTAAAGAAAGAGTTTGCAGTAAATGTAATACATTTCCGTGTTGTTGTAGTCCTTGTCCTACTCAAAGCTGTCCTATTTGGCCTGTTAAACCTACAGGAATAACTGGTCCTACAGGAAGTACCGGGGCTACTGGGGCTACTGGGGCTACTGGGGCTACTGGGGCTACTGGGGCTACTGGCGTGACAGGTTCTACCGGGGACACTGGGCCTACTGGCGCTACTGGTGTTACCGGCGCTACTGGGGACACTGGCGCTACTGGTGTTACCGGCGCTACTGGGGACACTGGCGCTACCGGTGTTACTGGCGCTACTGGCGTTACCGGACCTACTGGTATTACTGGAGTCACT
>NZ_JBIVRU010000009.1:78518-80071 GCF_044755845.1 Lysinibacillus sp. NPDC092081
TCACTGGGCCTACTGGCGCTACCGGCGCTACTGGGGACACTGGACCTACTGGCGTTACCGGACCTACTGGCGTTACTGGAGTCACTGGGCCTACTGGCGCTACCGGCGCTACTGGGGACACTGGACCTACTGGCGTTACCGGACCTACTGGCGTTACTGGAGTCACTGGGCCTACTGGCGTTACTGGGGACACTGGACCTACTGGCGTTACCGGAGCTACTGGCATTACTGGAGACACTGGGCCTACTGGCGTTACTGGGGACACTGGACCTACTGGCGTTACCGGAGCTACTGGCATTACTGGAGACACTGGGCCTACTGGCGTTACTGGGGACACTGGACCTACTGGCGTTACCGGGGCTACTGGCGCTACTGGGGCTACTGGCGTTACCGGGGCTACTGGCGCGACTGGCGCGACTGGCGTTACTGGTTCTACCGGGGACACTGGGCCTACTGGCGCGACTGGCGTTACCGGGGCTACTGGCGCTACTGGGGCTACTGGCGCTACTGGGGCTACTGGCGTTACTGGTTCTACCGGGGACACTGGCGCTACTGGCGTTACCGGAGCTACTGGCATTACTGGAGACACTGGGCCTACTGGCGTTACTGGGGACACTGGACCTACTGGCGCTACTGGGGACACTGGACCTACTGGTTCTACCGGGGACACTGGCGCTACTGGCGTTACCGGAGCTACTGGCGTTACCGGAGCTACTGGCATTACTGGAGACACTGGGCCTACTGGCGTTACCGGGGCTACTGGCGTTACTGGCGTTACTGGCGTTACTGGCGTTACTGGCGTTACTGGTTCTACCGGGGACACTGGACCTACTGGCGTTACCGGAGCTACTGGCATTACCGGGGCTACTGGCGCTACTGGCGTTACTGGCGTTACTGGCGTTACTGGTTCTACCGGGGACACTGGACCTACTGGCGTTACCGGGGCTACTGGCGTTACTGGTTCTACCGGGGACACTGGACCTACTGGCGTTACCGGAGCTACTGGCGTTACCGGAGCTACTGGCATTACTGGAGACACTGGGCCTACTGGCGTTACCGGGGCTACTGGCGTTACCGGAGCTACTGGCGCTACTGGCGTTACTGGCGTTACTGGTTCTACCGGGGACACTGGACCTACTGGCGTTACCGGGGCTACTGGCGTTACCGGAGCTACTGGCATTACTGGAGACACTGGGCCTACTGGCGTTACTGGGGACACTGGACCTACTGGCGTTACCGGGGCTACTGGCGCTACTGGGGCTACTGGCGTTACTGGCGTTACTGGTTCTACCGGGGACACTGGACCTACTGGCGTTACCGGGCCTACTGGCGTTACCGGAGCTACTGGCATTACTGGCGTTACCGGAGCTACTGGCATTACTGGAGACACTGGGCCTACTGGCGCTACTGGGGCGACTGGCGCTACTGGCGTTACTGGTTCTACCGGGGACACTGGACCTACTGGCGTTACTGGGGACACTGGACCTACTGGAGTTACCGGGGCGACTGGCGCTACTGGCGTTACTGGTTCTACCGGGGACACTGGACCTACT
>NZ_JBIVRU010000009.1:80164-158614 GCF_044755845.1 Lysinibacillus sp. NPDC092081
ACCTACTGGGGACACTGGACCTACTGGCGTTACCGGAGCTACTGGCATTACTGGAGACACTGGGCCTACTGGCGTTACCGGGGCTACTGGCGCTACTGGCGTTACTGGTTCTACCGGGGACACTGGACCTACTGGCGTTACCGGGCCTACTGGCGCTACTGGGGACACTGGACCTACTGGCGTTACCGGAGCTACTGGCATTACTGGAGACACTGGGCCTACTGGCGTTACCGGGGCTACTGGCGCTACTGGCGCTACTGGCGTTACTGGTTCTACCGGGGACACTGGGCCTACTGGCGCTACTGGCGCTACTGGCGCTACTGGCGCTACTGGCGCTACTGGCGCTACTGGCGCTACTGGCGCTACTGGCGCTACTGGGGCTACTGGCGCTACTGGACCAGCATTTACAGAAGGTTTCTCAGCATTTGCTAATGCTTTATCTGTAAGCGCTTCTACTACAATCACTAACTGGAGTGTTGCAGCTCCATATTTCACAACACCAGCATTCAATCCAACGACCGGAATTTTCACTGTTCCAACGACTGGAAGATATGCTTTTGAAGCTACAATCAACTACTCTACAACTGCAGCAATTACCATAAGCTTAGGTGCTGGTATCAATCCATCATTTGCTATTCGCCAAAACACTACAACAAATTTAATAAGCGGTTTATTCCCTGTATTAAATATAGCTGTAACCCTGTTAACCTTACGTGCTGTCCTTGGTAATGGGACAGTAACATTAGCTGGAGAAGCCGATTTAAATGCAGGTGATGTCATTGATTTATTTTACAATGCTAACGGTTTAACATTAGGACTTACTCTTGGAGGAGCTAACTCCGGCGGTATTGTATGGTCATGTCACCGAATTTCATAGCATTAAGATCTTACTGGGAAAGTGGAAGCTACTTTCCCAGTCTTTAATTTGACATCTAACTTGTACAATTTGTACTTTCCCCTATCAAAGCTCTTTACAAATTTTTTATCACCAAATTCCCTAAAAACTCTAATTGCTAACAAACAATAAAAAGTAGTACAAACATAATTTTTCATGTTTGTACTACTTTTTTAGTAACCATTTATGCCTTACAAATCCGTAAACATTTCCTTTACTATTTCGTCAGCAACATTTTTGCCTTGCTCCACGCACTCAGGTATTGATATTCCTTCGAAGGAACTCCCCGAGAGCTTGACAGTCGGAAAATGTTCACGTAATTCTTGTTTTACACGCTCTACCTTCGCCTCATGTCCTACCGTATACTGTGGCATGGCATTTTTCCAGCGGGAAACGACAGTCATTAACGGTTCTCCATCTACACCAATTGTTTTCATTAAATCCTGCAATACGGTCTTTTCAATTTCTGTATCAGATAACGCTACAATTGCCTCGTCGCCCACTCGACCAATATAACTGCGTAACAGCACGTAATCATCTGGTGTTGTGCCTGGCCACTTTCGATTCATCCACGTGCAAGAGGTTATTGAAAAATCACTATTTCGAGAGACAAAAAATGATAACGCATCTAGATCACCTAACTGGTCTTTTTTAAATGCCATTGTCACAGTAGCAATAGTTGCTGCCTTCATCGTACTCAATTCCGATAATAACTGGTGTTTACTGAACATTTTTCTTGCCACATTAAATGGTGTAGCAATAATAACAGCATCTGCTTTTAATTGTGTAAAATTGTTTAACACAACTTGGACAGTCCCATCCTTACCATGCTCAATTTCCTCAACTTTAACACCCTTCATAACTGTCCCAGGAAGTAGTGATTCTTCAAGTTTTTCGATAAGTGTCTCAAGACCATTATTAAATGTTTGAAAAATCCCCTTATCTTTCGTATTGAGTTTGTTACTTAAAAAATTCGTACCAGACTTTTTCATCCCAATCAGTAGGCTCCGATATTTTTGTTCTAATCCATAGAGCTGTGGGAATGTTGAGCGCATGCTTAACTGCTCAATATCACCAGCAAATGTTCCTGCAAGTAATGGCTCTACTAGATTTTCTACAATTTCAGCACCGAATCTTCTTCTAAAAAACTTCCCTAATGGTTGGTCATCATTCTGTGCAGAGCGAGGAATGAAAAAATCCCCCGCTGCACGAACTTTCCCGCTAAGTGAAAACAAACCTGATGTAATAAATGACGAAACATGTGGTGTTGCCCCAGACAAAAGATTGCTCGGGATTGGATACAATTGACTACCAACGGCAACGTAAGTCGGTCCTGTATTGCTTGTAATCATTTCCTGTTCAATGCCTAAATCCTTTGCCAAAGCATATACATAGTTTTCACGATCAAAAAAAGATTCTGGCCCGCGCTCGATAATTAAGCCATCTTTTCTCAGTGTTTGTATTTTTCCGCCAAGACGTAATGACGACTCGACAAGTACGATATCTAACGGCAATTCTTTTGCGCTTGCTTCTTTTTGCAAATAGAACGCAGCTGTGAGGCCGGTAATACCACCGCCTACAACAACTACCTTTCGTCTTTTCTGAGTCACCAACATCATCACTTTCTTTTCGCTTAGCTTAATTTTTTATGAATGGCATCAACCATTGCATCAATAAATAACGGGTGTGTATTTGGCATTGCTGGACGATAATATTTCGCGCCAAGTTCATCACAAACAACTTTACATTCATAATCGTTGTCATATAAAACTTCTAAATGTTCTGTTACAAAGCCAACTGGTGTATAAACGAATGAACGGAAGCCTTTTTGCTCGTAAAGTTCACGCGTTAAGTCCTGAACATCTGGACCGATCCATGGCTCAGGTGTTTGCCCTGCTGATTGCCAGCCAACTTCTACATTCTTTACACCTGTCGCTTCTTTGATTAGTCGAGCCGTCTCAATTAATTGATCTTCATATGGATCGCCTAGTTCTTTAATTTTCTCTGGAAGTGAATGTGCAGACACGATTAAACATGCTTTTTCACGTTCTTCACCAGACATTGCATTAAACGTTTCATTCACTTTCAATTTCCAATACTCAATGAACTTCGGTTCATCATACCATGATTCTACAGAAGTAATTGTTAAGCGATTTCCAGCTGTTTCTGCTGCACGACCATTATATGATTTAATGGAGAACGTTGAGAAGTGAGGAGCTAACACGATAGAAACCGCTTCTTTAATACCTGCTGCTACCATTCCTTCTACAGCATCTTCAATGAACGGGTGAATATGCTTTAATCCGATAAATAATTTGTATTCCACTTTATCTTGTACTTCATTTAAACGTGCACATAAAGCCTCAGCCTGCGCTTTCGTAGCAGCAGCAAGTGGCGATAAACCACCGATTGCTTCATAACGACTGCGTAAATCTTCTAAATGCTCTTCTGATGGTTTGCGGCCGTGGCGAATATGCGTATAGTAAGGTTCGATGTCTTCTTCTTTATAGGGTGTTCCGTATGCCATAACTAATAAGCCTTTAACTTCTTTCATTAACCTTTTCACCTCTAAATAATAGTTAAATTTATCTTTAATCGTACAGTATGTGACAAAAAGAAGCTGTCCAATTCATTAGGTTGGACAGCACCCTTTCTAGGATGAAATCGAGATATCATCCTAGAAAAGAATATGAGATTTTATATCTTGTTCACTTCTATATTAAGAACGTGCTTGGAGCTGTTGAGCACTATACTCATGAATAAGAGCTGTTAAACGTTTTAACACTTCTGGATCTACCTCTGGGAATACACCATGACCTAAGTTAAAGATATGTCCTGGCATTTCTAAGCCTTGATCGATAATATCCTTCGTGCGTTTTTCAATAATTGACCAATCTGCAAGTAATAGTGATGGATCTAAATTACCTTGTACTGGTTTAGTTATACCGTTTGCACGTGCTTCTTTAATTGGTAAACGCCAATCTAAGCCAACAACATCAATCGGTAAATCATTCCACTCTTTCGCTAAATGACTTGCACCGACGCCAAACTGAATAAGTGGCACATTTTCTTTTCTCAGCTCAGCAAAAATACGTGTCATAATCGGTTTAATGAAAACACGATAGTCTTCAACATTTAAAGCACCAACCCAAGAGTCAAATATTTGGATAGCTTTTGCTCCCGCTTCGACTTGGGCAGATACATCAGAAATAATCATGTCAGCTAATTTGTCCATTAAGGCAAACCAAGCTTGAGGCTCTGATACCATAAATGACTTTGTTTTATTATAGTTTCTTGAAGGACCACCTTCAATCATATAGCTTGCGAGAGTGAATGGCGCACCTGCAAAACAGATTAGAGGTACATTTAGTTGTTCCGCTGTTAACATTTTTATCGTTTCTAGAACGTACGGTGTATGTTCTTTCGCATTGAATTCGCCTAGTTTTTCTATATCAGCGACTGAGCGAATAGGATTCGAAATTACAGGACCTACGCCTGCTTTGATTTTTACATCTACCCCAATACCAGGGAGTGGAGTTACTATATCTTTGTATAAAATTGCCGCATCAACATTGTAATTTTCTACTGGTAATCGCGTTACATATGCACAAAGCTCAGGTTGAAGTGTAATTTCCTCTAAAGAATACTTTTCTTTAATCGCACGATATTCAGGCTGAGAGCGTCCTGCTTGTCGCATATACCATACTGGTGTATGTTCCGTTCTTTCTCCTCGTGCAGCACGTAGAAGTGTATCATTAAAAGTTGTCATGAATAGTTCCTTCCCCTCAATAAAATTCATATCGTAAATTTCTCTTGTTTATTCCGTTATTGTTGATATCCGTTTTCAATAGTAAACGCTTCCTCTGTTATTGTATAGTTTTCATAGGGAAATGTCATAAAATTGTTCTTTCTAAGGGATTTCTTTTTGACAAAGCTTTAGACTTCCACTTAAATGGAGATAATCACGCTATATTACGAAAATTCATAAGGAGGTCAATTTTATGTATATTTATTTAACTTCTGGTACAGGTGATTTTTTAGAACAGCTAAAGAATAAATATCAAAACGAGGTAATGATTTTAATACACGGAGAAGGAAACTCTGTGCTTATACATGAGACCGAAGGAAAATCTGCCTTTGCCACACCACGTAAGTTTGAAGTGCTAGATTCAGTAAATGATTTAGAAGAACGTGGCTTCTTTGTATTCAACAATATTCCCGTTACAGATGAAGGTCGACCAGTATTTGAACATCGCTTTTTAAATCGAGCACGTGCTATTGAAGATGAACCAGGCTTCGTAGCATTCCGACTACTTCGTCCATTAAATAGTGAAACATACATCGTCATGACACAATGGAATGGTCCTCATTCGTTCGAAGTATGGAAGAGCTCAAAGGCCTTTGCATCAGCACATGCCGAACGTAAAGAACCAACAGGTGTGAACCAGCAAAACATTTTCTCAGCAGCTTCCTATGTCACAACCTATAGTGCTGCTCCAAAAGAAGAAAACGAAGATTAGTTAGGGCGGGCAAGGATTCACTGCTTTCCGCGGGTATTCGCTGCCCTTCCGCGAGTATCCCCCCGGGTACGCGGATCCCAATGCTCTTCCGGAGGGCATTTTCCGGAACGCGCGGAATTCATTACTCTTGCCAAGAATATTCTTTTATAAGTAGTGCTGACCCTGTTTATCCAGTTAGCGAAACTATTATGCTCCTAATAAAAATCTAGGATAATCTGTTTAAGGAGGTTTTACTGTGAACCAACGTCTACTTGAAAAGATTGATGCCCATTTTGATGAAATGGTGGCGACTCGTCGTCATCTACATATGCATCCGGAGCTGAGCTTTCAGGAGCAAGAAACTACTAACTATATTATTCAATTTTATGAAAATCTGGGCGTACCGCTTGAAGCGAATGTCAGTGGCTACGGTTTAATTGCGCGCATTAAAGGAAGCAAGCCTGGCAAAACGATTGCCTTACGAGCAGACTTTGATGCACTGCCTATACAAGATGAAAAAGACGTACCATACAAATCAACTGTGTCTGGCGTTATGCATGCTTGCGGGCATGATGGTCATACAGCTACTTTGTTAATTATCGGTAAGCTATTGTGGGAAATGCGCGATGAATTAGCAGGGGAATATGTACTAATTCATCAGCATGCTGAAGAAGTCGATCCAGGTGGAGCAATTGGGATGGTACAGGCTGGAGCTTTGAATGGCGTTGATGCTATTTTTGGTACACATCTATCTTCCAACCATCCGACAGGCATGATTGGCTACCGCGTAGGGCCGATGATGGCCGCTGTTGATAGTTTTGAAATGAAAATCCAAGGTCAGGGTGGGCACGGTGCTCATCCGCATCAAACAAAGGATGCAATCGTTATTGGCTCTCAGCTCGTTATGAATTTACAACAACTTGTCGCACGCCGTGTTGATCCAATCGAATCGGCTGTTTTATCAGTTGGTTCATTCGTAGCATCTAATGCTGACAATATTATTGCCGATACAGCCTATTTAAATGGCACAATTCGAACATTTGATAAGGATGTTCGTGAAGCGATGGAGCGTGAGTTTAAACGGGTTATCCAAGGTACAGAAATTGCACATGATTGTACAATTGAGCTTGATTATCGTCGTGGCTACCCTGCAGTTGTCAATCATGAGAAGGAAACACTATTTGTGCGTAATATCGCACAGGATATTTGTGATGTTGCTGAGGTTGAAGCTACTATGGGGGCTGAAGATTTCTCTTACTACTTAGAAGAAAAGCCAGGTACATTCTTCTTTACTGGAGCCGAACCAGCTGAATATGCACCACATCATCATCCAAAATTCGATATAGATGAAAAAGGCATGCTCATTGCTGCAAAGGTATTATTAACAGCAGCACTAGACTATCAATTTGTTGAATAAAAAATAAAGCTCATTTCTCCAATTCTTTTATTGGAAAAATGAGCTTTTGATTTCATTATCAAGATTTTGAGACCTTAGCAGTCAATTCACTTACAACCAGTACGATGATAAAGGTTACATAGAACATTGGCTGTGTGATACCACATAGACTAACTATAATAGCTTGAGTGATCATCGCAAGACGCACAATTTGATTGACCGCTACCTTGCGTGCTTCATCAGGTAAAGGATACAGCATGTCCATACGGAATTCACCACTTGATAATAAAGCCTGCTTTAATTGAATGGTTGTCGCAAAGCTTAATGCACCTGCAACAATCCATGTAACGACTGGGATATCTACAAAGGCAGCAATAACAGCTGAAATCACTGTTAATCGGAGCCATAAATAAAAATGATCATCTGTTCGGACGAATGTACGGAACACCAAGTACTTTTGAGCTTTGTCCTTTTTGTATGGCACAAATTTGTAGAGCCAGTCAAGCCAACCACGACGACGGATGCTACCACGTAAATGCGGAACGTCTGTAAAATAATTAGCAAATCGATAGAAGCTCATCATACGATTTTGTTCCAGTTTCACAAAATGCTCGTAAGGGACAGGCTCACCTGCACATTTTTTTCTAAATATTACAATATACACACATCCAATTGCAGCAGCAACAATCGCTAAAATAAGCTGCATATGAAGCCCCATGTACACAGCAACACTAAAGATAACAGCTCGAATTAGCTTGTCCACCCAGATCATTTGACCACGTTCACTATAACGATAGCTAAATTCACCCTGAACGCTCAAATACTTCAATATAATAATAAGTAAAAACACTGACCAAATTTCAAATGTTGTTAATTCAGTAACAGCCTTTAGTAAAGGGATGCTAACGATATAAACAATTGCCACAATCCAAACTTGTGACCAAAACGTCCACGCTAACGCCTTTTTAAAATACTGTGACATTTTTGATTCTAAAGGTAATAAATACACTTGGTCTGGCTCTCTCAAAAGTGAAGTTGGGCGACTAAATGCAAGTAAAATCCCCACAAACACTGCGATTAATACTTCTGCTGGAAAATCAGGCTGTACAATTTTCAGCCATTCACTATATTGATAGCCCCCTGCTCCGATAAGAAATACTAGTACAATCGCTAGATGCCCTGTAAAAATAAATCGCATATATTTTTGTACTTCACCTATATAGTGCATGAAGCGAGAGGACCATACATCACGCAAGTTCTTCATGGTCGTGCTCCTTTGTCATTGCAATATATAAATCATCCAATGTCGCATGTGGCATCGCAAATGCGTTGCGTAAATCCTCCATTGTTCCTTGTGCTCGCACACGTCCTTCATGCAATAAAATGATGCGGTCACAATGCTTTTCAGCGGTCGATAAAATGTGCGTAGACATTAATATAGAAGCGCCCTCTTTTTTCTTTTCATCCATCTGATCAAGCAATGATTGAATTCCAAGTGGATCGAGCCCCACAAAAGGTTCATCAATAATGTAAAGACTTGGGTTGACTAAAAAGGCACACATAATCATAACCTTTTGACGCATTCCCTTAGAGAAATGCGAAGGGAACCAATTAAGTCGCTTTTCCATTCGAAATTCCTTTAATAATATTTGTGAACGAGCTGCAAGTGTTGCTTCATCTAGGCCGTAAGCCATCGCTGTTAATTCTAAATGTTCACGTAATGTTAGCTCATCGTATAATACAGGTGTTTCAGGAATATAGGAAAATGCTGTACGATACTTGTCCGTATTTTCCTTTAATGTCACACCATTTAAACGAATGTCTCCTTCTTTTGGAAGCATTGTTCCGATAATATGCTTAATCGTTGTACTTTTACCAGCTCCATTTAAGCCGATTAAGCCTACAAGCTCCCCTTTTTCAATCGTAAATGATAAATCTTTAATAACAGGCTTTCTTGTATAACCACCTGTCACATGTTGTACCTCTAATACCGCCATGCCCTCACTCCTCTTCTCGTTTATATTTTATCAAAAATTAGCAAATGATACAGTTATGAGTATGATAGAATGTACTTACATATAAAATAAGGAGGAATTTTCGAATGAGCGATTGCCTATTTTGCAAAATCATTGATGGATCAATTCCAAGTACAAAAATTTATGAAGACGAACATGTCTTTGCATTCACTGACATTTCACCTGTAGCAAAGGGGCATACCCTATTAATTCCAAAACATCACTGTAAGGATCTATTCGAAATGCCTGAGGATGTGGCTCGTAATTTATATGCAGTAGCTCCAAAAATCGCGAATGCTTTAAAAGCTGCTTTTAATCCAATTGGACTGAATACAATTAATAATAATGGTGCTGCAGCTGGACAAACTGTTTTCCACTATCACTTACATTTTATTCCTCGTTACGATGAAAAAGAAGGCTTGGGCTTAATTTGGCAAACACAAAAATATACACCAGAGCAATTAACTGAAGTTGCGGAAAGCATTAAAGCTAACCTTAAATGATGTTTTGACCACCTGAATTGTCAGAATTGTCTATTGCAATTTTCATATTTATAGCGTACAATCACAAATAAGTTTCGCTAACGGTCATGAGGACACGTTAGGAGACGAAAAGATTAGCATAGTCGAGGAGAGATTAGAAATGAATACAAAGAATTTAGTATTAATGGCCCTTTTAGTTGGTGTTGGCGCTACCCTTTATGTAGTCACACCAGGGATGGTAAACGGCATGAAGCCAGATTTCATGCTAACAATGATGTTTATAGGCATTTTATTGTTCCCTACTGTTAAAGAAACGTTCTTACTTTCTTTAGCAACCGGTGTACTTTCAGGATTATTTACAACGTTCCCAGCTGGTCTTGTTCCAAATATTATCGATAAAGCAGTAACAGGCTTTGTATTTTTAGCTGTATTAATTGTGCTAAAAAAATTGACAAGCAATTTTATAGTTTCTACTGGCTTAGTTGGTTTAGGAACAATTTTATCTGGAACTGTCTTTTTAGCAGTGGCACTTTTTGTATTCAATGCAAATGTTGGTGCAACATTCGCTGTTCTGTTTGTAGGCGTTGTATTACCTGCTGTAGTATTTAATGTTATTGCTTTTGCAATTATTTATCCGATAGTTGCAAAATTAGTGAAGCGTTCTAAATTCCAAACAGCTATATCAATTTAATAAACGGTGCATAAATCTAGAACATGCACGTTCATCTACAAAGGAAACTAAACCGTGATTCAAAATCACTCGTTTAGTTTCCTTTTTCTTTTGGTATTTGTGCATTTCATGGTTTAATAGTAGGTAATACATGATAATTACAGAAATGAGGTATTCGATATGAAAACAAAACCATTTTTATTTGGACTGACAGCTGGGATCGTAGGCGGTACAATCGCTGTACTTTTTTCAACTCCTCAATCAGGACAACAATTACGTGCCAATTTGCGATCAAATGCTGAAAGCACAAAGGACAAACTATTAGATGTAAAGCAGCAAGTAGGCACAGTTAAACAATCCGTTAATTCACTTACAAATGAAATAAAAAATAATATACCACTAATAATAAATGATTTAAAAGAAACTATTACTACATTCACTGAAGAAATCGAGCCGTCAAAAAACAACTTACAACAAGAAATAGAAGCATTACAGAATTCAATAAACGAAATCGAGAAAAACGTTGCACAATTTACAGAAAATAAGAAAAAACCGCAAGAAAAAATTAGCGACTAAAGTCCTTATTCACTAACAAAAAATCTATATTTTTATTAAATTTAATCTCGATAATATTATTTTTTAGCCACTTTTCAATTTTTTAATTTTTCTAACTTTAAACTTTTTTCCTTTATTGCTATAATATTTTTAAAATGTTAAAGAAAGCAGTAGGTGATGGCTTTGTCAGAGGACTTATACACTCAAAAAGAAGCGATGCTTTATAGTCAAAGAATTGCGCAATTATCAAAAGCCTTATGGAAAGCAGTTGAAAAAGATTGGCAGCAATGGATTAAACCCTACGATTTAAATATTAATGAACATCATATTTTATGGATTTCGTATCATTTAAAAGGGGCTTCCATTTCTGATGTGGCAAAATTCGGGGTTATGCACGTTTCCACAGCATTTAATTTTTCAAAGAAATTAGAAGAGCGTGGATTCCTGAAGTTTTCAAAGCGAGATGACGACAAGCGTAATACGTACGTTGAGTTAACAGAAGCAGGTACAGAACTTATTGTAGAAATGAATAGTAATTATCATAATACGTATCATTCTGTGCTAGAAGGATCACTAGCCTTAAAAGACCTATACGGTCGCTTCCCAGAATTTTTAGATGTTATGGCTGTTATTCGCAATATTTATGGAGAGGACTTCATCGACATTTTCGAGCGTTCCTTCCAGCACTTCCGTGATTCCTTTGACACGATAGAAGAACGTCCAACTGTAAAAGGATGAAAGTGAAACTATTTGGCTTTTACAGTTGTTCGTAAACTATAACTTAATGGCCGTAGTAACTTATAAAATCATGCTAAAAGAGGTACTTCAGAAAATTTTTCTGAGATACCTCCTTTTTCTTGCATTCTAACATAAATCAATTTACATTAAATAGGACCATTCATATTACGGAGTTGATAATCATGCATTGTTGGAAAATATTAAATCTTGAACATCATTACGGAACAACGCGTATTATGATCATGTCTATATTTGTTTTTTTTACTGTATTTTCTCTTTCCTATGTGACATTTAATTTATTTAATGACGAGCACTATACAGATCAGTTGTTTTGGCTATTTGTTATTGCTATATTTGCAATCTATCCAATCCATAAATGCTTACACTTTCTAGCATTGTATGATTTACGTCAACATTTAAAATTGCGTGTGCGTACTCAATTTTATGTTATTCCAGTTCTACACATGCGTATCCGTGAACCTTTATCGAAAAATCGTTATATTTTAGCTTTACTCACACCATTTATTGTTTTAAATACAAGCATTTTATTAGGTACACTGCTATTCCCTGCGTATACACATTATGGCACATTACTTTTAGCTTACCATTGTAGTCTTTGTGTCATTGATATTCTATATGTGAAATATTTATTGAATTCACCTAAAGACTCCCAGATTGAGGAGACGCCTAAAGGCTATGAAATTTTAGTGCCGCCTACTGTTCACTAAATTGCTTGTACTTGTGTTTTATTGACGTTTTTTGTTATGCTATTAATACTGAAAGAGGGGAGGAATAGACTTGCTATTAATGATTGTAGTTCTATTCTCGGTATTCTATTTATTTCAAATAAACCGCATGACTTATGCGCTGTGCATGCGACGTGAAATTCCCGAAGAAAAGCAACCAAAAGTATTCCGAACTATAAATATACTTATTACAATATTACTTGTCTCATTTTATATTGAAGTTTTATATGCAGTATAGTTAAAAAGAATAGGTGCATCCGCGCTTGTGCGGATGCCTACATTGTAAAAAAAGCTAAGGACTTAACCCCTTAGCTTTTCGTCATTTTTATTAATTAGTATAGGAACGCTGCACCAACGATAATTAATAAAATAAATAACACAACTAATAAAGCAAAGCCTGAGCCGTAGCCACCGCCACCACCATATCCTCCGCTGCTCATAACTTCACCCCCTTTCTTTTCTATATCCTATGCGCTTGAAAATCTGAAATATAGGCTATACTCAAGGGGGAACCATTTTGTTTTTAAATCGTTTATGTTATAGTAAAAAATGGACGAAACCATTGTAAGGAGAGAATATCCACTATGAAAAAGACAGTTTTATCTTTAACATTAGCTGCTTCGGTATTAGCGCTTGGTGCTTGTAGCGGAGGGGACAACAAAACGATTGCAACTTCAAAAGCGGGCGACATTACAGTTGCTGACTTTAACAAAACATCAAAATCTTTAGCAGGTTCTAAGATACTTGAACAAATGTTGACTGAAAAAGTATTAGCAGACAAATATAAAGTATCAGATAAAGAAATCAAGGAAGCATATGACGCAACTGCTTCACAATTCGGTGATAACTTTGCTCAAGCACTTGCTGAGAACGGCTTAACTGAGGAAGGCTATAAAGATGCTTTACGTGTTCAGCTTCTTTCTGAAAAAGCTTTAAAAGATAAAGCTTTTAAAGAAGCAGATGTAAAAAAACATTATGAGCAAATGAAAACTGAGTTAAATACTCGTCATATTTTAGTAGCAGATGAGAAAACAGCTAAAGAAGTTATTGCCAAAATTAAAGGCGGCGCTAAATTTGCAGATGTAGCAAAAGAATACTCAACTGATACTGGCTCTGCTCAAAAAGGTGGAGAGCTTGGTTGGTTCTCTGTTGGTGCAATGGTAGAAGAATTTAATGATGCTGCTTATGCCCTTCCTGTAAAAACATTAAGTGAACCAGTTAAAACAAGCTTTGGTTACCACGTTATTGAAGTTACGGACAAGCGTGATGTAAAAGGTGTTGGCTCATTCAAAGACGAAGAAACAAACATCCGTGCACAAATGCTACAAAAATTAGTGCAGACAGGTCAAGATCAACAAGTTATTAAAGATATCGTTGCAAAATTGGCTAAAGATGCAGATGTAAAAACATCTGATAAAGAATTAGAACCGGCTATCAAGGCCCTTACAACAACAAGTGAAGAGCAAGCTAAAGCTGCAGAAGAAGCAGCTAAAAAAGCTGAAGAAAAAGCTAATAAAGAAAGTAAAGACGACAACGCTAAAGATACTGACAAAAAATAATCTAACTAGTTGTTATTTTACTATATGAAAAAGGGTTACGCTTATACAGGCGTAACCCTTTTTATACTATCACTTTGAAATAAAATTGATCAAAAGTATCTTACAAACAAGTTTGTAATGTAAATCAATCCTCTTTCTTTTTAAATGCTATTTCATTTTTTGATTTAAGCGATAAAGCTTACATCTTTTCACATTTACTAAATAGTCGGCTTATAAAACGATCGATTATCAAGCGGGAATAGTCGCTCAGTAAATTCACCTGGCGCAGTTTTGCCTAATGCTCGTGTTAGCATATTCATCTTTGCATCAATATTATCAATATAAAAATCAGCAATTGCTTTTCCTAGTCTCAACACGGACACCAGATGATCTAGTAGACCCAGCGCATAATCATGATGGTTTTTCTTAGCAGCTGGATAGACTAAAATAGCATCCTAATGTTTCTTAATAGCTGTACGTGTAATTCGTGATATATTCGGATTTTTAATATCAAAGAAAAATTGCGTCAATTCTTCATGTAATGCTTCTTTTGAATTGGCTGAGGAAGAGACAAAAGCTAAAGAGGCTGAGAAGGAAGAAGACAAAGGTACAAAAAAAATAAACTGTCTCCCATATGTTTTTTTCAAGCCAACTTATATAATGCAAAAGCGTTGAAAAGCTAGATGGATGCGACAGTAGGCATTACACCCTTTAGGATAGTAATAAAGGTGCTTGTATACATTCATTCACTTCTTGATGTTTACCTGGAATAATCCATTTTTTTGAAAATAATACATAACTTCTTTTGGGTTCGCTACTTGAAATAAAGGAATTTTTGGCTGTGATTTGAAGAAGAAGATCCCCTGAATACAACAGACGTTAAAATAACCTTTAAGTTAAAAGAGTCTTCGTAATTTGTAGACAGACTAGGATGAATATTGCCTACTACACCATGATACTGATAATGCAAACTACAATCAAATTATTGGTAGACCCTTTCTTTGTCTTCCAAATAAGTAATAACTTCTTAATTTAAAGTCCCACATTTTAGATGCAGATACAATAGACACTTTCTACTCTTATCTAGCTGTGAATAATATAAACAATAGTGTCAACTGCAATAAATTTAATATCATGGTCAACAATGGAGCTGAACGTGTCGTTTAACTTAGATAAAAATAACACCCAAAACCATTTAAGTTAATTAATGTTAAATATTATTTGATTTTCCATTTCAAATTATGGTAATATAAAAATAACTCGAGGGAAAGATACATATGCTATAGCATTATATACAAATTATTAAGTGAAAAAAGAGGGATTTTTTACTATGAAAATATCAAAAATATTTGCTGGTTTAGTTGTTTGTGGAGCTCTATTTTTTCCAGGAGCAGTAAACTCTTCAGCAAAAGAAATTAATGCTTCTGCTTCTCCAGAAGCATTAAATTATTTTGCAAAAGAAAAAACAGAATCATTAACTATCAGTGCGTTTGCACAAGATAAGCCGTATAGAGATTACGGTAATTTCTTCGATGAATATCATGGACCAGTATTTAAGTATACTTTCACAATTGATCGAGATCCACCTTACGCGCAAGCTATTTACTCGGGTAATCTACTCTATAATAAAGAAAAAGTCAGAGACGATAAATATTGGTATGAAGGAAGAACTTATTTGCAAAACCCACTATAATAGTTCTTTGTCAAATATAGAGGTGTTTCTTCCCTCTATTTTGTAAAAATTTATTTTTTATTGATGAGTGCTTTAAATATAAAGCACTCTCTTTTTTTAGTTTCATACCCCATCACTTCCTTTTATTTCATATAAATTATTTTTATAACCTTAGTTTATTTTTCAATACTCCCAAATTCTAAAAAACAATGTAACCATTCAATACTTATTATGAATAAATGTAAATTTTAGATTTTATCAGATACAACTCTTTTCAATAACATAGGATAAATCCCATTTGTACTTACTGTTTTCCTTTTACGAAAAAACACAAAGACATCCAAATAGAGTTACTAATATCCATTCTTCACTATTTCTCTTATTTGTTTGGCAAAAATTTGTCCACTTTTGATTGATCAAGTTAAATGATAATATACTTGAATAAAATTATTTTAAAGTAAGGTTGTCATTTTTTGTCCTGTTTAAAATCAGTCTATACGTGAATTTGCTTTCCCAAATCAAGTAATCCTTTGAAGGAACTAAATCGGAACCTGATACCTATTCTTCAATTTAATAGCAGTGATTTTATTGATAGCATCTAATGTGACAGTAAAAAAATATTTATGGATGATTAAATTCTGAAGAGTCGGTATAAGACATCTCATCGCGCAGAGGAAGGTAGAATTTCAGCAACAGAGATATTCATAAATGTTTTCAACTTAAAAAATAGGGCTGCTGAGAAGTTTCTCTCAGCAGCCCTATGCATTCTAAATAGTCGGTTTATAAAACGAGCGATTATCAAGCGGAAATAGTCGCTCAGTAAATTCGCCTGGTGCTGTTTTACCTAATGCTCGAGTTAGCATGTTCATCTTAGCATCAATATTATCAATATAATGTAAGATTTCTGCTTCTTGAATCATCGGTTTTTTCGGACTGCCCCATTCTTCTTTACCGTGGTGAGATAGCACCATATGTTGCAATAGCATGACTTCCTCGCCCTCGATTTCTAGTTCACTAGCAATCTTGGCAATTTCATTGACCATAATTGTAATATGGCCAAGTAAATTCCCTTCAACGGTATACATTGTTGCAACAGGTCCTGATAGCTCTACAACCTTGCCAATATCATGCAAAATTATCCCCGCATATAACAAATCCCGATTTAAAGTAGGATATAAATCAGCAATTGCTTTTCCGAGTCTCAACATTGACACCATATGATCCAATAGACCAGATGCATAATCATGATGATTTTTCGTTGCAGCTGGATATACTAAAATAGCATCCTGATGTTTTTTAATAGCTGCACGTGTAATTCGTGATATATTCGGATTTTTAATATCAAAGAAAAATTGCGTCAATTCTTCATATAATTCTTCTTTTGGAGTAGCTGAGGAAGGAACTAAATCATTAATAGCAATTCCCTCCTCTGGTTTTGCTACACGGATTGATTTTATGCGCAATTGATTCTTACCGCGGTAGTCATGAATTTCTCCACCTACACGGACAATCGCCTCAGCGTGATACATTTTTTCATGCTCTTCATTTGTATCCCATAGCTTTGCCTCAATATCTCCACTTTTATCTTGTAATAACAGTGACATAAATGGCTTTCCAACTGTAGTAACCCCTTTTGCCGCCTGTTTAATTAATAAAAATTGATCAACTGATTCTCCAGCCTGGAGCGTCGTAATACCCTTCATGTTGACGCCACTCCCCTTTCATTTGCTAGTGCTCCAACATCGACAATTTGGTCTTTCTGCCAATGTTCGAGCATCGTGTCATGGCAAGTAAAATATAAAATTTGACGTTCATATCCTACTTCTTTCATTAATTGTACCATTTTGTCTGTACGGTTTCGATCAAAATGGACAAAAGGATCGTCCATAATAAATGGAAATGGAGCAGAAGTTGTAAGCGTTTTTGCTAATGCCATGCGCAACGAAATATAAGCTTGCTCCTTCGTTGCCTGTGATAATTCCGCCATTTGATAACGTATTCCAGAAACATCCTGTGTAACAAAATAGCCTTCATCATTAATGAAAAGCTTATCGTAACGTCCACCTGTTAACAAATTAAATATTGCATTAACCTCTGTCAAAACATATGGTAGTTTTTCTTCTCTTAGGCGGAACAATGTTTCATGAATCGCAGTAGCCAATGCCTTTTTTGTAGCCCATTGCCCTATGAGCTGTTGCAACACTGATTTCTCTTCTTCAAACTGTTGAAGCAACTGACCATATTTCTCGTCATTTAGAAGATTCTCCTTTTGGATTTGTAGTGTCGCGCGTTGTTCTAAGCAATGATCTATTGCTACTTGCATTACGCCCCGCTCATCTTCTAAAGTAAGTAGTTTTTCATTAAGCTGTTCCTCATCTATCAATGACTGTTCGTTGTCTACATTCAGCGAGGCTAGCTGACTTTGAATGGATTGAAGTTCTGTTTTTATTTTTTGTTGTTGTTCAAATTGTTCATGAGTTTCATAATAAACCTTCTCTGATTGAACATTCGCGACATTAAATAACTGAGTAATTTCAGACTCATAGCTGTCTATATATGATTGCACTCCTTGAATTTTGGTCTGAAGGCTAGTCAACTGCTCTTTTGCTTGTTGGGATATCTGTTGCTCCTGCTGTAAAGTAAGAAATGTATTACGTAAATGCATAAAGATTTCTTGCTCACTATACTCTGCCTTTAAGACTCGCTGTGCTTGTTCTAGGAGCCCGATTTTCTCCGCTTGTACCGTTTGTAGAAGAGTAAATGTACTGTTCTTTTTGGCTGCCAATTCTTGAGCACCACGAATGCGCATAAACAGCTCTGGTAATAATGTTTTCGGTATATTCCCCTCTAGCCGATAGCGTCCTAAAAAATGCTGAAGCGACTGAGTGGTCTCTTCATTCACCTGCTCAGCCCGCTGAATTTTATATTCAAGTTTCACATATTGACGTTCTTTTTCTTGCTGTTGCTCATTTACATGTAACCAACGATCTTCAAGTTTTTGTTTTTTTAGCAGGATGGTTTGAGCCATATTTTCCTCCTGCTCTAACTCACGTATTTGCTGACTCTGCTGTTTACTCGGCGCTTCATGTGCTTGTCTAGCAAATTTTAAATATAAAATTATGATCAGTGACATAACCGCTCCTACAACGATTACAGCTATATTTTTTTCCATAACACCATAGATAAACGAAAGTACACTTAGGGCTAACACAATAAATATAAAAATACTTGGTTGTTGTTGTTTCGAGCGTTGTGACCTTCCAAAACGCAATTGTTCAAGCTTTCGCTTACGCTGAGGCCACTCTGCTAAAATATGTTCTTCCTCTGTAGATAATGACTCCTGTTGAAGCTGTTGTTTCAGTTGAGCGATTGTATCTAGTTCTGCATGTAGTTGCTCCACCGAACGCAATTGAAATTTCAGCTCTGCTTCTGCTTCTTCTAATAGGCTTAACTGTTGTTGGAATTGTTCCTCTTGCTGTAATGATACAGTTTCTATAAGCAAAATATCCTGCGCTGTTTTTTCCTGAACACCTAATAAACGAAACTGCGCTTCTATTTCTTGCTCGATTAAATACAGCTCATCCATTAAGTTCTGTTCCTTAACAACTAACTGATTCCATGCTGCTTCCTTATTCACAAGACGAGACATTTCAGTAATAGCCTGCTCGTCCATTGTTAATTGTAGCTTTTGTTGTAGTCCCCGATACTGCTCCTTCAGCTGCTCCATTTGTAGTGTTTCATGCATAAGCCGATCCTTTAATTGCTCATAACGACGAATCCCTTCTGGCGGAAACTGCACATGTTCATAGCTTTTTTGCGTCTGTTCGAAAGCTTTTTGCTGTTTGATAAGCGGCATAGCTTGCTGAAGAATTGTGAGCTGCTGCCAATTTTGCTGCTGTGTTTTTTGCTGACTATATAACCCCTCTAGCCTTTGATCGAGCTGCTGTAATTGTAATAATTTGTCCTCAAAGGTCTGAATATTACCTTGTTCTTGTTTAATGGTACGCTCTAGCTTTTTTAAATGCTCCAATTTTTGATTAATAAGTGGCACTTTGCCTGTTTTTTTAAAAAGCTCACTAGCATCTTTGTCTAATTTCTTTTCTAGAGATGATAGCTGTTGAATCCCTGTTGTCCCTGAGGCAAGCAACAAATGTGTTAGCTCTTCCTCTGACATTTTCTCAATGTCCTGTAGCTCATGTAATGAAAAGGAGAAAATGGACTCAAAGGAGGCTTTTGAATAACCATTTAATAGTTTTGCTAAAAGCTCCTCATGCCCCATTGTTCCGTCTTCTAGATAAACTGTGACATCTCCAGCTGCCTTTCCTTTAATACGTTCGATCGTGCATTGCCCATACGTTGGATGCCAAATTGTAAGCTGACCACCGAATTTAGTCGATACTTTCGGCTCATATTTACGTTGTGTCTGCTGCCTCGTAGGAAATCCAAAAAGCATTTGTAAAATAAACTGTTGAATGGTCGTTTTACCCGCTTCATTCATACCATAAAAAATGGTAACACCTTCATGTAAAGTAATGGTGATATTTTCATGCTTGCCAAAGCCATAAATTTGGATTTTTTGTATCGTTAGCATGTTATTCACGCCCTTTGAATTTCTTCTGCTAATAATTCTTGCGCGTTGTGCATTAAATTTTTAATGTCCTGTTCTGTTAAAGGTTCGATCAGTCTTGCACCACCAGCATGTTGGTACAGTTCCTTTAAAATATCCTTCCATTCTGAACTATCCCATTGTTCCATTAAATTCATCACCGATTCAGTCACAGCAGTATGCTCATACGATGTTGCTGATTGATGTAACACGAGCTTTTGTACCCAGCACATCGGTTCAATCCCATCCTCGGCTTCTCGAATAGTTTCTAGCCATGCATCAACAGTAGCATGTTCAAATAAAGATTGTGATTGTTCATCTATATTTTTTAAATGGAGTTCAATAACAGATGCCCCATACTGTTGACGATTGAGGATCAATGCTTCCTCACATTTTTTTAGTAGTTCATTTGCATGAAACACATTCGTACAATCCACCTCTACCGTGTTATAAACAACAGTAGATGTCGGCACAAATTCCAGGTCAGTAGAGGTTTGTGACAAGGTTACGTCATAGAAGCCCTTTATTCCCTGCTCTTTCCGATGTCGGCTTTGAATATTGCCTGGATAAACAATCGGTGGATTTTGATGTAAAAGTTGACGTTTATGAATATGTCCTAAAGCCCAGTAATGATAGTTTTTTTCAAGAAGTTGATCTTTTGTGAAAGGGGCATAAACAGCATGCGAGGTATCGCTAGCCTCACTACCATGAAGCATACCAATATGAATAACATGCTGGTCCTGTGCAACAGGATAACTATCAATCATTGATTTCGTTATATGACGGTCGCTATAACTAAAGCCATAAATATTGATTTGCTGACCACGTATTTTTAATTGCACAACACTAGTTTCAGCTGGTAACTCATAAACATTGCTCGGTAAGGAAAAGCGTGTCCAAGCACCATTTAAGTGATCATGATTACCATAGCTTAAAATGACAGGGATATTATGCTGAAAGAGTTTTTCCATAGCCTCTTGAAAGCGTCTTTGTGCCTGTAAGCTACGATTTTCACCATCATATATATCACCGACAATCAGTAAAAAATCAGGTTTCTCCTGAATAGCCTTCTCAATAATTTTGTCAAAAGCTTCAAAAGTACTTGTTCGAATCTTTTTGAAATTTTGTTCAGGCAAACCAAATAAGCCCTTAAATGGACTATCTAAATGTAAATCCGCCATATGGAAAAAACGAATTGTTGACATCCAATCACCTCAAGTAATAAATAATTTATATCTTGACGTCATTCTTTTTTCACTCGCAATGCAGTAAATAATTCAGTACATCGAAATTGCCACTTCAATAATTTACCAACAGCTATTTGTCTCATCTTTATGATAAGACATTCGTGAATCACGCCGAAACCGAATATTTGTTCTATTTTATCATACTTCACACAAGATGAGAAATGTATTCAAAGAATATTCATGAATCGTATTGCCTTAAATTTTCCACAACTTTTGTAATTTATCAAAATATTCGCTAGTTTTACCGTGAAGTTTATAAACCTTCTATGTATAATAGAAATATATTTAAGTAAAGGGTGGGGTTTGTATGGAGAATTATCGTTTTACAGCTTTTGAAAAAACTGGGGAAACATTGTTTGATGAAACATGGAAATTCGAAAACGATGAGGCTGCAAAAATCAACGGTCTACAACAAATCGAAGAAAAAGGTGTTGCCAACAAAACTCATCGCCTAGTTAACTCTTCAGGTAAATTAATTTTATTCCATGTCTAAAAATGGCTAGTAAAAGGCGCGTAGTAAACTTTACTACGCGCCTTTTAGGCCAACAGATGTTTTTTGCGCGAAAGCGTAGCGTCAGCGGCATGATGTTGGTCACTCAGTCGTGTGTTGCTGTCGCTTCGCTTTCGCACAGATAAATTGCCACAGGACGTGGCGTTCTTAGACTGAGTTCCTCTATTTTCCTACAAAGGCAGGTGCTCTTTTCTCTACAAACGCATGGATTCCCTCTAAATGATCGGCCGTTTTACGCATCGCTGCTTGCCCCTCTGCTTCCATTGATAAAATACTCTCTAATTGCGGTAAATTTTGAGCATGTAGAATTTTTTTAGTCGTAATCATCGATGCAATTGGAGAAGCAAGCATTTTTCCAACTAGTTGGTCAGTAATTGCAAAAACAGTTCCATCTGGTGCAACGTAGTCAATTAACCCTTCATCCTGTGCTTCCGATGCAGTTAATACTTTCCCCTCCCAAATCATTTGTTTAGCTTTGACAGTACCCACACGTTCCTTCATAAAGAAATGACCGCCACCATCAGGGATGAGCCCTATGCCTATGAAATTCATAGCGAGCTTACTATTTTCACATGCCACAACTATGTCGGCCCCTAGCGCTAGACTAAAGCCTAATCCAGCTGATGCTCCATGAACTGCTGCGATGACGATCATCGGTAGCTGATAATATGCCTTGACGATACGTGTTAAATAAACCATGGCCTCATTAATATTAAGTGGCTTATTTGGATTTAGCATTGCTTTAATATCGCCACCTGCAGAAAAGACTTTTCCCTCCCCACGAATAACGAGAATTTGTATTTCTTGTTCTTGCTGTAGTGCTTCAAAGCATTCTGCTAGTTCACGCATCATCACATCGTCCATGGCATTCATGGCATGTGGTCGATTTAAAGTTAATGTTGCACGGCGTTCTAATTTTTCTAATGTAATCGTTGAAAATTCCATCCCAATACACCCCCAAATATGAATAGTCATTCACTATGTAGTATTCGTGTTTTTTTAGAAAACTCCTTCTATCCTGCGCAAAATAGCACTTGATATGCTATATTTAAGGACGAATATTGATTTAAAGGTGGTTAATGATTGTGACACAGAAAGACTATCGTGTATTACTTTATTATAAATATATAGCTATTGAAGACCCTCTAGCATTCGCAGAGGAACATTTAGCAGTTTGTCAAGAAATCGGACTTCTTGGTCGTATTTTAGTTGGCTATGAGGGGATTAATGGAACGGTTTCAGGTACAGTCGAGCAAACTGATGCATACATGAATCAGATGAAGGCAGACCCTCATTTTAGCGATATTATGTGGAAAATTGATGAAGTTGAAGGGCATGCCTTTAAAAAAATGCATGTGCGCCCTCGTAGAGAGATTGTACACCTTGGTTTGAACGATGATATTAATCCTTTAGAAATAACAGGAGATTATTTATCACCAAAGGAATTTATGGAACGTATGCAGGAGGATAATACGGTAATTATTGATGCACGTAATGATTATGAATATGACCTCGGACATTTCCGTGGTGCCGTGCGTCCAGATATTGAAAACTTCCGTGACCTACCTGATTGGATGGAAGCTCATAAAGAAGATTTTGCTGATAAGAAAATCTTAACTTACTGCACAGGTGGTATTCGCTGTGAAAAATTCTCTGGCTGGTTAAAACGTGAAGGCTATGGAGAAAGTGTTGGTCAGTTACACGGTGGAATTGCCACGTATGCTAAAGACCCAGAGGTAAAAGGTCAACTATGGGATGGACAAATGTTTGTCTTTGATCGACGTCGTAGTGTACCGATTAATCAGGTTGAGCATGTTATTGTCGGCAAGGATTTCTTCACTGGTGAACCGACAGAACGTTATACAAACTGCGCAAATCCTGATTGCCATAAATTAATGCTTTGCGAGGAAAAGCATGAGGCCTTTTATATGCGTAGCTGTTCAGACGAATGCCGCCGCGCAGAACGCAACTTCTTTGTTGAAGAGAATGGTTGGACAAAAGAGCAGATTGAGGGACAAATCGCTAAAATCTCCGAAGTTCAAAACTCTTCTTTATAAGAAAAAAGAGCATCATCCATTTGTGGTGATGCTCTTTCATATTTTTTTGGTAGCCGAGCGATTTTCCCCCGGCACCCGATCATTTTCTCGCCTTACCCGAGCAATCTCCCTCTTACTAGGGCTTTTTAAAACTCACTTAAATTTTCCTTCATTCTCTTTTTGCCAAGTAACGCCCTACCTGTCTACCACTAAATAAACACCCACCAACAAATGTCCCTTCTAAAGCACGGTAACCATGTACACCGCCACCACCAAAACCACTAACTTCCCCAGCTGCAAATAAACCCGGTACAGGCTGACCATCTATTCCTAACACAGCACCATTCAAATTGGTCTGTAAGCCTCCTAATGTTTTACGCGTTAAAATATTTAAGCGTACCGCAATAAGTGGCCAATTTTTTGGATCTAATATTTTATGGGGCTTCGCAACGCGCACAAATTTATCACCAACATAGTTTCTTGCCCCATGAATAGCATTAACCTGTAAGTCCTTTGTAAATTTATTGTCCATTTCACGATCCCTTGCTAAAATTTGCTCTTTTATTTTGATAAAATCAAGAAGGTCATTACCAGCCAACTTGTTCATTCCTTCGACTAACTCCTTTAAATCATTAGCAATCACAAAATCCTCACCATGATTTTTAAATGCCTGAATTGGACCTGGTGCACCTGGCAAAACACGTTTCAGAACATCACTAATACTTTTATTTGTTAAATCAGGATTTTGTTCAGAGCCTGATAATGCAAATTCCTTCTCAATAATTTTTTCAGTTAAAATAAACCACGAGTAATCATAGCCTGTTTTTTGAATTGCCTCTAATGTGCTTAACGTATCAAAGCCCGGAAAATTAGGTGCTCCAAATCGATTGCCTTCTGCATCAAACCATAATGATGAAGGGCCAGGCAAAATTCGAATGCCGTGATTTGGCCATATAGGATCCCAATTTTTCAAGCCTTCTGTATAATGCCACATGCGGTCTCGATTAACGATACGTCCTCCCGCATGCTCAGTAATTTCTAACATTCTGCCATCTACATAAGCAGGTACACCACTGATCATATTTTTAGGTGGTGTTCCTAGTCGCTCTGGCCAATTTTTTCTGATTAAATCAAAATTTGCACCTATTCCACCGCTGGCCACAATAACCGCTTCAGCTTCATAAGAAAATTCGCCAATGCCCAGCCTTGAGCTTTTTTCACCACGAATTGCATAGCTTTGAGCCAAAACTGTTCCACTAATCCCTGTTATTCTTCCATCGTGTAGAATAAACTCATCTACACGATGTCTTGGTTTAAAATCTATATAACCATCATTTATGGCCTTTTTCACTTTTTCAGCAAACGGCTTTACAATGCCTGGCCCAGTTCCCCAAACAACATGAAATCTAGGTACCGAATTACCGTGTCCGCCTGCTAATGATCCTCCACGTTCTGCCCAACCGACGACAGGAAAAAACTTAATACCCATAGACTTTAACCAACTATATTTTTCACCAGCTGCAAAATCTACATAAGCCCTCGCCCATTTATACGCCCACGAATCTTCATCCTCCAAGCGATCGAAGCCAGCCGTCCCTTGCCAATCCTGCCAGGCAAGCTCTTTACTATCCTTAATACCAAGCCTTCTTTGCTCAGGTGAATTCACTAAAAATATACCACCAAAGGACCAAAATGCCTGTCCCCCCATTGAATTTTCAGGTTCTTGATCTACTAAAACAATTTTTTTCTTTGCATCCGCTAACTCACAAGCAGCTACTAATCCTGCCAGTCCTGCACCGACAATTGCTACATCATACATCATTCTACGCCCCCTAAAAATCAATCTTCATTACTTACATTCTTCTCTAATTGATTGTTTACCTTCTACACATTAAATTTTTGACGAAAATGTGACAATAAAAAATGTTCGCTTCCCTCCTCTAAACAACGAAAGTTTCCAATCACGCAATCCATTTAATACCAATTCATTCCCGTATAATTTTCGACCTCAAATATTTGTTAAAAGCCCATGTAATCTGACTTAACATATATCGGTAGCGCTTTCATTATCCTTTCCGAAAAGACGAACGATACAAAATATAAAACACGATAATATTCGTATTTAGGTATTTTTCTGACTTTTGAAGTCACGATTTTTAATCTTTTTCAGAAATATTGTTGACAAAGGTGAACAATAAGGATTATGATGTTAACAAATTTAATCACACGAAAATATAACGACGGAGACATGCTAGTCGCAAGAAAATCCAAAGAGAGCTGATGGTTGGTGTAAATCAGTGATTTCTACGATAATAGTTCCACTCCTGAATAGATAAGCCGAACATCTCCAAAGTAAGCTTATCCGTTACATGCACGTTACGCATATTGCTAAGACTGCTAGAAATCTTTCAAGCAGTGATTAAGGGTGGTACCGCGAACCAATGTCTATTCAGCCTTTCGCCCCTTACAACACAATCTTTGTGTTTGTAAGGCGCGGAAGGTTTTTTTATTGTTTTTTATTCTAGAAAGGAGATTGTTTGCATGCTGTAAGATGTTTGGTTTTACAAAATTCAGACTGTTTCGTATATAAAGAACACTAACAATTTTTTATTAAAAGGAGCTAATTACAAATGACTACTGCAACAAAAACAATTAACGTATTTATCGCTGACCCACTAAGTGAAGATGGTATTTTCCCACTACGACAAGAACAAGATTTAGATTTAAATATCATTGTTGACACTGGTCTTGCACCAGAAGAATTAATCGCAAAAATTGCGGATGTAGATGTTTTACTAGTACGTTCTCAAACAACGGTAACACGCGAAGTAATTCAAGCAGCTAAAAACTTAAAACTTATCGGACGTGCTGGAGTAGGTGTAGACAACATTGATCTAACTGCTGCAACTGAACATGGTATTATCGTTGTAAATGCACCAGACGGTAACACGAACTCTGCTGCTGAGCACACTATTGCCATGATGACTTCACTTGCTCGTCACATCCCACAAGCATTCAATACACTTAAAAATGGTAAATGGGATCGTAAATCTTATGTTGGCGTTGAGCTTAAAAATAAAACTCTAGGTGTTGTAGGCTTCGGCCGTATCGGTGTTGAAGTTGCTTATCGTGCAAAAGGTCAACGCATGAACGTTATGGCATACGATCCATTCCTAACAGATGAACGTGCTAAAGAGTTAGGGGTAACAAAATCAACAGTTGAAGAAATTTGTGCAGCTGCAGATTTCATTACAGTACACACACCACTTCTTCCTGAAACACGCAACCTTATTAACAAAGAAAAATTCGCTATGATGAAAGATGGCGTGCGTATCATTAACTGTGCACGTGGCGGTATTATCAATGAGGATGATTTATACGATGCAATCGTAGAAGGTAAAGTAGCGGGTGCTGCTCTTGACGTATTCGTAACTGAGCCAGCAACTGACCACAAGCTACTTACTTTACCACAAGTAATCGCAACACCTCACTTAGGTGCATCTACAATTGAAGCACAAGAGTCTGTAGCTGTAGACGTTTCAAACGACATCATTAAATTCTATAAAACAGGTACTGTAACTAATCCAGTGAACATGCCATCTATTCCAAAAGAGTTGCTTGCGCAAGTAGAGCCTTTCTTTGAATTAGCTGAAAAACTAGGTTCATTCTTATCTCAACTTACAACTGAGCCTGTAAAAGAAATCAACTTATCTTATGCTGGTGAAGTAGCAAATTATGATGTTCGTCCATTAACGTCAAACGCGTTAAAAGGCTTATTATCTAAAAACCACGGTAATCATGTGAATGACGTAAATGCTCGCTACCTATCTGAACGTATCGGCATGAAAATTAATGAACATAAAACAACAACTGCTAAAGGTTTCACTAGCTTAATTACGATTGAAATTAAAACAGTAAACGAAACACACACAGTTGCTGGTACATTATTAAACGGTTTAGGTGCACGCATTGTTAAAGTAGAAGACTATGTTGTTGACGTTATTCCACAAGGTCACCTTCTTTACATTAAAAATACTGACAAGCCAGGTGCAATCGGCCGCGTAGCAACAAAGCTAGCAGAAAAAGATATCAACATCGCAACAATGCAAGTTGGTCGTGCACAAGTTGGTGGTACAGCTGTCATGATGCTAACAATCGACAATGCTGTAACTGAAGAAGATCTAACATTCGTTGCACAGCTTGAAAATATTGATGAAGTAAGAGCGATTAACCTATAATATTGATAATTTAATATATTGTATTTACATGACCTGAGTTCAACAGCTCAGGTCATTTTTTATTCACCTCGCAAAAAAATTTTATAAAAATCAAAACTATTTAAAAGAGCTTTACGAATATATAAATGAGGCGATGAAAGTGATGTGATAATGGATGGATTTTGAAAGCCGATGGATAAGGCGTGTGCAGCAATCAGCTCATGAAGAAAGTGCTAATTTACTTGTTAAAAAATATTATAAAGAAATTTTCTCATTTGTTTATAAGCAAGTTTTGGACGAACAATTAGCTTTAGATTTGACACAGGAAATTTTCATACGCATGCTGCAGGCTATTACTAATTTTAATAAGAAGAAAGCCGCTTTTCGCACATGGCTTTATCGTATAGCTTCCAATCATTGCATCGATTATTTTCGCTCGAAATCGTATCAAGCTGGCCAGCTAACAAACTATGTAGAAGATCTTGAACTTATCGATGCAGTAGATATAGTAAATTACCTTATTAAAAAGGAAGATTTAGAGGAAGTAAATCTTTTACTTTATAAATATGAAGTACAGACCCAGCAAATTCTTCGTTACAAACTGTTTTTAGAGCTGACTTTTCAAGAGATTGCAGGGCTTTTGAATTTATCAGAATCGACGGTCAAGACAAGATATTATGTAGTGTTAAAAAAACTTAGAGAGGAAATGGAGGCTAACTTAAATGGAAAACAAAAAATGGGCAATTCCGTATCCAACAGATGAAGAGATTGAACAGCAAGTTGCTTTTATTATCAAGCAGGGGCTACCAGTAAAACAAAGCTTCATACATTTACTGCTTGACTTAAAGCGTCAAATTGGCTGGAAATATGTTTTCCTTAGCTATAGTGAGGCATTGTTTAGTGGACTTATAACGTTAATTATCTTCGGCTATATATGGCTAATAGCTGATGACATAGCAACGGAGTCTTTTATGTTGAATGGTATGTTCTTTATGCTCTCACCACTTGTTTTCCTAAGCTTAACAGCATATGCATATTATCAAAAACGGTCGAATAATACGTTTGAATTAGAAATGACGATGAAGTATACGGTCTTTCAGTTACTTGTATGCCGCATGCTTTTCTTTAGTGGAATAGCTATTTTAGTTAATATGTCATTTATCTTAATCTTATCATTTAAGGTGGAGATTGATATATTCCGACTATTACTTCTATCTTTAACAGGGTTATTTCTATTCTCAACAGGCTTACTATTATCACTTTACAATGGACAGGTCTTCAATCGAAGCATGTTATTTATCATAGCTTGGATATTAGGAAATACACTTTTACTTTTAACAGTAGGTCAACAGTATGCACGAATTTTAGACAACTTACCGATTGCAGTGTACAGTGTCTTACTTATTGGAGTACTAGCACTATACCTTTATTCATTTAAACGTTTAATGACAAAAAATCAGGAGGGAGTTTTTGAATGTTAGTCGTACAAGATGTAGGAAAAAAGTACGGGGATTTTACAGCATTGCATAATATAAATTTACAGTTTGGCAATGGTATATACGGTTTACTCGCTCCAAATGGGGCTGGTAAGACAACTCTTATCAAAATGCTCGTAACATTGATTAGTCCAACAACTGGCGTCATTTTTTATCAAGGACAGCCTATTAAAATGCTTGGTCAATCATATCGTGAGCATGTTGGCTATTTACCTCAGCATTTTGGTTATTACAAACATTCTACACCAAAGCAATATTTAAGTTATTTGGCAGCATTAAAAGGGATGGACAAGCAAACCGTAGCCAGTCGAATTGATGAAGTACTCGATATGGTAGCACTTAGTGATGTGAAGAATAAAAAAATGCGAAAATTTTCAGGTGGGATGATTCAACGGGTTGGCATTGCACAGGCACTTTTAAGTGATCCCAAAATAATAGTGCTTGATGAACCAACAGCAGGGCTTGACCCAAAGGAACGTGCTCGCTTTAGACATTTGTTGTCAGAGCTTTCGCGTAACCGAATTATTATCATTTCGACCCATATTGTATCAGACATCGAATCTATTGCGAATGAAATTATCATGATAAAAAACAACGTCATTTCTTATAAAGATTCTGTTGCTAATATTTGCGCAACACTCTCAGGAAAAGTGTTTGAAACAACAATGACGTATGAGGACTTTACCGAATTCCGTAAAAGTTATGTGACACTGGCAGAAAAGCAAGAGCAAGGAAAGATGATTGTACGCTTTGTCGCTGATGAAAAAGCAGAGTCATTCTGGAAGTCAGTTGAACCACAGCTCGAGGATGTATTTCTAGTGGAATATGCACATGAATATACAAGTGGTGGTAACACATGAATATTACTTGGCTTGAAATGAAAAAAGCATTATTTTCACCAACCATTTTAATACTACTCGTGTTGTTTTCTATTTTTAATATTTTCACGATTATTAGTAATTCCTATGTAAGAGACGAATTAAAAATAGCAAATGACATTATTAAAAAGTACGGTGAAACCTTTAATGATGAAATCTTGAGTAAGATGCAGAAAGACTTGAATGCAGATGTTAAAAAACGTAATCCACAGTTTCAAGATGCCAATATATTTATCAATTCCATGAATGATGAAAAATATCAAAATTCTACTTTAGCTGAGCAACATGAAATTGATCGAATACATTTGATGCAATTATATATTAATCTTGGAAAGGGTTTAGATGAACGTTACGCTAAGCTTAATATTGAGACACTAAAGGAAGGAACAATTGCTGATTTCGGCTTAACAAACTGGGCGGCTGACTTTGTATCGAGGGAATTCGATAAATTAAATAATCGCTTCACAGAAATGAAGGAAACTAAAGAATATAATAAGTGGTTTTTTGCAAGTGACTATCGAATGCATAGTGAATTATTTAAAGATCTTATAAAGACAATCGCTATGGAAGGTGTAATACTAGTCGTACTTCTCACAGCTCTTATTACAAATTATGAATTTGAACATCAGACACAGCTTATAACCTATGCAACGAAAAAAGGACGTCTATTGATGCGGCATAAACTAATAGCAAGCCTTTTAACGACTCTCCTTATCTTATTGCCGCTGTTCGGAATATCATTAATAACCTTTTTCACGGTATATGATTATTCTGGCGTTTGGACAGCACCTATTACCAGTGGCTTGAACTGGGAATATACGTGGCCACATATAACATGGTGGCCAATTGAGCTCTGGAAGTATTTATTATTAACAATTACTATACTTGTTATCACTTTACTTATTATCTCGCTCCTTACATTTTGCATAAGTACATTTTTAAGAAATAGTTATCTCTCTTGGATACTCTGTATATTAATTCTTGTAAGTATGTTTGTTGTACCTATGTTCTTCAGTGGTATGCCTACGTTATTGCTACTTATGCATTTTAATTTAACACTACTTTTACTCAATCCCCATATGTATTTTTCAGGTGTGTCCAATTTGATGATGTTTGAATATCACGAGGTTTGGACTTTAGTTTTATGGGGTCTCATTAGTTTACTTTGTGTAACATACGTATTCAGACGATTTAATAGAAAGGATATTGTGTAATATGCAGCTATTTTGGATGGAAATGAGGAAAATATTTTCGTGGAAGATTGTAGCGTTAATTGTATTTGTGAATGTACTTCTCTATTGGTTATTGTTTGAGTTTAATATAACCTACTTTCCCAATGGTCGTCCTGCGGGAGATACATTTGCGATTGAGCAGCAACTGATTCCAAAGTATGGGGCAGAAATAGACGAAAAAGAATATAAAGAAATAGTAGCCATGTACGAGCAGGAGAAAAAGAAGGCAGATACATTTTTAGAACATGATCCGAAAGCTGTGGCGTTAGGTATTACAACATACGAAGCATTTAGTGATCCGGAGAATGAACAGCAGTCAGAGTATTTTAATGCTATTACTTTTCACAGCGAAGAGGATTTTCCATGGGTACTGCAAGCATGGGTAAGTTTAATTGAACGTTACCAACACCATGAAATATCACTTCAAACAGAAATGGAACGCACATCTGGGGCACAGCAGCAGCGCTTTAAGCAGTTATTGAATGACAGAAAGCATACGATATACTCTAACATTGTATTAGACAATTTCCAGCGTATTGCACAAAATTTATCTATTATTATCTTATTCAGCATCTCAATTCTGCTATCTCCTATTTATCTTAGGGACAAGGTAACATCTATTATTCCATTGCAATATACATCGAAAAAAGGACGAAGAATATTTTGGATAAAATGGCTTGCAGGGCTCGTCAGTGCAGTGTTTATAACAATTGTATTAATGATTATTTATTTAACTATGTATGCAACAAATAACACTTCTTCCCATTTCGACTTACCATTGTCTTCATTTTGCTGGGACTATTACTGGTACGATATGACGTTTTTCCAATATATCATTTTATCAATCGTGGCAATCTTTATTGCAACTTTACTCTTAGGTATATTATCGATGGCAATTTCAACATTTGCTCGTAATACAATTGCATTGATTGGTATTCAGATTATTGTTATGTTCGGCATGATTGCTGGTGTCACGAATTATATGATTTCAGACATCATTTCGATTTGGCATCCGAAATGGCTATCACCAACTGGATATATTTTGCTTATCGGCCTTACAATAATACTTACATTTTATGCTTGGCGACGTGAATCACGTAAAGATATCGTATAAACCTTGCTACTTTGCTTCTGCTGAATTTTAATGCAAAATAAAAAAAACGTACTTTGCCATTTACGGCAAGTACGTTTTTTTTGGTAAAATGATACTTTTCAGAAAGTCCCTCGTCTTTAAGAGAAAGGAGGTGCACATTTTGACGATTGAAGAGCTGTTTTACTTACATAATCAAACCAATTAATCAATTATGCCTCGGCATAATTGCGTCCGGAATCGGCTTTGTGCTTAGGCCTGCGTGATGCAGGTCAGTTAGCCGTTATCGCATGGATGCGATGATTTTAGGCTAACATCCTATGTGAACTCCTTACCGATTCCGTGACATCCGCCGGAGGCTTTAACTTCTTTCAGCAGGTGTTTTGACACCTGCTGAAAGAAGTTAAATACTTATATTACTTACTCAATGATGAGAAATAGCGGAGGATTTCACACAGGAGACATTTGCCCGCTATTTAAAATATCAGCAGACAATCAAGGAAGGTGCAGAACTCGCTTGGCTTAGGAGTACTGCACGTAATCTAGCCTACGATCATTACCGCCGGAAAAGACTTATTCAATTTGTACCGTTTTTAAACAGTCATGAAGAGCTTGAGCCAACTTCACCACACCAATGGCTCATCCAGCAAGAAAATGCAAAGATGCTTTATCTTGCCATTAGTAGACTTAAGCTCCCTTATCGAGATGTCCTTATTTTACGTAAAATCGAGGGTTTATCCATTCAGGAAATTTGTGATGTACTTGGTTGGAATGAAGGCAAGGTCAAAAACACATTAAAACGTGCACTTGTTGCATTAAAAAAGCAACTTGGAGGTGAATTTGATGAAGAACAATGAGGAATCCTGGCAACATTTACGCGACCTCAAATTAACTAAGCAGCAGCAGGAAAAAATACTGCACAATATTACTACACCTACTACAATAGAAAAAACACCAATCAAAAAGTCTTGGAAAATGCCAGCAGTGTCTTTGCTATTTGTCACAGTTCTTACTATTTTAATGTTGTCCTTTATCCAAGGGCCAGCCACCTCTCCACTGACAACAGATACAAACAAAACAATTGCAACAGTCTATGTACACAATAATGAAAACAAGGAAACGTTTATCGCAAAAGCTTCATGCCTTTATGTACCTCAGCAATGCTATACAAATAAACAATTATTAACTCAGCTACAAGAACAAATCGAAAAGGCATCTTCAGTTTCAGTAACTGCTCAACAATGGGAAGCTAATGGTTACTTTACACCTCAAGACGTGTTGATTGTCTATTCTAATGGTACTCAAGAAAAATGGAAGGTACTAAATAACGATACCCTCTTTAATGTCCAAACGGAGCAGGCCATAAAACTCGACAATTCATTTGATTCACTAGAGTACTACTATGATGATAAACGTTCAATTAAGATTGTTAATGGAAATATCTTTTTATTACTTACACACTTAACACTATTGCTTGCAAAAAAAAGAATGCCTCCTATTGAACGACGTTTTGTTGCGGCTACAGTTGAACATGCAATCGCCAACGCTATTATGCTAGTTTTGTTTGCAGGTATTTTATTTGCTATCTATTTACTGATGCATTCCATACACGCTACGATTATATACGGCTTATTTACGCTCTACTCTATTATGCAAATTTATTATCGTAAAAAAGCAGGTGAGCCCCGAGGTTACCTAGTAGCAAGTGCCGTTGTTCAACTATGTATTACAATAGCTTGTTCATTGTTATACTTTGCATATTATATACACTGACCTCATTCGGAATTGGGGTATCTCAGAAGTGTTTCTGAGATACTTTTTTTTATTTTTGAGGTGTAAAAAAAGCTGTCCAATAACTTATTGAACAGCTTTGAAGTGTATAGCCTCACTTCAAAGCTATAAATATTTTGGATTTCCGTGAAGAATTCCAAGCTATGGCGACCACCTTCACGCCCTATGTGAGGCCTGTCTTGTATAGTATTTTGATCAAAGCTGTTATACTATTTTGTTTCAGCTTGTCTTCTCATACTAATGATATGGAACCGTTGATTTTTTACGGAGAATGGCGACTCCTGCGGGATGAGTTTGCGCTGAAAGCCCCACTTCGGAGTGAACAATCTTTGTCTATTGATATGCATTAATTTATATTTAATTTACAAGCAAAAATGTACTGATCCTTTGAGAATCAGTACATTTTCGGGCTTATAGCTTATTTACAAGTTCTAATAATGCCGTTAAAGAATCAACCTCATATGTTGGAGTGACAATGCCATTTGGTGCATTGTTTTCACGATTGATCCAAACGTTGCGCATACCAACACGAGATGAGCCTAAAATATCAGTATTTAAGTTATCTCCAACCATTACCGCATCATCTGCTGTAATACCTGCTTTCTCCATTACATACTCGAAAATAGAGGCATCTGGTTTCCCTTTACCAAAGTCCCCAGAGATAATAATATGGTCAAAATATGGCGCGATTTCTGGTGTAATTTCAAGCTTTAAATTTTGTAAACTTGGTGCTCCATTTGTCAGTAATACGAGTTGATACTTTCCTTTCAGCTTATCTAGCACATCAAAAGTATCTTCATATAAGAATGGAGACACTTTACGCTCTGCCACAAAGCGCTCCCCTAGCTCCGCCCCTAGCTGTGCATCATCAATGCCAAGAGCTGCTAAGCCTTTTGTCCATGCTTCTGTACGATAGCCTGGTACGATATTTTTCATTTTTTGGAAAGAATCTGTTGGATCATCGAATGTGCCCCAAAGCCCTTCGAATGGGTTAATACCGATTAACACAGTATAATCATATGTTTCATAGCCTTCGTAAAGTGCACGTGCTTCTTTACGTACAGCTTCCTCTAGCTCAGCTGGATTTACATTATGTATTGTTGCTGCATATTCACATGTTTTCTCAAATGCTGTTTTGACGGACTTTTTATCCCATAATAGCGTATCATCTAAATCAAAAATAATTGTGTTAATTGACATTGTGTCAGCTCCTAGCTTCCTATTAGTATAATTATTTTAGCATATATTCAAAATATTTAGCATAGCGTTTTAGGCATTTTCGTGCTCGAGTGGCCAGTAAAATATAGGCTCATCATCATCTTCTAGTGATGAGCCTAATCCCAGTCTCTTCTTCATTTTGAAACTATTGATTTTTCCTACGCAATCTATCCATTAAGCTTTGTATTTCGGCCTTTTTCTGCTCAGTTTCTTCTTTTAAAATTTCAATTTGATAGATGCCATCAATTTCTTCAATTAGCACGCGATCGCCAACCTGCACTGGTTTATTCATGGCAGATTGTAAAATGATTAGCTGTTCCTCTTCCTCTGGGTACTTCAAAAAAACTGCATATCCTTCTTCAATACGGTCTAAGGTGTATTTAGTCGAGCTCACTAACGAGTTCCCCTTTCGCATTACGTAATTGTGCAGCATCCCCATCATTCAACCAAATCTGTTTCTTTGTCCACTTTAAATAATTTTGACCCTCTCGTGCATTTGAGCCACTTGTGACATAAATTGTTTTCCCTGGCTGCAATGTCACATTCGGAAAGTTAAAAACTTGATACCCTTCAATTGATATTAACTGCCAATTTTTTAAGGATACTGCTTCCTTACCATTATTTTTAATGCCTACAATTTCTTCTATTAAGTCCTTACTAACAATCTCAACACTTGCACTAGTTGTTTTTGGAGCTGAGACACTTGTACTAGTTGTTTGTGGTGCCGAGGCATTTGCACTAGTCGCTTTTGGTGCTGAGACATTTGCTCCTGGCCATTCTTTTGAATTCACGTCATAGTTTACTCCATCGGTTGATACGATCACCGTCCCTACTTCTGCCGTTGAGTAAATTTTACTACCAATTGCTTGTAAACGCTCAACTACTTCAGCATGAGGATGACCATACTTATTGCCCTCCCCATAGCTTAAAATGGCCACCTCAGGATGCACTGCCTGAATGAACTCCGCCGAACTACTCGTGTTAGAGCCGTGATGACCTGCCTTTAAGACCGTTGCTTTCACATCATGCTGCATCATCTCTTTTTCTAACGCTATTCCCGCGTCAGCTGTTAATAAAAATGATACATTACCATATGCAATTTTTAAAACAATGGAAGCATCATTATTATCTTTTGCATGTTCATTGGCGTTTAACACCTTCACATTAATATCATCATCAAACGCTATACTATCTCCTGTTTTCGGAACATTATAAGGAATATTCTTCGTATCAATAAGTGTCAGCATTTCTTCAAAGGTTTGAGATGTATGTACCTTCCCTGAATCATAAAATTGTCCAATATTTATCGAATTTATCACAGGAATTAAACCACCAATATGGTCTGCATCAGGATGGGTTGCGACCACTATATCGAGCTTATTCACACCAAGCTCCTTCAAATACGAAACAACCTTTTGACCAGCTCCTTTAACGCCTCCATCAACAAGCATTGTCTTGCCATTTGGCGATTCAATAAAAATTGAATCTCCTTGTCCTACATCAATAAAATGTACGCGCATTTCATGTCCCGCAGTGACGGATACTTTCTCCGTATTTAATGTTTCCGTACAGCCTGCTAATAAAAAAATACAAAGGAGCACTACTATTAATTTTTTCATTTACTAACTTCCTTTCTATTTTTCTATTATACAAAAAAGAGAGCTCACCATGGGCTGCTCTCTATCGTTACCTGTCATTGTTCCGGCATTAATCCTTCTCCATTTGTACGTAAGACTCAAAGATCCTCTTTGTTTTCATACGAATAAAATAATAAGGTTCTTGCATTGCCTGCTGGATACTAATATTTTCATCTACTAATGATTCAACAACTGTAAAATATTCTAGTAATTTAGGTTTATCATTTTCATCTATTGTCCCTGACAATAAGACAGCGTGTACATTCGCTACTGTTGCAGCCCTCGCCACCCCTAATGGTGCCTTCCCGTGTAATGTTTGACGATCCGATTGTCCTTCACCTGTCATAACAAACTCGGCACCTTCTAAATGCTTTTTTAACTGTACTGCATTCATCACAATCTCAATACCTGCATTAAAACTGCTATTTAAAAATGCTATTAATGCGCCTCCCATTCCACCTGCAGCGCCGGCCCCTTTGTAGTCGTGCAGTCGAATGCCAATTTGCTTTTCAACAATGTCTGCAAACTGTTTTAAGCAGCTATCAAAATACGCAATTTGATGCTCTTTCACACCTTTTTGAGGTCCAAAAATAGCTGTTGCCCCACACTCTCCAATCAATGGATTATCAACATCACAGGCAATAATAAATGTTGCTTCAGCCAATCGGGGATCTAACTGACTAACATCAATTGAAGCTAAATCTAATAGTGCCGAAACTCTATCAGCAATTAATGTGCCGTCTTCTTTTTTCAATTGCAATCCAAGTGCCTTTAACATGCCAATACCAGCATCATTTGTAGCACTACCGCCAATTCCGATAATAAATTTCCTAAACCCTTCATCAAGAGCAGCCTTGATTAGCTGTCCCGTCCCATACGTCGATGCAAGCTCAGGATATTTTTCCTTCTCCTGTAACAGCATAATACCGGATGCTTGTGCCATTTCAATAACGCATGTGTCATTATCACCAAGCACTCCATATCTCGCTTCAATTTCTCTCCCCAATGGGTCCAGCACATGTTGTGAAATATATTGACCATCTGTTGAGGCAACAAGTGATTCTAGTGTACCTTCTCCACCGTCTGCAACTGGTAAAATGACTGTTTCAATTGATGGATCAGCATCCAAGATTCCTGCTTGCATTGCATTAGCCACCTCGATGGCCGACAGAGTCCCCTTATAGGAGTCTGGACTAATAACGACTTTCATGTTATACCTCCTTTCATTTAAGTTAGGTGCTTACAATTATTATAATTCAGACTAAAAATATTCCTGAGAATTTATCTGAATGTTTTTTAATTTTATCGGAACATTTTGTGGTTTTATCGGAATGTTTTCCAACTTTATCGGAACATTATCGAGATTTATCGGAATAAAAGAGGCAATCTGAACATCACGTCAGATTGCCATCTTTTTATGCCTTATATAATTCATCTAAAAACTCGATTTTTTTACCGATTGCTTCTTCAAACGTCATGATGTAGGCAGACGGATCCTTTGGATTATGGAACTGCGTAATCTTCCCTGTTTCAGGATGAACAAATTTAGAGGAGGCTCCACAGCCAATTCCTAAAATAGTCTGTACTTCTTCCATTATGACAATATTATAGATGCTTTCTTCTCCAGCTTTACTGTAGCCGACATTTTCTAAATTGCCTAAAATATTTTTTTGACGATATAAATAGTATGGTGCATAATTATTTTCCTTCGTCCATACTTGTGCCATATGCATCATTTGTGCAACAGTATCACGGTCTGCTACCTTGTACTTATCTTTATTACGTGTCATTTCCGATGCACGCTTAAATGATAATGTGTGTACCGTTAGCGATTCTGGCTGCATTTTTGCAGATTCATCTAATGAATGCTGGAACTCTTCAATCCCTTCATTCGGTAAACCAATAATTAAATCCATATTAATATTATTCATGCCTGATTCACGTGCTAACCAAAACTTATCAATTGTTTCCTGTACCGTATGATGACGACCAATTGCTTTAAGTGTTTCGTCTGTATACGATTGTGGATTAACACTTATTCGGTCAATGCCCCATTTTTTTAACACTTCTAGTTTTTCAGGCGTAATCGTATCAGGTCTGCCCGCTTCGACAGTTACTTCACGGATAGTTTCAGGATGCGGGAAGGAATCATACATCGTCTCATACAATGCATCCATTTCATGTGCCTCAATAGATGTCGGTGTACCACCACCCCAATAAATGGACGTGATTTTCATATTATTTTCCTTCAGCCATTTCCCCATTTCACGTAATTCAATATGCAACCCATCTAAAAATGTAGCAACACGCCCTTGCTTTCGATTGCTGCCAATCGCATACGCTGGGAACGTGCAATAAGCACATTTAGTCGGGCAAAAAGGAATACCGATATAAATACTTATTTCTTTACCGATTTCATCTATATCAGGAATCGTCACTAACTGACGAGCAACTATTTCTTTTAGTAACGCTACCTTTTCCTCTGACAAGCGGAAATCACGAATAAGAATATCAGCAATTTCTTCCTCGCTCTTACCCTCCTTACGGAATTTATGGTAAAGCTTAGTTGGACGCACACCCGTTAAAATTCCCCATTGCTGATGCATTCCCGTATGTTGCTCTAACACATCTAAAAATACGTGAGACAAAGCACGCTTCATACGAATATTTAGCTCACGTCCTTCAGCCTCAGATTCGTATTGAATACGATAGTCATTCGTATAACACTTACCGTCTACCTCAAGTGCAGCTTTTGTAGAAATCGAGAAATCATCCCCAACGTTATATTCGAATGAAACTGCCATATCTGTTCCTTCAGACTCTACTTTTAGCTTGGAATCCTCAAAAAATAAATTCGCAATATGATTTAATACGCGAATCCAATCCTCAGGATATTTTTGATCTATGTGAATAAATTTCATTTTCTTCGCTCTTTTCTCTCAAAAATTACAGCACCAATAGTTTAACAAATTTTCATTACGATAAGCAAAGCCGCAAGAAATAACAGAATATTCAGTTTATTGATACAAAAAATCCATTTTGAAAAATTTATCAAAATGGATTCTTATTTTTTTATCTTTCAATAACCGCGTTTGTTTTGAAATTTCCTTCTTTTACTTTAAGAATTTTTCTTAATTCCATGCTTACTTTCTCCAGGTTTTCCATATCGGGCATAAAGTAAGAAACATCGTTGATATACTGATCTTCTCCTTGTATTTCTAACGTTTTAGTAGATATGTTTTTGGAACTCAAATATTGCTTTTGGAGTGCGTAGATTTCATTAGAGTTTAAATCTGTTTCTACGTTTTTTCCTAAAATATCTGCAATTTGACCAATTTTAAATATTGTATTCGTCGATTTTGCTTGATTAATCGTTGCAGTCAAAAATTGTCTTTGTCTCTCTTCACGTGAGTATGAAGCATTAACAGCTCTTTTTCTCATTCTTACAAATGCAAGTGCCTCTTCCCCGTTTAAATGTGCTTCTCCTTTATGAAATTCTATCCTTTTTCTATCGTAAAAATTATCTTCCCAGAAATCTTCTTTTACATCTATTGTTACTCCACCTAAAGCATCGACAATATCTCTAAAGCCATCAAAGTTCACTGCAATAAAGTTATCTATCGGTATATTAAGGAACTTTTCAACTGTCTCTAATTGAAGTTTAATTGCCCCATAGTCTGTAATTGACCCATAATTATAAGCGGCATTGATTTTATGTATACCTGTATATTCCCCTGCATTTTCTATTTTAACTCTTGCATCTCGAGGTACTGTAATTAAGTTAATTTCAGATGTATCCGGATCCAACGTAATGACCATTTGAGTGTCTGCTCGACCATCCTTCGTCTTACTAGAATAATTTTCAATACCTAATAATAGAATTGAGATTGGATCTTTTGTAAATGAAACATCCTCTTCCCTAAGATCTGATTTATTTCCTTCTCTATTTAAATCGACCTTTGAACTATCATAAGCATTTTTAAATTTAACAAACGCATAAGTTCCATAACTAGTTACACTTAACAATAAAATTATAATTACTAGTAAGGTTATTTTCATAACTTTATTCTTAGGTTTCGCTTTTTTAGCGCTCCTTGATTTTCTTTCCACATTAAATCCTCTCTTCTATTTGAATTCCTGAAGTCAAGTCATTCTCTTCCTTGAATAAGACGATGATTGTCCTATCAAGTTTCCTGAAATGATTATATTTGGAAATAAAATTTGTCTTGAATTCTTCCCAAAAGCGCAAAAATCCCTATAAAGGCAAACCTACCTTTACAGGGATTTTTTAAAATTATTTTAAGTATTCCTCTACAAATTCAACTGGTACATATGTTTTATTTGCTTCTAACAAAGCAGGTGCTGCATTTAATGGGCGTAATGCTTTGTTATAACCAAACATTTTTTCTCCACGAGTAATTGTGTATGATAAATTACCTTTAGATATAATTGCACCATTACCTGTCGACTCTACTTTATAGCCCAGCTTTTCGCCAATCAAACGCAACGGAACCATTTTTGTTCCATCGACTTCATAATAATCTGTCGCGATTATTTTTGCTATTTCCGCTTCTACAGTATTTTCTGTTGTATTTTCAGACTCGTCATCAAGAACAATTACTTTCGAAGGGGTTGTTTGAGCTGGGATACTTTTTGTTGAAGCTGTATAGAAAACAACTAAGTTCTTCTCTGTTAAATCTTTAGCTGCAACTTTTTCTCCCTTCGTATTTAGAAGCTCCGTGTTTTCACCAATGCTTAATTTTAACATATCATAAGTATTTGTTAGATTTTCAAAGAAGTAATCAACTTCAACAAATCCAGCTTCTTTAGTTTCAACAATAACAACATCGGGACCAAATTGTGGTGGATAAATTAATTTTTGTGGCTTGTTCGCAAATGTATAAGCTACTATTTTATCCCCTTCTTTAAGGTCCACTTTTTTACCTGTATTATCGAAAACAAGTGTATCCTTTGTTATCTCTAAAATGTTTGTTTGATCGCCATCTTTTACTGTGAAATATGTAATTTTTTCACTAGAATTGACTTTTTCAACTGTTCCATAAGTAGTATTGAAAATGTGAACAGGGTCAATTTGAATTTGCGGTACTTGTTGTTCTGCCTCTGTCTGTTTTTCATTTGCTGAAGCGACTGGTATTGCTAAACTTCCAACTAATAATGCTGTCATTGCTGCAGGCGCAAATTTTTTCATGTTCATAAAATCTCTCCTTATTGTTAGGTTCATAGTAGTAGTAGTTTAGAAATGGTAAAAGTTTCATTAAAAACAGGAAAATTTGTGATAAAAGCCATTTACCAGTAAATATTTCTTATGATTAGCAATCACAAACGGAAAAATTATTTTATCGATAAGTTTATAATAGGACCAACACCAGAGCGTAGGGGTGATTTTCGTACCGGCTGGGCGCCTTTCTGGGGTGTCGAGGCAACAAATGTCTTTTTGCGAAGCGGTAGATCCTTGGTCATGAAATTTCACATAAGAAAAGTGCGAGAAATCAATGTTTTTAAAATTGATTTCTCGCACTTTTTTAAGTTTTGACTAGTTTTGTCCTAGCCTCTATTCTTTTGGAGCGTCTAATCCCTACTCCTTTACCATTTCCCTTAATCCTGTAATATCGATACCGTTTAATGCTTGAGTTGCAAGTCGATCGGCTTCTGAATTTTCTTTACGTGTTATAAGCTTGTACTCTGGCTGGATACTGAGCTCCTCTAGCTTTGCATCAATTTTATCTGCCCAGCTAGATAAATTCTTTTCAAGTGCTGGCCATTCCCCACTCAATTGATTAATAACGACTTGGGAATCGCCAGTGAAACAAACTGGCAAATGGTGAACGTTCAATAGCTCAAGCTCAACTAACCCCAAATAAAGCGCTGCGTATTCTGCCTCATTGTTAGATTTTAGCTCTGCCGAAAAAGAATTTTGTCTTAATCGATATGGTTTGCCATTTTGCTCATAATAAATCGCACAGCCTAGCCCCGATTGTTTTGTTGCAAGATCAAATCCACCATCGAAATAGACTGTAATATTGTGTGGCTCAGTGTCAATTTCCTTTAAATATGCCTTGAGTTCCTTTAAAGACCAACTTGTATCTTGTCGATCGATACAATGCAGTGATTTTACTCTCCCTGTTCGCTCCATGTCCTCTGCAAGTAGTAATGCTTGAGCTGCTGGCATTTCTTCTGAACGTAAAACAGTTTCCGCACCCTTTTTCGCTTTATAGGTCCATTCAATGATTACATGCATAATATAACCTCCAATAGATATTGAGCCATAAATTGAAAACGTGCTCCGGCTTGCGGAAACACGTTTTTCTTCTTACTTGTTATATGTGCAACTATTAGTATTTTTATGCCTAAGAAAGCCTTTTGATCAGATCGACGATAGCATCCGTTTTTTCAGGACTCTCGTTTGTGACGCTAGAACCTGTTGTTTTGCTGCTTGGATATTGAACTTCGCCGCTAAATCATGTTTTTCTTCCGCTTAGTTGTTTTTTTCGCTGTTAAAATTCTTCATACAATGCTTGAATAGGTTTTATTAAAATGCGGTTTACTTCTTCAATGATCTTACTTACATTCATTTCTGCCTCAAGCATTGCAGAAATTTTTGCATTTTGCTGTGCAAGCTGTGCCGCTTTTTGTGCGTATACGAGCTCATCTTCCAATATATCTTCGCCATTTAATTGCTTTTTCTGTAAGTCAATTTGAACCTTACGGAAATTTTTGAATAGATTTAATGCCTCTTCATCTTCCTTAACCACTGTCACAGCTTTATTTAACGCTTCAAATTCAGGTGTTTTACGAAAAGTTGCCTCTAACGCATTAATGTCATTGTAAATATTAATCATAAACATAATTCTCCTTTTTAAATAAAGTAAACAATTAACCCTTGCACAATCCCAATCAATCCACCAAGAACTGCACCAAGTACTGTAATCATTTTAAACTCACGCTTTGAAATACCGAGTACAAGCTCCTCTAATTTCGATACAGGGAAAGAATCAACCTGCTCACGTACTACTTCTTGTAAATTTAAGCGTTTCAACACATCTTCTAATTTATCTTCAGCTTTTACAAAAGCTTTTTCAATGGCTTGTGGGATTACTGTTTCCTTCATCCATGAATTACCTTCTGGCCAGTAATGCGAAATAGGATAATTCAAGCGCTCTTCAACTGCTAATTGTTCTTTTACGTAAGTTTGCAATTTCGATAATATTTGTTCAAAACGAATATCCTTTAAGAAATCCATTGCTGGGCGATCTTTTAATTTTTCCAATTCCTGAGTAAAAATTTTCGTTAGTAATGTTGATGTACCTGGTGTCTGTAAAAATTTCACAAGCTCACGCTGAACCTTTGCCACGAGCGACGAAGAATCTCCTAAAAACATATTAATCATTCCGCCAAGTGATCCTTTTGACGATAAGAAGTCATCAATCATCGCCTTTATTGTCAGTTCGCCCTCAGGTGATAAAAAATAATCCTCACCCTTTTCTAAAATATGATCAACCGCTACTGGTATCTTTGCATCAATTGCATTTTGAATATCTGCTGATAAAAGTGTACGAATTGATTTCGTTGATAGTGTATTCTTAACTGATTCAAATTGTCCCTCAACAATTGCTTCTACCTTCTGTTCAATTGTTGCTGGCATATTGGAAAATCCGGCTAATGATAGCCAATCCTGAATTGTTTTATCATTCGTAAAAATCGTTTCTTCTACCTTTGCTTGTACAAACTGTTCTACCTTTTCCTGAATATCCTTTGAGAAAAATTTCTTTCTAAAAGTTTCAGGTGTTAATAAATAATTCACAACCGTTAGCCCCAGTTGCTTTGCTAATTCGTCACGTCGTTTCGGAATAAGACCTGGTGTAAAAGGCACTCGCCAATTTTTAATATATATAGCATTATGTGGTCGGAAAAGCATTTTAATTGCTAGGTGATTCGTTACACCACCAATTGCAGCACCGATAATTGCCATAAATAGTAATGTTACTAGAAAATTATCCATTAGTATCCTCTCATTTCAATTGTATTCACTATTGGCGTAATTTGTCGCCTGATGCACTTATTATAGCAGAGCAATGATTTTCTACGAAAGAAATACCTCCTATTAGTTTAACTATTTTTATCCATCTTTATTAATTTTAAAATACTGATTTCCGCTACGGGCTACTCGCTTTCCCACGGGAGTCGAGTAAAAATGGATGTACATAAGTAATATCAACAAAAAATCCTTTTTCAGCTCATTACGATAGGATTGACATTTGTAGTTGCAAAATTACCACTATCCTTGAATAATATTAACTACATATATAAGAAATGGGGTTTGGTTATGATTCAGCATTTTAGCTTTAAGCCTTTATTTGAAAATTCACAGCTTCCAGGTTGGTCTATTTCGTTCTTTTATCAACGTGAACGTTATACAGCGGAGTACTTAAAAGATGGCGTTATACAATGGAAGGGATCTATCCCTCCAAACGAAGAGGAAGTTAAAAAAATGATTCATGAGCTTATGTTGTACCATGTTTACGACTGATTAATTGCACCTTGGCGTAATTGTTGTTGCTGTCGCTTCGCTTTCGCACAGATAAAACATTGTTGCTGTCGCTTCGCTTTCGCACAGATAAAACATTGTTGCTGTCGCACAGAAAATTGCTGAATGAAAATACAAGTAGTATTTTCCCGTTCTCAACTGCATAAAAACACCTATTTTTTTCTGATTCTAGCACTGCTATTATCTTAAAAGTGTTTAAGTATATTGAAATTCCCTTATTTTTCTTATACATTTATGTTATTAAGTACTAAAGGTTTTTTATGCAGGAGGCTATTTCAATGAGTAAAGTCACTCTTTCTGATGACTTAAACAGTTATAATTCAAAAGCATTAATTCGTGCTAAAGTAAAAGAAGTTTTTTCCGAATTTTCGGCTAAAATTTTTGAGTTAGCGAATGAGGCTGAAGCTATTGATAGTAAAAAATTTGAAGCTCTTTCTGGCTTTAAAAGTGATTTCTACAATGAATACTGCAGTCAATTAAAAGGATTTTTCGATTCATCTACTAGTGCCTTCGGAAAAAGATCTGTAAAAAATATGTATTTAACGTATAACGGCAAAAATTATATTTTTACACAACAAGGTATTACAGAAAAAGCACCCGTTACGATTTCACTTTACTCAGGTGAAATACCGTTAAAAGAAACGCTACACGATGTGGAAAAAGCGTGCTTGAAATTACGTTTTCAACAATAATAATTAATGCAGAAGGAGCCGTCTCATACGAATGAAATCGGCTCCTTTTTTTGTTAAAAACTATTTTGAAATTAGCAGTCGCTTTAAAAACATCTGTTGCTGACGCTTCGCTTTCACGCATAAAACATCTGTTGCTGAAGTTTCGTTTTATCACTATAAATAAGAGCGACATGGCAGAAAATATATTTTATGTAGAATGGTTGATTTGCCGAAGAGCGATACTATGACACCATCTATTTTTATTTTTCTACAAAACAAAGGAGCCACCTCATATGAATGAGACGGCTCCTTTGTTGTGCTATTAAAATAATTCATTTAAAAAAATCTGCACGTAAAGCTCTCTTGAGATTTTTGACGTGTCGTTTTATATGAGATGTAAATGCTTCTTTCTTCAAACAAACTATCTTCTTTGCTACATTTAAAGTTAGCATATCAGATTTTTATTTTCAATCTTTTGGTGTTTGAAATTATTTAATTTCTTCAATTCTTTCAGCGGATATTGTTTGGACATCCGCTGAAAGAAGTTAAAAAAATTGTTGTCAATATTTGTGTTTTGCATGTAAATATTTTATGATTAAATCATTCAACAATTTTTTTAAATCATAGGAGGTGTACACTTTGTTTACCTCCCTCATTCGGGCGGGGACAAAGGAATTATTTGGACGGAGACATATTGGAAATAACCATAAGGTTGGCGGCATTCGCCCTACTAATAATAATGACAGGATTTTTCGTTGCAACCGAATTTGCAATCGTTAAAGTAAGATCTACACGCATTGATCAATTGCTTGCGGAAGGAAATAAAAAAGCAAAAAATGCAAAACGTGTTCTTTCAGATTTAGATGAATACTTATCTGCATGTCAGTTAGGTATTACAATCACTGCCTTAGGTCTAGGTTGGCTTGGTGAGCCTACATTTAAGATTATCTTGAATCCAGTGTTTGAATTTCTAAATTTGAGTGAGAATTTTACTACTGTCCTTTCATTTATACTTGCATTCTCAATTGTAACGTTTATGCATGTAGTTATGGGAGAATTGGCGCCAAAAACATTAGCCATCCAAAAAGCAGAACTTGTCACATTAAATCTTTCTGGCCCATTAATTTTATTCCACAATGTTACTTATCCAATCATTAAGCTGTTGAATGGATCTGCACGTGGCTTAACTGGTCTTTTCGGCTTAAAAATGATGTCAGAATCAGAAGTAGCCCATACCGAAGAAGAGTTACGTATGATTTTGTCGGATAGTTTAAAAGGTGGAGAAATTAATACTTCAGAATATGAATATGTGAACAGTATTTTTGAGTTCTCTGATCGTCTTGCAAAAGAAATCATGGTCCCACGTACTGAAATCGTCGGTATTGAAAAAGAACTAACGATTAGAGAAGTTTTCGATTTAATGGGCGTTGAGCAATATACCCGTTACCCAATTATCGATGGTGACAAAGACCATATTATCGGCTTAGTCAATATGAAGCACTTATTAACTGCTTACATTAAAGACCCAGCAAATGGCGATAAGCTAGTGATTGACTATATGCAGCCAATTATTCGCGTAATGGAAACAACGCAAATTAACGATTTATTACTAAAAATACAGCGTGAACGCATTCATATGGCCATTTTAATGGATGAATACGGCGGAACATCTGGTCTAGTTACGATTGAGGATATTATTGAAGAAATTGTCGGCGACATTCAAGATGAATTCGATGAAGATGAAATTCCAGAGGTTCAGGAAATTGCAGAAGATCACTTTATTTTAGATGCGAAGATGCTAGTTGAAAGCGTTAATGATATGCTAGGTACTGACATAGAAGATGATGATATTGATACAATCGGTGGTTGGTTCATGACGAAGCGCTTTGATGCGGTCGAAGGAGACAGTATTGAAGAACAAGGTTATGAATTTATCGCAAAAGAATTAGATGGTCACCATATTTTATACTTAGAAGTTCTGAAAATACCTGAACGTGATTTATCAAATGATAACGATGAAGTAAACGACTAAAAATCAATTATGCCTCGGCATAATTGCATTGCGTCCGATTTCGGCTTTATACATGCACTATTTCAGCGGATATTTGGACAAGCAATGAAAGAAGATAAATTGCCTTATCGTATTTGCTACGTAAGTTAAACATCGCGCTTGTACGATCCGGGCGATAAAAATAGTATTTTGCTCATAACCTATAATGGCAAGAGCTTCTAATGAAAAAATGAATATATACGCAAAAACGACTCCCTTACACGAGAAGGGGGTCGTTTTATAATGCCCGAAAGTTTTGCTAGGAGGAAACAAAATGGTGTACTTTCTAAAACATCCCTCAATTAACTTTATCCCATTCTTACAGCAACAAACGACCTATCACCATATTGTCATAATGCTTCTTCTCATGCTTTTTGCTTGTTTGTGACCAAATAAGCCCCCTATCAATCATAGATAAGGGGCTTAATTTGTTTATATTATTTGATTGCAATATAAATATCGACCTGAGCTTCTTGTGGGTTGGCACATCGTTCATCGTATATTTCAAAGTCACCTGTATATGTTCGCTCTACACCTGAACTTGCGAACCACGCCCAGACATCCTGCCAAGCTTTTACGACAACTTCTACAAATGGACCTTTGTCAGAAGTAAAAACTAAATATTTTGCAGCTGGTACTGTTTTTACGACCATACCTTCAGGAATTTCATCGGTAGCTACTACTTCCACCCCAAGTGTAATTGAATACTCTCCATTAACATCCGTTTCGTAATCAGAATACAGCCCATATGTTACTTGATTTATTGCATTAACTATTTGTCCTACAACATCTTGCTGATAAAAATCCGACCATAATTGCGGGATTTTTGCTTGAGTGGTAATTTCATTCGCATTGCTCGTTCGTGCTGAAATTCCTATGATTTGAAATGATTCTTTATTCATCTCGACCGGTTCTTTTATGTCATGTTTTCTCCATCTCTTTAAGCTTGGTAAAAAAGAGGTCATCATTTGGCGTGCTTCCTCTTCCGCCATACCATCTTCTTTTAAGTGCGGTACACAAATTTCAATCATTTCTTGAACTGTTAGATTTGGCTGCTTGAACTCTCCTAATTCATAACAATATGTGCAATAATCCTGACTTTTGTGTCCTTCTTTTTCTGTAGCAAGTAATGCCTCATCCACTAATGGCATTCCACAGCTTTGACAATAACTTTGCATCATTTAATCCACCCTTCGTTCTATTTGTTATGACTATAACAAAGGAAACCTGACATCTGTATGTCATCAATTAAATTTCTTTATACAACTCAACAATTTCCTGTGCTCGTTTTAGCACAATCTCACTTATATGAGGTGGTTCTAAAACTTTTAGGCGATGACCAAAGCTAAGAAGAAAGCCATATAGCCATTCATCCTCTGGCAAAGGAATTTTAATAGTTGAACTCTCATTATCTACATGCTCAGCTCCAAATGATTCTTCTACTAATGTCGTTATTGCAGAATCGAAAGATAACGTAAGGTTTACTATATTTTGAGGGTGATGCCATTCTTTATCCCATGGGAGTTCAGATAAGTTGACTTCTTTGCGCTGGAATGTCGACTTCTCTTCTTTTATATCCTTCATTCTTGAAATTTTAAATAAGCGAAAATCTTCTCTCAATGTACAATAGCCATAAACATACCAAACTTTTCCCTTTTGTACTAAAGTGTGTGGCTCTAATAATCGTCTTGTTATACGACCATGTGTAGTAGAATACGTAAAGCTTATACAATGCTCGTGTTCAATTGACTTTTTTAATAGAGTAATTTGTTCCTTAAAAATAACATTTGGCCCCCAAGGACTAAGGTCAATAAATAGTTGATCGATAAATCGTTTTACTTTCTCATCCGCAACACCTGTTAATTTTTCAAGTACTGCTTCAGCATGTGAATCCTCGTACGTTGTTAGTGCACTTTTAATGGCAATAGAAAGTGAGGTAAGCTCTTCCTTCGTCAACACCTGTTTATCCACACGATAGCCTTCAATTAAACTAATCCCACCATTAACCCCCTGCTGGCTAATAACAGGAACCCCCGCACAGCTCAATGTTTCAATATCTCGATAAATAGTACGAACTGACACATTAAATAAATCAGCAAGCTCTTGGGCTGTCACCTTTTTACGATTTATTAAAATCATTGTCATCGTTAAAAGACGCTCTAATTTCATATTTGGACTCCTTTCCTTTAAACCTTATTTTCCCCTTTGCTAATTACGTCGTTTTACTTACTAATCCCCTATTTAATTTAAGTATTTTTTAAGTACTTTTTGAGTTTTATTTAAGTCAAATGTACTATAATAGCGCCTAACAAATTATTACATTCATTATACTTTATTTACAATATAAGAAAAAACAACTTAGATACTTATAATCTCTACTATAACTACGTTATTTTTAACAATAAACGCTTAATTATTTCAATTCTCTTAACACAACTTATAAAACTTCTATCCTCTATATAAGGACGCTGAAAACTATGAAGTAGAAAAATTTTATAGTAACTATTTGTGGAAGTCCAAGTTTCTATGTAAAAAAGTTTAGCATGGAGCACGAGCCATCATCGGGAAAAAGCTAAACAGATAAATCCTGTACGAAAAGATAGCGTATGAGGAAACCCGACAATAACTGATGGAAAACGGAATACAAAGAGCTAAATTTTGGTGTCAAATTTTTAATTTTATGTAGAATTTACTTTTTAATGCCAACCCTATATTCGAAAAGCATTTTCAAAGACAACGAACTAGAGTTTAATGGTTTTCACAATTTAATTGTAAAAAGGAGATTTTGATGTGATTCGAGCAGTTTTAATAGACAATGAACCTTTAGCTTTACACTATTTTCAAAATAAACTACAAGCATTTCAGCAAATACAGGTAATTCAAACGTTTACAAGTGTAGAAGTATTTTTAAATGAGCTGCCAATAATAGAATTTGACGTCATTTTTTTAGAGGCAAGGCTGAATGAACTAACTGGACTTGAATTAGCTGATATTATCAAAACTGATCGTCCACATGTTAGTGTTATTTTTATCACTTCATATAAAGAATTTGCTTTACAAGCCTATGAAATCGGAGGTCTTGACTACGTACTTAAACCAATTAGTCATGCTCGCTTAGAAAAAACTATTTCTCGTATCGAGCATGAATATTCCATTCAGCAAATGATTAAAAAAGCTTCGAAAACTATGTTAAACGTTCAATGCTTTAATCAATTTGCCGCATATAGCAACAACAGCTTAATTGCCTTCAAAACCGAGAAAACAAAGGAGTTATTTGTATATTTCATATTACATCCAAACATTCCTATTCATCGTGATTATTTAATTGAATTTCTATGGCCTGATTTAGATTATGTACGAGCAAAATCGAATCTACATACCGCTCTTTCTTATTTAAGAAAAACCTTAAATAATATAGGTTATGCAAACTGTATTATCTTTTCAAACAAATACTATATCTTCGAAAAACCGAACATCCATTGTGATTTATATGACTTTCAAAGATATTATGAGGATTTATCGAAGTTAGAATTCCCACCAATTTCATTGATCAATCAATGTCTCTCAATTTATAAAAATGGACTACTCATTTATGATGATTATGAGTGGGCTACTGCCTCTAAAGATAAGCTGACGAAATCATACATAGATTTATTAGAAAAAGGTTTTCAAGCAACCGTACTAACGGATATTAATAAGGCATTAAATTTTTTAAACAGTCTAGTAGAGTTTGATCCATATAATGAACAAAAAATTGAGCACTATTTACACATTTTAATAAATGCGGGGTTTCATGAACAGGCATACAAAGTATTTCTCGCTTATGAACAGAAGCTAAAAGATGACCTATCGATTTCGCCAAGCTCTACATTAATAGCTATTTCTAACAAATATTTTGTTCAAAAATAAATAAAGGTTTCAAAAAAGACGAGTTCATAGGAACTCGTCTTTTTTTAATAATCCAGTCTCATCATAACGTGAGGTTGATTTCCGTTCCGACTCCTGGGGGCGTCCGATGAGAAATCAATTAACTTTTATACACCACTACCCTCTGTCAGTCCGTGCTTCACAGCATAAAGAGCCGCCTGCGTACGATCCTGCACTTGTAGCTTCGTGAAAATATTAGAAATATGAGTTTTCACTGTTTTTTCTGTAACGAATAAAGAGGACGCAATTTCTCGATTACTTTTCCCTTTTGTAAGCTCTGCAAGCACATCCTGTTCACGAGGTGTTAGTGGGTTTAAAACATGAGGTGCATTTTTAGATTCTTGACGGTCCATTTCAAGAGTCGTTGTTGCTTCTGGATGTAATGTATTTTCGCCTCGCATAATACGGTGAATGGACAATACCAACTCATCAGGTTCAATATCTTTCAACTGATAGCCTGCAGCCCCTGCCTCCATAGCTGGCACCACATGATCACGGTCTGAAAAGCTTGTCAGCATTAAAATTTCTATTTGCGGAAACTTTGCTTTAATGCGCTTCGTTGCCTGAATCCCATCCATCTCAGGCATGACCAAGTCCATGAGTATAATATCTGGCTGTATACTTTCTGCTAAAGCTACTGCCTCTAATCCATTTTTCGCTTCTCCAACAACTTCAATATCTTTCTGTGTTTTTAAGAAAAATAATAATCCACGACGCACGACATGATGATCATCTGCAATTAAAACACGTATCATACTCTTCCCCCCTAATATGGCAAGCGGATTAATAGCTCTGTTCCTTTGCCCATTTCACTAACCCAGTCAGCTTTGCCACCAACTGATTTTGCACGATCCTTTATGGACTGCAAGCCTATCGAAAGTAGCTTCGTGTTATGATCGATGACGAAGCCTCGTCCCTCATCACGAATAACAAGTAAAATATCTGTAGAAGTGACCGTAATATAAAGTGCAGCCTCTAGCACACCAGCATGACGACGAACATTATTAAGTGCTTCCTGGGCTACCCGAAATAATGTTTCTTCGATACGTGAAGGGAATTGCAGTACACCTGAGACCGTTACATGAAGCTTTAAGCCAAGCATTTCAGCATACACTTTTATCGCTTCAAGTAAACCATTTTCTAATCCTTTTGGACGGAGCTGCCAAATGAGAGCACGCATTTCTGTTAAGGCATCCTGTGTTAAGTGTTGAATCTCCTTAAACGTTTCCTTCACATCACTATCGTTTGTCATTTCAATACCAGCTCTCGCCGTTAATGTAACTGAAAAAAGTAGCTGATTCACGGAATCGTGTAAATCTCGGGCTAGACGATTGCGCTCCTTCACAAGCGCCATTTCCTGCTCCTGCTTTGTCAGTAAAATACGCTTAATGGCTGATCCCATCTGAAATGCAACCGATTCAAGTAATGCTAGCTCTTCCTCTGAAAACCGCACGGTATCCTTCGATGCAACATTTAAGACACCAAAACGCTCTTGTCCAGATTGAAGAGGCACTGTTGCATGATGTGTAATGCCTTCGTGATCGCCAACATTTGCTGCAATTGCACTTTCAATACGTTGACATTCAATAATATTTGAGGCTTTTTTTAATTCCTCATTACGATAGCGGGAAACACACCAACAGCCTCCCTTTTCTAAATAATGGCAATTTTTATACTCCAATGCTTCTGGTAAATTGACATGAACCACTAGCTCTGACCGTCCTTTTTCATCGATAAAAAAAATCCAGCCTGTTTCAAAATTAGTGCCATTTAAAAATTTCACAAGTGCTCCTTTTAACATCGACACAATTTCAGTTTCTTCGTTTAATAACTCTGCAATCTCTTTTAAAATACCAATATTGGAATGATCATTGTCCCTCACAAAAACACCTCTTCTTTGGCATTACTAATTTTAATGATAACATTTCAAAGTCTGGAACGTCTGCCTCAGCCGTTCATACTTTAGACTGAAATTTTTTAGCTTCTTTACGGACGCAATTAGGCCTCGGCATAATTGATAAAAATATACCTTATTTTGGGTAAGTTAATTTACATATAAAACTAGAACAACTATAATCGAACAAGTACATGGTTATACTAAGGAGAGAATTTATATGTCTAAAAAAGTGGAAAATGGCTTATTATTTATTTGGATTGTCTCTGTCGTTGCAACACTGGGTTCCTTATACTTTTCTGAAATTCGTCATTATGAACCTTGTAAAATGTGTTGGTACCAACGAATTTTCATGTATCCAATTGTCATTATGACGACTATTGCCTTTATTCAAAAAAACGCACGTATTGCTGTAACAACTGCTGTTTTTGCCATTATGGGAGGCAGTATATCACTTTACCATTATGGTATTCAAAAGCTTAGTTTTTTAGCTGATACTGCACCATCTTGTGGTCTTGTTTCATGTACTGGTCAATATATTAACTGGTTAGGTTTTATCACAATCCCATTTTTAGCGCTAACTGCATTTATTTTAATTGCAGGGGCAAGCTTTTATGTAATGAAGGCTGCTAAAACAGCAAAATAATTATGAGACCGTGTTCTACATTTGGGAATACGGTCTTTTCTACGGAGGAAGATTTATGTTTCAATATGAAATAAATACGAATAATTTGACAGTCGAGGATCTATTACGCAATCATTGGAGACTCGGTAAAAAGCTAGTCCATGAATTACGAATGGCGAAGGCTATCACATCAATGGACGGAGAGCCTATTCAGTGGAATGATCCACTCCAAGTAGGCACAACAATAAAATTTACATTCCCTATTCCGGCATCTAATTATCAACCGACACCAGTTTGTGCAATTGATGTCGTCTATGAGGATGACCATTGTTTGATCGTTTCTAAACCAAAAGGCATGTCGACACATCCAAATGATGCACGTGATACCCACACTTGTATGAATCATGTTATGGCTCATATTAAAGAGCAAGGTGGCATTTATGCGGAGCATGTCCATCGTTTAGATAAAGGGACACAAGGTTTGTTACTTGTAGCAAAGCATCCTTTAGCAAAGTCAATCTTTGACCGTATGATTGAGGAAAAATCTATTATTCGAACATACGCTGCAGAAGTGCAAGGGAATTTACGCTCTACATCTGGCACGATTTCTGAAGGAATCGGAAAAGACCGACATCATGCAACAAGACGTGTCGTTTCAAAAACTGGACAGCACGCAGTTACACACTATGAAGTTGTAGCGCGCTATAAAAGCTCTTGTGTTGTCCACCTAATTCTTGAAACAGGAAGAACACATCAAATTCGCGTACATTTAGCACATATCGGTCATCCGATTATTGGAGATACAATGTATGGCGCAAGAGAAACAGCAAGTGATGATTATGAGCTCCATGCTATTCAATTAGAATTCGAGCATCCATTTTTAAATAAACAAATCGTTGTAAAAGATCAGCAATAATTATCGTACTGCACCTTGAATTGTTGCGCATAAGCTAACAATTCGAGGTGTAGTTTTTTTATGCTCAAATTTACATTGAAGACATTGTATCTATCGAGAAAAGTAGTTTCTTTTACTTATAATTGGTTCTCACCATAACGTGGGGTTGATTTCCGTTCCGACTGGGCGCTTTGTTGCTGTCGCTTCGCTTTCGCACAGATAAAACATTGTTGCTGTCGCTTCGCTTTCGCACAGAGCAGAGCCTCCTGGGGGCGTCGGGGCAACAGGATGTTGGTCACGAATGTTATCACAGGACGTGATGGTTTTAGCCTTCGTTCCCCTATCGCTGATCCCCAAGGAGTCGCTCAGTCTCCACTCCAATCAACTTATATACATAGTATACGTTTCAATAAATGTCATACCCAATTTTTGGTTATGATCCTTATAATTCTAAAAAAGTATAAATATATTATTTTACATTTCTTTCATCTATTATTTACAGTAAATTTATTATACATTTCCATTATTGGTAATGACGGAGGTTTTTTTTCATGATAGAATAGAGTAAATTGTCAGTCATCTGACATATTATGAGGAGGAATTCATTGATGAAATGGGTTAAAAGTATTGCAGCAACAACTCTAGTTGCGAGTTTACTAGCTACACCAGGTTTTGCCGCACATGCAGCGGAAACAACACCAACAGCTAAGAAAGATGGTTTTAATTTAACAATTCTACACTCAAATGACACGCATGCACACGTTGAGGATGCTCCAAAGCGCGCAACAAAAGTAAAAGAACTTCGTGCTGCAAATGCAAATTCACTTCTTTTAGATGCTGGTGATGTTTTCTCTGGTACTTTATACTTTAACGAATTTGCTGGAGAAGCTGATATGAAGTTAATGAACTTAATGGGTTACGATGCAATGGCATTTGGTAATCATGAGTTCGATTTAGGGGCTAGTCCAGAAGGACATGCTGCACTTGCAAAATTCGTTAAGGGCGCAGAGTTCCCATTACTAGGGGCCAACCTAGATTTTTCAAAAGATTCTTTATTTGATGGCTTACAATTTAAAACAATCACAAAAGACTTTGAAGACGGTAAAATTTATAACGGTATTATTAAAGAAATTGACGGAGAACAAGTAGGTATTTTCGGCTTAACAACAGAAGAAACACCTACGATTTCAAGCGTTGTTAACGTTCAATTTGCTAACTATATCGATTCTGCGAAAAAAGCAGTAGCAGAATTTGAAAAGCAAGGTGTGAACAAAATTATCGCAGTTACTCATATAGGCTTCGATGACTCAGCAGATTGGGATAATGACCAATTACTAGCGAAAGCTGTAGAGGGTATTGATGTGATCGTTGGTGGCCACACACATACACCATTAAACAAACCTGTGAAAGCTGAAACACCATTTAAGAACCCAACAATTATTGTTCAAACAGGTCAATATAGCGAAAATTTAGGTGAATTAGACCTAACATTCGACGATAACGGTGCCATTGTTGACTACCTTGGTCAATTACATCCTTTAAAGGATGTCAAAGCTGACGCTGAGGCTGAAGCACTTTTAGCTCCATATAAAGAGAAAATTTCAAAAATGTTAAATCAATCAACAGGCAATACAGCTGTGTCACCACTAAATGGCGGTCGTGGTCTTTGGGGCGTACGTGCTGGAGAAACAAACCTTGGTAACTTAATTACTGATGGTATGCTTGCTGGTGCTAAAAAAATCGATCCAGAAGTACAATTTGCCTTCCAAAATGGTGGTGGTATTCGCGCTGGTATTGACGCAGGAGATATCACTGTTGGCGAAGTTATGACAGTTATGCCATTCGGTAATGCACTTGGTATCGTAAAATTAACAGGTGCTGAAATTTATGATATTGTTGAACATAGTGTGAAAGAGTTCCCGAAAGAATCTGGTGGCTTCCTACACTTCTCTGGTTTACAAGTAGAATTTGACGGTAAAGCACCAGCTGGTAAACGTGTAAAATCTATTAAGTTAAATGGTAAAGAGCTGGATAAAGCAACCTATTATAAAGCGGCAACAAATACATTTACTGCTAAAGGTGGTGACGGCTACGATACACTGAAAAAAGTTTATGAGGACGGCCGTGTAAGTGAACCTGGTACAATTGACTATGAAATGTTTATCGAACACTTAGATACGCTGAAAAAAGTTGATTCAAAAGTAGAAGGGCGTATTATCGCAACAATTCCATTTAAAGATATCGCAAAAGGTTCAGAAACAGAAGGCTATGTTCGTGATCTTTATTACCGTGATTTAACAAATGGTACTACTGCAACAACATATTCACCAAATGCAAACTTAACTCGTGCACAAGCTGCATCATTTATCGCACGTGCCTTAAAGCTTGAAGCAAAAGGTCAAACAACATTCTCTGATCTTGAGAATGTAAATCCTGCAACACAAAAAGAAATTACAGCACTTGCTGAAGCAGGAATTGTACAAGGTGTGAATGGTAAATTCAATCCTAATACAAAAGTAACTCGTGCTCAACTTTCTTTAATGTTTGCTCGTGCATATAACCTACAACACGATGCAAAAACTGGTCTAAAAGCTGATTTCAGTGATATTTCTCAATACAACGCTGAAACTCAAAATGCTATTGCACTTATGAAAGACTTAAAGATTGTTAGCGGTGTAAACGGCAAATTTATGCCTAGTAACAATGCGACACGTGCACATATGGCAAAAATGCTTTCTAACTACATTCCTTTTGTAAAGGAATCTAAATAATACATTTAAAAATCCCGCTTCTCAAATTAGAGAGCGGGATTTCTATTGCACTAAAAATTAAATTTAAAATTATCAGGATCCTGCCCAAATCGTTCATTACGATTTAACGCAGCTATTTTATCCATTTGAGCTAGTGTTAATTCAAAATTAAAAATCTGTGCGTTTTCCTCAATACGACTAGGTGTCACAGTTTTTGGAATAACAAGTGTATCATTTTGTAAATGCCAGCGCAGCACTACCTGTGCAGCTGTCTTCCCTATTTCGCGACCAATTTCCATTATCGTTGGATTATCAAGCACACCACCACGACCTAATGGAGACCATGCCGTAACAGCAATTCCATGCTCACTACAAAATGCTCGTAATGCGTCTTGCTGTAAATATGGATGTACCTCTACTTGATTGACCATCGGTGCTATATTTGCTTTAGCTAATAGTTTTTGTAGATGATGCTCATGGTGATTTGAGACACCTGTTGCACGAATTAATTTTTCATCATATAAACGTTCAATTGCTCTATACGTTTCTTCAAATGTTTCTGGTACGGCCCAATGAGTCAAATATAAATCTAAATAGTCCATATTTAATTTCTTCAATGACACTTCAAAAGCCCGTAATGTTGCATCATAGCCTTGATCATTATTCCAAACTTTTGTCGTCACAAAAATATCCTCACGTTTTACGCCTGAATGACGAATAGCTTCGCCCACCTCAGCCTCATTACCATAAAGAGAAGCCGTATCAATAGCTCGGTAGCCAAATTTAAGAGCTTTATCAATAGCCTGTAAAGTCTCATCACGCTCTGTCATTTTGTAAACGCCTAAGCCAAAGCGAGGTATTTCCGCATCGTTTGCTAATTTTTTAGTTGATTGTAAATTCAAGAATAACAACCCCTTTCTTTTCCTAGTTCCATTATACAAAAAATTGGTTTTAAGAAATATAAGGAAAATTTTCGGGGTAATTTCTTATTACTCTTTCGCTTCCTCTTCATAATCATCTACTTGGATAGGGTCTGGAATTCGATCGTCTTCTACAAGCTCTAGACCATCACGCAAATGCTCCATCTGCTTTCCTAAATCCTGTAAATCTTTAAAATTTCTAGCCATTGTACCGTTTTCGATATTTGGAACTTTTTTTTCCATTATTATCACCTCTCTTATAGTTTTCCCGAAATAGTTATTTCTGAACCATTTCTGACATATTTTATTCCACTATGTCGTTTCATTTTTATAGTAGATAGTCTATACTAAAAAGAGATGTCTTTATAAACATGAGGAGGGTTCTTCCATGAGTTTAATATTAATTATTGGTGTAACTGTTGCGTTCTTAACTGCAATTTTCACTGCTGGTTATGAAGGCGACTATAAAGCAGACAAATAATATCTCAAGAAAATCACTAAGCATGATATATGCTTAGTGATTTTTTTGTTGTTGAAAAAATATTACGTCAAAGGGAATAAGGTCTTTGGCAATGTGAGGAGTTGATTTCCGCTTCGATTACTTCTCATATTTTTTGGAACAATATAATTACTTGACATTCTGTACTTTATAAAATAAACTTACTTACATAAAGTAAGTTGATAATTAATAATAACTATAATTTCGGAGGTAATTTACTATGCATTTTCATGAAAAACCTAACACATATGTCACAAATGTTGAAATTAAAGTGAGCGATTTACAACGTTCATTAACTTATTATCAAGAGGTAATTGGCTTTAAAGTTTTACATCAGGAATCTCATAGAGCAACTCTAACAACTGATGGCAAAACAGCATTACTGACAATCATCCAACCCGAAACAGTAGAAGAAAAAACGAGCTTAACAACTGGACTTTATCACTTTGCAATTTTACTGCCTACTCGTCGTGATTTAGCGAATATTATTACTCATTTCCATAACAATGGCGTATACTTTGGAGCATCTGACCATGATGTAAGTGAAGCACTTTATTTAAATGATCCTGATAATAATGGTATTGAGGTTTATGCGGATCGCCCTGAAAATGAATGGACTTGGCATTTCGACCAAGTGCATATGGTGACTGAACCTCTTAAAATCCATTCTATATTAGAGGAAGGCGATGGTAGATGGGATGGCCTACCAGCTGATACGGTTATGGGACATATTCATTTATCAGTTTCTAATTTAGCTGCCACAGAGGAATTTTATACAAAAGGATTAGGATTTGAGATTGTCACTCGCTATGGAGCACAAGCTTTATTCATCTCAACTGGCCGCTATCACCATCATATCGGTTTAAACACTTGGCACTCTGAAAACGCACCAAGGCTTGGTAAAAATCAAGTTGGCTTAAAAACATTTTCACTGCGTCTAGATAATGAAGAGCAAGCAGCAACAATGAAAGAAAGTCTTCGTGCAATTGGTGCACCTGTTACTGATATAGATGGAGGTTTCCAAACAGAAGATCCATCAGGTATCGCTGTTTTATTGAAATTTTAAGAGGGATTTGACGGGCTTTCCGTCGGTTTGAGGGTTGTATCCGTCGCTTCTGGGGTTCTTTCCGTCGCTTGACGGGTTGTATCCATCGCTTGCGAGGTTCTTTCCATCGCTTGCGGATTCTAACCATCACTTTTCGAATCCCTTCACGTCTAATAAAAAAGCAAAAGCAGTTCTCCTCATGGGAGAACTGCCTTTTTTAATGTAATCCTGGATATCCTTGTTGGCGCAATGCTTCATAAATAACAATGGCTGCTGTATTCGATAGATTGAGTGAACGAACATGCTCACTCTGTGGAATTCGTAAGCACATATCTTTACGCTCATAGGCAAAATCCTTTGGCAAGCCAGTCGTTTCTTTTCCAAACATAAAGTAAATATCACGATCTTTATCACTAAAATCATGTGTCGTAAATGGCTCTTCACTATATGTCTCAATTAAATAAACGTCGCCATTTTTGGATGCCTCTAAAAAATCCTCTAGCGAATCGTGATACACGACATTGACACTATGCCAATAATCTAAGCCAGCACGTTTTAGCATTTTATCGTCTGTGGAAAAGCCCAGAGGACGAATTAAATGTAGTGACGTATTTGTACCAGCACATGTGCGTGCAATATTTCCTGTATTTGCTGGGATTTCTGGTTGATATAAAACGATATGCAATGGCATAACGGTACACTTCCTTAACTAAAAAATTGTAAACCTTTGTTAATTTCAACGAGTACTTCCTCGTCTTGTTCTTGTGCTTTTGCCTCAAGTAATGCAGATTGGGCCTGCTCTCCGCCTATCTTGCCTAATGCCCATGCTGCCGTTCCTCGAATAACAGGTCGTTCATCCTTTTCAAGAAGTGCTACTAAATCTGGTACCGCAGCTTCTTCTTTAAAGTGCGCAAGTGCCAAAATAGCATTGCGTTGAATTGGCTTTTTCCCCCGCCATGAACCAGAAACATGTCCAAATTTTTCTTTAAAGTCACGATTTAAAATTGTTAAAAGTGGTACAAGTAATGGCTTTGCAAGCTCTGGATCAGGTTTAAATTCTTCATGTATCCAGTTAATCTTTCCTTTATTCTTTGGGCATACGGTCTGGCATGTATCACAGCCATACAAACGATTACCAATATGAGTACGAAACTCATCAGGTAGCATTCCCTTAGTTTGCGTTAAAAAGGCTATACAACGCTGAGAGTTTAGCTGTCCTCCCTCGATTAACGCCCCTGTTGGACAAACATCTAAACATAAGCGGCAATCCCCGCATTCATCCTCCATAGGCTGATCAGGAGCAAAAGGGATATTCGTGATTAGCTCGCCTAAATATACATAGGAACCAAACTCGGGCGTAATAATCGAGCAGTTTTTCCCGCTCCAACCTATCCCTGCACGCTCTGCAACTGCCCTATCTACAAGTGCACCCGTATCAACCATAGATTCAATACGAACACCTTCTATGCGCTCCTCAAGCCAGGCTGATAATAATTTCAAGCGCTCACGTAACGCTGTATGATAATCGACACCCCAGGATGCGCGGCAAAAAATCCCGCGTCTTGCTCCCTTCTTGCCTACAGGTGCATTTTGCATACGCGACGGATAGGCTACAGCTATCGCCACAATGCTCTCTGCTTCCTCTAACAATTGTAGGGGTTCGGTACGTTTTTCAATATCGCTTTCTTCAAAGCCAGACTGATAACCAAGCTCTTGCTGACGACGCAGTCTATTTTTTAATTCTGTAAATGGAGCTGCTGTTGTAAAGCCAATTTTATCTACACCAATGGACATTGCATACGCCACAAATTCACGTTGTAGGTCATGTATGTTCATTTTATTTCCAACTCCTTACATGGTACAATAATAGAAATAGATAAAGTAGGTGATGTTTTATGGACATTTCAATTAATCAATCTCTATTGACACAACATCCCGAGCTTAAAATCGGCATTATTCATTATACCAAAATTGTCGTTGCAGAATCGCCTCAAATGATTAAAGGTCGCATGCAATTGTATCAGGAAAATCTCTTTTTAGAAATGCAAGATAGTCCTGTAACGCAACGAGAGGGTATCGCAGAATGGCGACAACTATGGAAAAAGCTTGGTGCAGATCCGAACCGCTATCGTCACTCAGCAGAAAGCTTAATGCGCCGAATTAGTAAGCAAAATTATTTAACACCCCTTCACTCTGGTGTTGATTTAAATAATTTCTTCTCCCTCCAATATGAAATTCCAGTAGGCTTATATGATGTAGCTAAACTAAAAGGAATTATAGAAATCGCACTTGGCAACGAGGACACTGGCTATGAGGGCTTAAATGGTCGTTTTAATGCATTAAAAAATATCCTTTATAGCTATGATGATGAAGGAGCATTTGGGTCACCATTTGTCGATTCTAAACGTACGTCTGTTTCAGAGGAAACGAACGAGGCTCTACATATCTTCTACCTCCGCCCTTCATTATCAGAAGAAAATGCGGAAGAGCTTCTTGCTTCTGCTGGTAAGATGTTTAATCAAATTCATGGCGGCAATTATAAAATGGCCTTATTAACAAACATAGCACCATCTACTACACTGTAAAAAGGATGTGTTTTCATGATTAATCTTGCAGAAGCCGTTAAGCTAAAAAGTATTTTAGCAAAAAAAGTTCAAGAGCTCGTTAGCGAATTACATCGTAGCGCTTTTGTAACTGTTGAAAAAGGACAAGCACCCAAAACAAGTAATCGTGCAATGACAGTAATTGAAGCTGAATTAGCTCAAGTACGTCTCGATGTTCGTACATTGGATCGTTTAGTATATGAAGCAAATATAAAAAACACAGTAGACTTTAAAGGGGACAAACTGGCATTAGTTGAAGCAATTGAGCTCGCAACACAGCTCCGTGCAGATGCCGAGCTTTGCAAAGATTTTAGTATGCATGAAAAAGAGAGTGTACGCATGGGCTATGGTGAAAATACAATGCTTTATGAAATTGCTATGTATGAGCCAGATGCGTACCGTGAACGTGCTATTTTATTAGAAAAAGATGCACATAAACTATCGAATCTTATCAATGCGAAGAATTATGGTGTTGAAATTAACTTCGATGATTCTCGTTATTTCTAATCAGATCGTAAAATACTAAAAAAAGCATCCTTTTTGAACTGTACCTCCAATTGTTAGATTGTGTCTAACAATTGGGGTGCAGCTCATTTTGGGATGCTTTTTTTCTATTTTATTAAATCGAAATTAATTCCAAATTTCCCTAAATCTGAATCAGCGATAAGAAAAGTTACATTATAATTAGTATTAGGATCAGTATATGTATGAGTAGCTTTATTCTCATCATCAGCTATACCTAATTCATCACCAAGTTTATCTACATTCAACCCTAATACATAAGCAATTGTTCCAGCAGAAGCAAGCCCTTCTCCCCATTCATCTGCATCTTCATTTACTTCGTTTTCTGGCATTGCTTCTATAGAAATACCATATCCAATTATTTTTTTATCATTATTATATTTAGCTTCTACTTTATAATGGCCTTTATATTTTTTAAAATCAGTTTCCAATAAGATTTGTGAGAAAGTATTATTCTCCTCTTTATTCAGTTCGCTAGTTATTGGTTCTGAAATCTTGTCTATTACGATTGGCTCTTCCGCATCCTGTTTTAATATATCCACTCTGACATTATATTTTTCAACAAACTTTTCAACAGCAGCCTTCGATTCAGGATCAACCTCTTCATATTTTACTGGAACAACTTTCTTTTCCTCAGCTGGTTCTTTCTTTACAACATCTTCTTTTTTTACATCTTCCTCTTTTTTCTTCTCTGTTCCCTCTCCGGAACATCCAACTAGCATAACTGCTAGTAGTAAAAATAAAGCTTTCTTCATTACCTTTTTCCCTCCAAAATGCATATACATAAAAAATATACTTTACTAGATTCAATGAAATAGAATTATATTACAAAAAAATCCTGAAATATTATTTCATCTCTTCCTATTACAATTCTGACAAAATCAGGTTTACATTACCATAATTATCATTCGCCATTTTTCGACATTTTGGTAAAATAAAAACTTTATGTTGTACATTGAAATAACTAAAGCAGGTATTCTATACGCTCGATTGCACCGAAGAAAACATCCATTAAAAATCAATAAAGCCTTGTATTTCAAGGTTAAAACTATAAAAAACAGGAAAAGAATGTACAGGAATAAATGAATTCAAACATAAAATAATTTTGACATTTATCTATTACATGTCACTGAGAGTCTTTCGAAAATTTGTAACAAATATGAATTTTTGCTCGTTATTAGAGTATGGAATTTAATTAGTAACGATTTACACTGCGTACATACTGATGAATCAGAGCTTTTCATATCATTAGAAAATGTATACAATAGGTTATGGAGTCGATGAGACTTCATATCGAATTGGATGTGCTGTTTTCAAAACTAGCTTTTTGGAGCTAACTTTAACGAAACCAATGACAAGTTACCTGTTACTGTATGACCAATGACTAATAACCAACTATAAGCAATGGCCATACCTGTGAACTTAATAAATCATTCGAAAACGCCATCCAAAAGCTCTCTTACATCTTGTGTGTAGGAGGGCTTTTTAAATTCAAATATACTCTAACTCATCTGTTGTGCAGGATGTTTTTTCATGACTATTTCTCCCCTAACATGGACAGAATGGCTATATCAAAAGAAAGGGGTTATCCAATGAAAAAACAGCATGATTCAACAAACGAGCATGACATGACTTTGACAAATCGACAGGGGCACCCTATTACTAACAATCAAAATATACGAACGGTCAGTAATCGAGGACCTGCAACACTTGAAAACTATGATTTTATAGAAAAAATAAGTCACTTTGACCGCGAAAGAGTTCCTGAGCGTGTTGTTCATGCGCGAGGAGCAGGAGCACATGGCTATTTTGAGACATACGGTGTTGTTGGGGATGATCCTATTTCGAAGCATACAAGAGCAAAAGTATTTCAGGATAAAGGGAAGCAAACGCCTGTTTTTGTGCGCTTCTCAACAGTTATTCATGGCGGCCATTCACCAGAAACATTACGTGATCCTCGAGGCTTTGCTGTAAAATTCTATACAGAGGATGGTAACTGGGATTTAGTCGGCAATAATTTAAAAATCTTCTTTATCCGCGATGCTATGAAATTCCCTGATATGATTCACGCCTTTAAGCCTGATCCGATTACAAATATTCAGGACGTTGAACGCTTTTTTGATTTCTGTGCAAGCTCACCAGAATCCTTCCATATGGTGACATTCATTTATTCACCTTGGGGTATTCCTGCGAATTATCGAATGATGCAAGGCTCTGGCGTTAATACGTATAAATGGGTCAATAGTGAAGGTCAAGCGGTCCTTGTAAAATATCATTGGGAACCTTTACAAGGCATTAAAAACTTAACACAAAAAGAAGCAGAAGAAATCCAAATGAAAAATTTTAATCATGCCACACAAGATTTATATGATGCAATTAAAAATGGCGATTATCCTGAATGGGAGCTTAACGTCCAAATTATGGAGGATGGTCCACATCCAGAGCTTGATTTTGATCCACTAGATGATACGAAGCTTTGGCCTAATGATCAATTCCCGTGGTATCCAGTTGGTAAGATGGTGTTAAATAAAAATCCAGAAGATTATTTTGCTGAGGTTGAACAGGCTGCTTTCGGTACTGGAGTACTTGTAGACGGATTGGATTTCTCAGACGATAAAATGCTACAAGGTCGTACCTTCTCTTATTCTGATACACAACGTCATCGTGTAGGTGCAAACTATTTACAACTCCCTATCAATGCTCCTAAAAAACGAGTGGCAACCAATCAAAACGGTGGTCAAATGCTGTATAAGCGAGATTTAGCTCCGGGGCAAAACCCCCATATTAACTATGAGCCTTCGATGTTGAATGGTTTAAAGGAAGCTACTCAATCGGCTAAAGAATATACGCCACTCGTGGAAGGCAATCTCGTTCGGGAATCCATTGATCGTCAAAGTAATACGAAGCAAGCCGGAGAAACCTATCGTAATTTTGAGCAGTGGGAGCGAGATGAGCTGCTTGAAAACTTAATTCGTGATTTAGCAGTCTGTAATATTGCCATTCAAGAAGCGATGATTGCATTAGCACAGGAAGCAGATGAAGAATACGGTCGCTTGTTAAAAGAAGGATTACAAAAAGCTCGAAATGATTCATCTTCATCAAAGCCACTTGGCAATATTGCTGGTGATGAAGCACCTGAAAAGGCTGTAGATGAAGGTCATGACGCAGAGCCTTATTAAATCAAAAAGACATTACATATTTTCACAACAAATATGTAATGTCTTTTTTTAGTTATTCCTTATTACGATAGAAAAAAACTTTTTAATTACTTTTCGTATGCTTTATACCAATGATATGGTTGTATTTCTTTCAGTGTTTTAAATATCAATTCACCATTTGGATTAGTGATAGCCGCTTTTACATTTTCACCCCAGTAAAAAAGCCTTTCTTGACATACACCACAAGGAGTTAACACAGTAAATACAGAATTTTCGTCTTCTCTGGCAATACAAATACTATGAGTAACCTTCGTATTAAGTTTATGCGCTTCAAGTATTGCACCAGTTTCCATGCACAATTCAGTAGAGGCATTGATAACGTCCGGTGCTACGCTCGTTAAAATCTGACCATCTTCAGTATATATTGCTGCAGCACCACCCCAACCAGAAGGATATCTTTTTTCGATCAATTCTACCGCCGACTGATATAGTTTTTGCTCAATATCCATCTTCTTCCCCCTATTTTTAATCAATTTAACATAACATAAGATGCTTCTTTTAATGCACACCAGGCAAAATCTTCAGTTTCTTTTCCTGTGCATCTAAAATAGCATCTACTCCTAATGGAATAGCAATATTCGTTGAATCATGGCCAATTTTAAAGCCTGCTACAACTGGGACGCCTAAATCCGCAAAATAATCCTTCATTAAAGTAAATAGTGCCGCTTCATCTGCTTCTGTTTGTGTAAAGGAACCGATCACAACACCTGCTAACTGTTCAAGCTTTCTCGCCTGCTTTAATTGCTGCAGCATCGCATCGATTGTTGGAATGGTTTCTGCAAGCTCCTCAATCAATAAAATTCGACCTTCTGTGTGAACTTCAAATTTTGTTCCTAATGTATTAACAAGGCGACGTAAATTTCCACCAATAATCTCTCCACGAGCTACACCAGGTGCAATCGTTGTTAATGGGGAAATATCCTCCGTATACTGTAATTCCATCGGTGAAAATAGCTGTAAAAACATTTTCTTTGATAAATCATCTAGTCTTCCTACAGACATAAGTAGCGGTCCATGAAACGTCACTAAATTAGCAAATTCGTTAATCGCGCAATGTAAATATGTAAGATCAGAGAAGCCCCAGAAGATTTTTGGATTTTCCTCAAGTAGTCCGTAATCAATCTTTTCAGCAATTCGCGCAGAGCCGTAGCCCCCCTTGACACAAAAAATTGCCTTTACCTCTGGATTTCTTACCATCTCATGAAAGTCAGCCAGACGCTCCTCATCACTACCTGCCAGGTAATCGTGCTTTGCCTGAATAGTATCCCCAATTATATAGTTAAGACCTAAATCGTCAAGAAAGGCTATAGCATCTCCTAGCTTTTCGGGCTCTACTTTACTTGATAAAGCCACAAGGCCAACTGTATCGCCTTTTTGTAAATGTGGTACGGTGCTTTTCACACTAACCCCTCCTATAGTTTTTCTTATTCTAGCCTATAGATAATATTGTAGCATTGATTTATAGGGAAGCTAGTGCCTATACATCTACCTTCCGGGTGAATGTCCCTCTCTTTGATGGGTCTTTCCTTCGCTCTGATTTTATTCCGTCGCTTTGATTTTATTCCGTCGCTTCGGCTCTTCTTTCCGTCGCTTTCGCCTTTCCATCCGTCACTTTGACTGTTCTATCCATCGCTCTGGCTGTTCTATCCGTCGCTTTGATTTCTTTCCGTCGCTTCGGCTTTTCTTTCCGCCGCTTTCGCTTTTCCATCCGTCACTTTGGCAGTTCTATCCGTCGCTCTAATTTCTATCCATCATTTCGCCAGTTCTATCCGTCGCTCCTATCCGTATCTTCGAACTCAAAATAAAAAAGCGCAGACTTCAAATAATATAAAGTCTACGCTTAATTCCTATTTTGTTCCGCCGTAAATAACCGTTACATTTGGATGATTTAATAATTGGCTTGCTGGGAAATCTTCAGTGACGATACCACTTTTTAATTTTTCCATAGCCTCTAGTTTTTTTTCACCAAATGCAATTAACACGATTTCCTTAGCATGCATAATAGATTGAATACCCATTGTAATAGCATGTGTCGGTACATCCTTAGAATCATCAAAATAAATTGCATTTTCTGTGCGTGTAGATTCAGTTAACTCTACAATATTAGTTGGTGAACCAAAAGGTGTACCTGGTTCGTTAAAGCCAATATGTCCGTTAACGCCTATACCTAGAAGCTGCAAATCAATTCCTCCCGCTTCCTTAATTCGGGCATCATAAGCCTCACACTCAGCATTTAAATTTTCTGCCTTACCATTTGGTAAAAGTATATTTTCTTCCTTAATATCTACATGATTGAATAAGTTCTCATGCATGAATGTCCAATAACTTGCCGGACTTGATTGATCAAGACCTACATATTCGTCTAGGTTAAAGGTCATCACGTCGCTAAAAGATATATGTCCAGCTTGTTGGCGTTTCACTAATTCCTTATACATTCCTACAGGAGAACCACCAGTTGCTAATCCTAAAATACTCGCTGGCTTTACTTGTAATTGTTTAGTGAAAATATCCGCTGCTACTTCGCTCATTTCATCGTATGAATTTACTTCTAACCATTTCATTTCGCTTGTCATTCGTATACCTACCTTACAATCATTATTATTAACTAAAATAACGGGAAATATTTCTCTATATAGTAGCTAATATTTTCATTTTACAAGTTATTTACCTACTTTTCTATTATTTTCTTTCTAATATTCACGTGTATTCTCAAGCTATTTCGGTTATGTTATTTAGTAAGGAAGTGAGGAGATTTTATGAATTTACAAATACAGCAATATTTAAAGCTTATTCAATTTCAAGGATCTTTAGAGCCATCTATTAAGCTACTTGGTCTGCTTCAAACAAGACATTTACATACCATTCCTTATGAGAACTTAGATGTTGCCTTGAAACATGGCATCTCCTTCGCTATCCCTGACCTTTTTCAAAAAATCATTATTCAACATCGCGGAGGTAATTGCTTTGAACTAAATATTTTATTTAGTTGGCTACTTCGCGAACTCGGCTTTTCTGTAACTAATCGCTATGCACAGTTTTGGCGCAACGTTGAAGTAGATGCTCCTGTTGAGGATGTACCTATGCATCAGCTATTGCTGGTCAATTTCGCTGGCCAATCATATATTTCAGATGTAGGCGTAGGTGCACTAGCCCCTTGTAAGCCCATTCCACTAATAGCTGGGCATCAACACCGTGAAGGTAATGAATTTTATAAAATTGAACGCGATGAAGTGAACGGCTGGATGCTGTACGAACAAACAACACATAATTGGCGTTTACTTTATAGTTTTTTGGACGACGCTAACGATGCAAAGTTTGCACCCAGACTTTCTAAACAAAAAGATAAAATCGCTATGATTCGTACCCCTCGCGGACGACACACAATGCTTAACAATGAATTCCGAATATACGAGGGACAATCCCTAACAACCTATATAACTCATAACGAAAAGGAATGGCGACAAGCACTTCATCGTTTTTTTCATATTTCACTAGATTAGCTGCTTCATGATAAAAAGCAAGTCTCCTCGTAAAAATTGGAGACTTGCTTTTCCTGTGGCTACATTTAATTGACCATGCCAATTCACAATCGTTTGATTATTTGTTTTGAATTAAGCCGAAGTCAAGCCCAGTTGGATCTACCATATAAGCAAGATAAAACTCATCAAACTCCATCTTGTCACGAACAATGATTGCACCATTCTGTTTAGCTTTAGAAATGGCTTCATCGATAGAGTCCACTTCAATTTGAATACGTGTTCCAAAAGGATAGTCATGTGGCCCCTTTCCAATACCGCCGTTAATCCCTGATTTTTTATCATCCCCGGTTGTTACAGCCCAATATTCCCAATTAGGTGCAGCTACCTCCCAACCAAAAACCTCGGCATAAAACTCAGCTGCTTTTTCAGGCTTCTGACTATTCAATTCAAACTCTATTACTCTCCCCATCTAATTCCCCTCCTGATTTTGAAGCATAATTTATAGTTCAACAGTTTAGTGAATATTTCCTTCAATCAATTATGTCTAAGTATAAAGGTAAGAGACTCCTGTAGCTGGCGCTGTCCGTAGCAATTGTAAAAACTTGATGACTTAGGTGTTTAACTATTCATTAATTAATAAAATATTGTATAATCAAATTAGAACGACCGTTCAAATGTTAAGAAGGAGTAAATCATTGAACAAAAGACGTTATGATAGCGAGAAAGCAAAAATTGAAATTATGGAACATGCGGTTAGTTTGTTTTCTCAAAAAGGCTATAATCAAACATCAGTTGGAGATATTTCAACCGCTTCAGGCTACAGTAAAGGACATATTTATTACCATTTTGAAAATAAAGAGAAGCTTTTTGTTCTTTTAGCGCAACAAACAATGCAAGATTGGCACAACAAATGGCTGCAAGAAGATTGTACCTACTCCACGACAACAGAAAAATTATATGGCATGGCCATGCATGTTCTCTATCATTACCAAACACCTTTATTAAGATCAGGGCAAGAACTAGCTTCCAATCCAAAATCGAACCCTGAATCAGTGCAACAATTATACAATTTAGCGATTGTACCGATGGGCGCTTATCGTGCGATCCTTCAAGAAGGAATTGATAGAGGGGAATTTGTTGATGGAAATATTGATGAGTGGACAGTTCTACTAGGCACATGGCTAGGGGGGTTATGTCAGCTTACAAATAATCAGGAGCTTAAAGCACTAGAACCACTCTTTAATCAGGCAATAACTATTTTTTTAAAGGAAATAAAAATAGGTGGGATATAAATGAAAATTGCATGTATAGGAGACAGCTTAACAGAAGGTCGACCAGGTGTTTCATTTTTTAATCTACTAACGGTAAAACATCAACATATCGAATTTGATAATCTCGGTAAACCAGGTGAGACAGTAAAAAGCTTATACACTCGTTTGGAGAAATCGAAGCTTGCTACTTCTTATGACCTCAGCTTTCTTTGGATTGGTGTCAATGATGTCTACTCTAAACTTTTGAAAGTACAGGCACAGCCAGTTACAAAAGATCATCAAGAATTTAAAGATTACTATGTAAATTGTTTAGAAATGATTTTAGCATCCTCTAAACATGTCGTTTTAGTAACACCAGCTTTAATAGGAGAGGCGATAAAAAACACTCCTAATAAGGAATTAAAAGAGCTCTCCTCCATTATTCAGTCCATTTCTTCTAAGTATACAAATGTTAGCTTTTTAAATATGCAAGAGGTGTTTGCGCATCACTTGGAAGAAGTTAATAGTTCGGCTTATATGAACACCAATGTTATGCGAGTAATGAAAGATGTACTGTTTTATAAAAACCCTTTGCGCATTGACCGATTATCCAAAAAGAGAGGGCTACATTTAACGTTAGATGGTGTTCATTTAAATAGTAAAGGAGCAGAACTTGTCGTTGGGGAATACACAGCTATCATTGAACAGCTTCAATTGCAGGAAACTACTGTCCATTAGGAAGTCATACGAGGGGTGATGAATATGAGAAAGGTTGCGATTGTTACTGGTGGTGTATCAGGTATAGGGAAGGCTATCTGCAAAGAGTTAGTAGATCGTAATGTATTTGTCATTATTGCGGATATCAACGAACATGATGGACGTCTTCTAGAGGCAGAATTAAATAAAGATGCTTCGAATGCTCAATTTATAGAATTAAATGTAACCGATTACAAAAGTGTTGAACGTGTCATTACAAATGTTTTTGAGGAATTTCAAAGATTAGATTATTTATTCAATAATGCTGGTATAGCTATGTACGGTGAATTTTATGATATGACGATGGACCAATGGAAAGACATTGTAGATATTAATTTATGGGGCGTTATATATGGTACTCAAGTTGGCTATCCAATCATGAAGGAACAAGGTTTTGGACATATCATCAATACGTCATCAGCAGCTGGATTGGGGCCATCTCCTATATCTGCGGCATATTCAACTACGAAGCATGCTGTTGTGGGCTTAACGACATCACTACACTATGAGGCTGAGGAATATGGCATCAAGGTAAGTACGCTATGTCCGACTTTTGTTGATACACCTATTTTTGATAAAGCAACAGCTATTAATATCGATAAATCAGTGATGTCCAAACAATTGAAAAAGCAAAAAATGATGTCTCCACAGCAACTAGCCAAAATCACTATCGCAGGCGTACACAAAAATAAGCCAATTATTTGTCCTATGCCAATGCGTAAAACAATGGATATTGTATTTATGATCTTCCCTTCAATACACAGGACATTAATGAGAATGGTCTGTAAAGTAAGCCGTAAAGCTCGATTCACATAAACATTCTAAATGGTAAAAAACCGCTATGCTTTTCCGCCGGCAAGGCACGAGCCGCATCAGGGCAAAAAATAGGATGTTGGGCACGAAGGCATATGTCTGTATGTCTCCTTCGCTACATTTTCATTTACACTTCATCGCAAATACAATTCGTAGGAGTCTCGCGGCTTTTTACCTTTATATTTAAGATAACTAAAACACTGAACGGAAAAACCCCTTTTCAGAGACAAGTAACTAGTTATTTATGCTCTTTTTCATCTTTCTTATAAATTCCTAAGATTAATATAATAACCCCGATAACAAAAATTAAAGGAAATAAAAACAGCATAATCGATGCTACCCAACCATTACTAACCATCGTTCCATACACTACGCCAATAACAAAAGATAAGAATGGTGCAAACGCAAGCATTGTAATGATACCCCAAATGATATATTTCCCTTTCTCCGATTTCCCTTCGGTTAATTGGAATGCCGCTATTAAAGCTACTAATACAATCAATAAGGCAATAACAAACGCCATTTCAAGTCACCTCCTTCTTTCCTTCTATAATATGCTTCATTAGTTTAGTGATTTGGTAACTTAACACTAGGCTTATAAAAAAATTCATAATTGCGCCCAGTCGGAACGGAAATCAGCCCCACAATATGGCGAAGTGCCTGTTTCATCAAAAAAATACCACAACCATCAAAAAATGTGGTTGTGGCTCTTTACTGTTCAATCTAAATGACCTCTTGCAAAATAACACCGTCGCTCATTTTAATAATTCGATCCGTATAAGCAAGCATTTCTTCATCGTGTGTCACCATTAAAGTAGTAATGTTTAACGTTTTAGTCAAGTCTCTTATTAGCAACATAACCTCTTTTGATCTTTGTGAATCTAAGCTTGCTGTTGGTTCATCTGCGAATAGAACTTTCGGTTTATGAATGATTGCTCGAGCAATCGCAACACGTTGCTTCTCTCCACCAGAAAGTGAAGAAGGATAAGCCATTTTTCGATGATCCATCCCTACTAATTTTAGTATTCGATCAACTTCATTTTTTTGTTCCTGCTTCTTTAATTTTGATTCAGAAACATCTAGCATTAACAGCAGCTGCTCCTCAACTGTAAGAAAAGGTACAAGGTGCGCAAACTGAAAGACAAACCCAAATTTACTTGCTCGCACTTTTCGAACCTCTTCTGGGCTCATGATGGACATATTTTCCCCCTCAAATGTAACATGCCCCTCTGATGCAGGTTGAAGTCCAGCAGCTATTGTCAGAAGTGTACTCTTACCAGATCCAGATGCACCGACCAATGCTATTATTTCTCCTTCTTTTAGAGAAAGATCTATTCCCTTAAGTATTTCCTCTGCTATTTCGCCATTCGTAAACGTTTTTCTAACTCCGTCGATTTCAAATAAAGTCATATTAAGCCTCTCCTTGCTGTATCGCTTGTAATGGTTGAATTTTTTTAATTTGGATGCCTGAAATTGTAGCACCAATAAATCCAATGATTAGGAATACGATCGATAATTGTGTTGTTGTCATAATTGTTAAAGTGAAAGGCATTCCTTTTGGTGCTATCAGATTAAATGCTTGGCTAAAGGCTACCGACAAAATAAGTGAAATAACTGTAATGATAGCCATCTGTGTCCATATCATTTTGAATAATTTGCTAGTTTTCACACCAATGGCCTTCAAAATTCCGTATAAACCGATTTTTTGAACATTCATCATATAGAAGAAGATCGCAAACAGCATCCCACTAATGACTACTAAAAACCAAACAATCATATTTAAAGACATTTGTTCTGCATTATAGCTTGGAATTGTATTAAGAAACGCTTTATTTGAAAATGAATCTAATCCAGCAAATTCTTTTGAAGAATCTCCGTCTGGTACGAAAATCATCTGCATTTCATCCACACGGTAAATTTCTTGATAATCCTCTTTATTAATATAGGCAACAGGTGCATGACTATATTTCTTTTGGTCGACAAATCCTTTTACTACAAACTTGCCACTAAATTGATTATTCGTTAATGTATCTCCTACTTTAATTCCTTTATCTTTCATTGAGCTGTCTAAGATGACTTCCTCATGTTTCACATTTTCAAATAAAACTGAATCGGTAGATGTAACAAAGGCAACGCTTTGCTGCTTATTGTCCTGATCATTTAAAAAGCCCATTTGTAATGAAAAAGCTACTGCATCTTTTTCTTTGCTCAATATTTCATTTTGTATACTGCTATCTATTTTTGACAAATTATAAGTTTGATCTGCATCCTTATTCATATAAAATTGACCTTGTGGTAAATCCTTAATTAAAGCGGCATTATCTTGTGACAATCCGTTCGCCAAACCAGAAATAATAAAAGTTAATAAACTAACTAGAAAAACAATTGAACCTAATATTAAAAATCTTACTTTATTCTTCTTAATTTCTTTCCAGGCAAGATTCATAGTGAATTCCTCCATTCCTTTTTACATCCTTAGCATAAAATCCTTAAATGAACGGAAGATGAACTAATCATTAAAAATAAAATATTTTAAGGCAAAAAAGCTCATAAACCTTTTCTTTTTTAGGTTTACGAGCGATTGTAATATTATTGGCCATCTAAACGAATGACAGCTTTTTTATGATATTTTGGCGTTTCCTCTATTTTTGACTCGTACAAAATCACTTCTTCTACTAGAAATTCTGGAAGCTGAAAATTTTCTTCTAGCAATGCTTCGAACGGAAATTTCCCGTATCCTTCATCCCATTTCCTTGCAACCGTTATATGTGGTAAAAATGGCTTCTTATCTAATTCAAATCCAGTCTTCATACAATCACGGTATACTATTTCTCTCACAAAGTTTATTTGCTGAGATTCGAGCAGATTAACCCATAAAATTCTTGGGTATTCTTTTCTCCCAAAAGTATTGAACCCTTGAATTTTTAATTCGAATGGAGGAACATTCAGAAGATTTCTCTTCGTTTCATCCATTACATCCTGTAATTGCTCTTCATCCGCATGACCTAAAAAAGCCAATGTGATGTGATAATCTTCCTGATGAACCCACCGTTTAAAATGAAAATCTGTCTTCATTTCTTCACATCTCACTTTAAGAGCTGCTTTAATGTCTGCAGGAAGTGGAACTGCAATAAAAAAGTGTCTGTTCATTGTTCTCACCCTCTCTATTTATTATACAAACATTTAGACATCTACCTCTAAAACGGGGCTTTTCCTATTATCTTCAACTTTAATTTTTAAAATATACTAAAGGACTATTCGAAGTACCTTAGAGAGTACTTTCTTCGAATAGCCTTTATTGTATTATGCCTGTGCTATTTCTTATCCCAGCCCAGACATCCATAGCGAAACAGCCTTTTCTTTAAGACCGACTAACCTTTCCGTTAACAGTCAGCTACGATAGTCATATAATAGCAAAAATAAAAAGAAGGACTACAGCATATAAAATTACGCTGTAATCCTTTTACATTCACTTAATTTTGTTCTTGAATTTAATCATCACCATGCCGAATATCCAAAATCAGCACTAAAATCAACAGTTGATTTATCGCTTATTTCAATATTTCTAATTTGATGCTTATAAATTGTCATAGCATTAGCTTCAAAAATTTCATAATTATAATCACCAAATAAAGTTTTCAATTGATCGTGCGGATTTAAAGCTTCTAATAAGTTTCTATGCGCATTTTTAGATGAAATAACGGCAATATAGTTACCTGTAGGTAGATTATTAAAAGTATAATTCCCATTGGCATCAACTAAAGTTCTATATACATCCTTTAACTCATTTTTTCTTTCTAACCAATTAAATAATTCTTGTTTTGTATAACTTGGATATGTAGCATTCGTTGGGAATAGGTAAATTGCGGCACCTGTATCTCCTTTAGTACCAATAAAATCGTTATATTTCCAAATTACTGTACCTTTTAAAGTACCATATCCCTTACTTGTATTATTATTCGATGTAGGTTTTTTACCTGTCTTTAAATAGCTGTCTGTTCTACTGATAAATGTTTTTAAGTGATCTTGTGTTAATTTATTATTAGGCTTAAACGTGCCATCTGGATAGCCAGTCGTAATTCCAGCTGCCACTAATTGTTGAATTGCACTATAAGCACTATCATCTTTCTTTACATCTTTGAATGTCTCATTTCCCGTAGGTAACTTTGATCCAAATGCTCTTGAAATAAAGAGAGCAATATGTGCTCTAGTTAATTCTTGTGAAGGTTTGAAAGTGCCATCTGGATATCCGTTTATAATCCCTCGATCAACAGCCGATTGAATATAACCGCTAGCATAGTGACTTTTCGGAACGTCTTTGAATTGTGTTTCTCTTTGAGTGCCATCTAAACCAAGTAATTTTCCGATTTCAACAATCGCCTCTGCACGATTCGATAATTTTTCTGATGCTTTCGCCTCTAAAACATTAAATGACAAAACAGACAGAATCAATGCAAAAAATAATGAATACAATACTTTCTTCACTTCTTATTTCCTCCTTTAATTAAATACGATATAGTTCAATCATATCATAATTAGTTTTATAATATTATGTAAATTTAATTATAAATTTCCAATCTTAGATAAATTACTTTTAGCATATCTGTAAGGTAAATCATTAACTAATTTTTTCTCCACCATCTCTATTTGAGAGGCAAACAATACATTAATATGCCTAGTTACTTTATCGCGTCTTTATAGTTTTATGGTTCTAAGTCAAATGTTGGGGTGCACTAATCTCTCAGCACGTTAGCCCAAATGAACTCCGATTTCTTTATACTTTAAATTTAATAAGATTTTTG